>NZ_JBIUZW010000001.1:0-501330 GCF_044745245.1 Herbaspirillum sp. NPDC087042 | reverse complement strand
CTAGTTGAGATCCTACTGTTCTGTGTCGTTGAGCGTGGCCGCGTGCGCCTGGGTCTGATCCTGGCTGAAGTGGTCAAGCAGAACAAGCTGGAAGCCACCGAAGAACAGGTCAAGGCCCAGATCGAAGATTTCGCCCAAAGCTACGAAGACCCGCAACAAGTGCTGAAGTACTACTTCTCCGACCGTCGCCGCCTGGCTGAAGTCGAAGCCCTTGTTTTGGAAGAAAACGTCGTCAACTACGTTCTCGGCAAGGCCAAGGTCTCGGAAAAGCCGGTTGCGTTCGACGAGCTGATGGGTAATCAGGCACAAGCGTAATCCGGTTTTCTCTAGTAGTATCGGAAAACTCTTTACGCTAAGGATGCATACATGACAGGTCTGATCAAGCAATCTGCACTGGACACCCAAATGCTCGGCATGGTGCCGATGGTGATCGAGCAGAGTGGTCGCGGCGAGCGCGCCTACGATATCTATTCGCGCCTGCTGAAGGAACGCATCATTTTCCTGGTTGGACCGGTCAATGATGCGATGGCCAACCTGATCGTCGCCCAGCTGCTGTTCCTGGAAAGCGAAAATCCGGACAAGGACATTTCCCTGTACATCAACTCGCCTGGCGGTTCGGTATCGGCCGGCATGGCGATCTTCGACACGATGCAGTTCATCAAGCCGCAAGTGTCGACGCTGTGCACGGGCCTGGCCGCGTCCATGGGGGCCTTCCTGCTGGCTGCTGGTGCCAAGGGCAAGCGCTTCTCGCTGCCGAACTCGCGCATCATGATTCACCAGCCTCTGGGCGGCGCCCAGGGCCAGGCATCGGATATCGAGATCCAGGCACGCGAAATCCTGTACCTGCGTGAACGTCTCAACACCATCCTCGCTGAAAAGACCGGCCGCACGGTCGATCAGATCAGCAAGGACACCGATCGCGACAATTTCATGTCGGCCGAGGCCGCCGCTGAATATGGCCTGATCGATAAGGTGCTGACCGAGCGCGCTTGAACCTGAATTGAGCGCAGCGTCGCAAGACGCGAAACAAATGCCCGAACGGAACATGGTTCGGGCATTTTTTTTGGCAAATTTCTGATGAAATCGGTATAGGGCAGCTTTTTCGGCTCTATTTGCTTGATAAATCACGCTTGCGCTGACATATAACGAACATGTCGCCGTCTCATGAAGCATTTTGGGGCAGTGAACATGACCAAGCCGTGACGGATCCGGATTTCGCGGGTATGATCGGGGCGTAACTTCTATCCTAGTAGCTCTATGTCTGAGAAAAAATCTTCCAGCGGCGAAAAACTGCTTTACTGCTCCTTCTGCGGCAAGAGCCAACATGAAGTCAAGAAGCTGATTGCCGGTCCTTCGGTCTTCATCTGTGACGAATGCATCGACCTGTGCAACGACATCATCCGTGATGAAGCCGCCAGTGTTGATTCGGTGGCTGGCGCCAAGTCGGATCTGCCCACCCCCCAGGAAATCAGCGAACTGCTGGATCAGTACGTGATCGGGCAGGTCACTGCCAAGCGCATCCTGTCGGTGGCGGTGTACAACCACTACAAGCGCCTCAAGCACCTGGGCAAGAAGGACGATGTCGAACTGGCCAAGAGCAACATCCTGCTGGTCGGCCCGACGGGCTCCGGCAAGACGCTGCTGGCGCAGACCCTGGCACGCATGTTGAACGTTCCCTTCGTGATCGCCGATGCGACCACGCTGACCGAAGCCGGCTATGTTGGCGAGGACGTCGAGAACATCATCCAGAAGCTGCTGCAGAACTGCAATTACGAAGTCGAGAAAGCCCAGAAGGGCATCGTCTACATCGACGAAATCGACAAGATTTCCCGCAAGTCGGATAACCCGTCGATCACCCGCGATGTCTCCGGCGAAGGCGTGCAGCAGGCGCTGCTGAAGCTCATCGAGGGCACCATGGCCTCGGTGCCGCCGCAAGGTGGTCGCAAGCATCCGAACCAGGATTTCGTCCAGATCGACACGACCAACATCATGTTCATCTGCGGCGGTGCGTTCGACGGCCTGGCCAAGATCATCTCGGATCGCTCCGAGAAGAGCGGCATCGGCTTCTCGGCCAGCGTCAAGAGCCAGACCGAGAAGACCAATTCGGAAGTCCTGCTCAATGCCGAGCCGGAAGACCTGGTCAAGTTCGGCCTGATTCCGGAACTGGTCGGTCGCCTGCCGGTGATCGCCACCCTGAACGAACTGGATGAGGAAGCCCTGATCCAGATCCTGATCGAGCCCAAGAATGCCCTGGTCAAGCAATACGCCAAGCTGCTGCAGATGGAAGGCGCCGAGCTGGAAATCCGCCCGGCTGCCATGCACGCCATCGCCAAGAAGGCATTGGCGCGCAAGACCGGTGCCCGCGGCCTGCGTTCCATCCTGGAGCATGCGCTGCTGGATGTGATGTATGAATTGCCCAGCCAGCAGAACGTGGCCAAGGTCGTCGTCGACGAGAACACCATCACCAATGGTGCCAAGCCGCTGATGATCTATCACGACCAGCCCAAGGTGTCGGGCGCCTGAGCGCCTGCTGCCGTGCAGGAAACAGCCAGCGCCGCAGGGGATGCGGTGCCGGCTGGTAGCAAGAAGCCACCCGAAGTCCGGTAGCCGCAAAAGCGGTAAAATAAACCGGCGAAACTACTCTGGCTTCCATCGAAAAGCCACTCGGAGTTTACTTCGTGTGGCTTTTTTATTTTGTTGCGATCATGACAACGCGCAACCGGTGTAGAAATATTCACGTTGCCGGACTTGTGTTTTGGTCACTCGTGCCAACATCATTCACAGTAATTTTTGATAAGGCCCGCCATGACGACTCCTCTACTCACAGAACAATCGCAATTGCCGCTGTTGCCGTTACGGGATGTGGTTGTCTTCCCGCACATGGTGATTCCGCTCTTCGTCGGCCGCCCGAAGTCGATCAAGGCGCTGGAAGCGGCCATGGAGCAAGGCAAGAGCATCATGCTCGCGGCCCAGAAGGCCGCCGCCAAGGATGAGCCTTCGGCCGAAGACATCTATGAAATCGGTTGCGTGGCCAACATCCTGCAGATGCTGAAGCTGCCTGACGGCACCGTGAAGGTGCTGGTCGAAGGCGCACAGCGCGCACGCATCCATCACATCAGCGAACTGGAAACGCATTTCGTCGCCGACCTGACCCCGGTGGAGTCGGAGCAGGGCGATGAAGCCGAAGTCGAAGCCATGCGCCGTACCATCGTGCAGCAGTTCGACCAGTACGTGAAGCTGAACAAGAAGATCCCGCCCGAGATTCTGACCTCGCTGGCCGGTATCGATGATGCCGGTCGCCTGGCCGACACCATCGCCGCGCATCTGCCCCTGAAGCTGGAGCAGAAGCAGGTCATCCTGGAGATCTTCAACGTCGCCAAGCGCTACGAGCACCTGCTCGGCCAGCTGGAAGGCGAACTCGACATCCTGCAGGTGGAAAAGCGCATCCGTGGCCGCGTGAAGCGCCAGATGGAAAAGTCGCAGCGCGAGTACTACCTGAACGAACAGGTCAAGGCCATCCAGAAGGAACTGGGTGAAGGCGAAGACGGCGCGGATCTGGAAGAGCTGGAAAAGAAGATCCTGGCCGCCAAGATGCCCAAGGAAGCCCTGGAAAAGGCCCAGTCCGAGCTCAAGAAGTTGAAGCTCATGTCGCCCATGTCGGCTGAAGCCACCGTGGTGCGCAACTATATCGATACCCTGGTCGGGCTGCCCTGGAAGAAGAAGTCCAAGGTCAACAATGACCTGCCCAATGCCGAGAAGGTCCTGGAAGGCGATCACTATGGCCTGGATAAGGTCAAGGAACGCATCCTGGAATATCTCGCCGTGCAACAGCGCGTGGACAAGCTGAAGGCGCCGATCCTGTGCTTCGTCGGTCCCCCGGGCGTGGGCAAGACCTCGCTGGGCCAGTCCATCGCCCGCGCCACCAACCGCAAGTTCGTGCGCATGGCACTGGGTGGCGTGCGTGACGAGGCCGAGATCCGTGGCCACCGTCGCACCTACATCGGCTCCATGCCGGGCAAGATCCTGCAAAGCCTGTCCAAGGTCGGTGTACGCAATCCGCTCTTCCTGCTCGATGAAATCGACAAGCTGGGCATGGATTTCCGTGGCGATCCGTCGTCGGCCCTGCTGGAAGTGCTGGATCCGGAACAGAACCATACCTTCTCGGACCACTACATCGAGGTCGATTTCGATCTGTCGGATGTGATGTTCGTGGCGACCTCGAACTCCTTCAACATCCCGCCGGCACTGCTGGACCGGATGGAAGTGATCCGCCTGTCGGGTTACACCGAGGACGAGAAGACCAGCATTGCGCAGCGCTATCTGCTGCCCAAGCAGATCAAGAACAACGGCCTGAAGGAAGGCGAGATCAGCGTGGCCGAATCGGCCATCCGCGACATCATCCGCTACTACACCCGTGAAGCCGGTGTGCGTTCGCTGGAACGCGAAGTCTCGAAGATCTGCCGCAAGGTGGTCAAGATGCTGCTGCTGAAGAAGCAGGAGAAGAAGATCACCGTCACCTCGCGCAACCTGGACAAGTTCCTGGGCGTGCGTCGCTTCGACTTCGGCATCGCCGAGAAGGAGAACCAGATCGGCCAGGTGGTCGGCCTGGCTTGGACCGAAGTGGGTGGCGACCTGCTGACCATCGAAGCGGTGAACATGCCCGGCAAGGGCCAGATCATCCGTACCGGTACGCTGGGCGATGTGATGAAGGAATCGATCGAGGCCGCGCGTACTGTCGTGCGCAGCCGTGCCCGCAAGCTGGGTATCAAGAACGAAGTGTTCGAGAAGAGCGACATCCACATCCACGTGCCGGAAGGCGCGACCCCCAAGGACGGTCCGTCCGCGGGTATCGCGATGACCACGGCGCTGGTCTCCATCTTCAGCGGCATTCCAGTGCGTGCTGATGTGGCGATGACCGGTGAAATCACCCTGCGTGGTGAGGTGTTGCCCATCGGTGGCCTGAAGGAAAAGCTGCTGGCGGCGCATCGCGGTGGTATCAAGACCGTGCTGATTCCCGAGCAGAACGTGAAGGATCTGGCCGAGATTCCGGACAACGTGAAGAACAAGCTGGAGATCATCCCGGTGCGTTGGATCGACAAGGTGCTGGAAGTGGCGCTGGAACGCCAGCCGGTACCGCTGAGCGACGATGAAGCCATCGTCGAGACGGCGGTGGCAGCCAAGGATGGGGCAACCGATCCGGTGGTCAAGCACTGATCTGCCAGAGTTTCATCATCGGCGTAGTCCGGTATTGAAATGTTGAAAAGCGCCTCGTGAGAGGCGCTTTTTTCTTATGCGCCGGGGTTCATGGTTCATTGCACTATTCTGAATGACTGATCCTCGCTGAAAATCACGTCAAAACCCTGAAACCCGCTTGACACCTGGGGAAGCGGCTTGTTTAATAGCCGCTGCGGAAAATTTCCGCAAGGCAAGCGACGGTGAGAGGGGCTCTGTCGTTGGGTCGCATGAGCTGTCACTTGAAATCAAACCAAACCAAATACTTGTTCGAGGGGCGTAAGTGAATAAAGGCGAACTGATTGAACACATTGCCGGTGCCGCGGATATCTCCAAGGCAGCGGCCGGACGTGCAGTAGACGCATTCATTGGTGCAGTGAAGACCACGCTGAAGAAGAATGGCACCGTGACCCTGGTGGGTTTCGGCACCTTCGCAGTGGGCAAGCGAGCAGCGCGTACGGGGCGTAATCCCCAGACCGGAGCCGCCATCAAGATCAAGGCAAGCAAAGTTCCTAAATTTAAAGCTGGCAAAGCTTTAAAAGATGCTATAAAATAATGTTCTTTCGTTGCTGAGGAAACAAAAGCAACGAGACTGTTAAGGTTGCCGGGCGCTTAGCTCAGTTGGTAGAGCGGAGCCCTTACAAGGCTTAGGTCGGGAGTTCGAGCCTCTCAGCGCCCACCAGCATCTTGCAGTCTGCACCCGTTTTGGAGCGGTAGTTCAGTTGGTTAGAATACCGGCCTGTCACGCCGGGGGTCGCGGGTTCGAGCCCCGTCCGCTCCGCCAAATAAAACGCCTCGTTCGCAAGAACGAGGCGTTTTTGTTTTTGCGCAGCAAAAACGGGCGGAGTGGAGGGAGCCGCCTGCGCGGAAACAATCCTCACTGTCGGAATTCCTTTCAATCCGAATTCCTGATGTGAGTTTTGGCGGTAGACGGCCGAAAAATGATGCATTAAATACAATAAAATCAATGGCTTGGAAACAGGGGAAGTGAGGTTTCAATTCTGGCAAGGTTATTGCATTGACAATATTGCCACTAACCGAATGAGGACTTCATCATGACTCTCACCAAGCGCCTGCTGGCATTAATCTCATTTGCCCTGGCATTCTGCATGCCAGCCGCCCACGCCAATACCGTCACCATTGACGGCACCTGGTATAGCAACACCCAAAGCTGGAGCATCACCTTCACCGGTAATGCCGACGGCGCCGGCAATATCAATCTCGCGAACCTGACGGCGCTTTCCTTCTCGGATAGTGACAGCCAGACTTTCTCGCTGGGCAATGTCAATGCTTTCGGCACCTTCAACGTCAATACCAACGTATGGTCCAGCAATGCCGCTGACTGGTTCGGCAATCTGGATGCATTCCTGACTTCAAACTACTTTGGCTCCAACTTCGGCTGGAGCCTGGCCAACGGTTGGGACTACTTCCCCCCGGTGGATTCCTACACCGTGGTGAGAAATACCGGCGGTACGGTCCCCGAGCCAATGTCGCTGGCACTGATGGCCCTGGGTCTGGTGGCCTTGCGCGCATCCCGCCGCCAGCCCAAGGCCGCTTAAGCAGGGAGCCGCAAGCCGCAATAAGCCGCAGCAAGCCAGACGCACAGCACGCGTCGACATCAATTACTAACGATCTGGTCTTGCAGGGCAGGGGCCACCTCACGCGAGGTGGCTTTTTTTTGCGCTTGCCGGCCATGCAAAGGCCGATCCTGCGCCATCCTCATGACGTACGTTTGATCACGTGGCAAGTACACTTGTTCGTTACGTGACACGCGTCCCTGCCTGGATGCTTGTCGCGTCGTAAAACATCATAAAAACTCTATTTTTACGTGACATTTCTTCAAAGTAATGTTTAACTTGTGGTGAATTTGCGGTTTCTCAACAAAAGAGACCGGCGTTAGCCGAGGCGGATTGGTTTTGAGGAATTACCCATGCTGGCAGCTCTCGATGGATAGCCACCAGCCAGGCGTAGCACCCCGACGAATCGATATAGAACCAGTAGAGATGCAGTAAGCGGATTCGCAAGAGTGTGACGACACGGAGTACGCGGGGCGTAGTGGCCGTGCCGTCGACTGCATGTTCGATATCTATTCGGGATAGGAAGGGGTGGCAATGAAGCTGGCCAATTTCAATATTGGCGTCCGCTTGGGGGGCGCATTTTCGGTAGTCTTGCTCTTGATCGTGGTGACCGCCCTGGTCGGGGTCAGGAACCAGTCATCCAATAATGCCGAGATGAACGGCATCGTCAACGAGAAGTACCAGCTCATCGCATTGAGCAACCAGATCAAGAACAATGGCTACAAGGCCAATGCGGTACTGAGCAATATTCTGCTGGCGTCCTCACCCGAGGCATCGGCCAAGTACATGGAGCAGTACGTGGGCCTGCGCAAGGCCAATACCGAGGCTTACCAGCAACTGGAAGCCTTGCTCGACAACGACAAGAGCAAAGCCCTCTATGCCGAGCAGACCACGGCGCGCAGCGCCTATGGCGTGACCGTGCGCAAGTTCTTCGAATTGATGAAGGCCGACAGTCGCGCCGAGGCAACCACGCTTTACCAGGGTGACATGTCACGCCTGCAGGTCGAGTACTTCGTCACCGTCGACAAGATGGTCAACTACCTGGCCCAGGAGATGGTCAGCGATGCCCGTCAGGCGTCCGACCAGGGTCAGATGGCCGTGGTGCAGATGATTGCCCTGTCGGCGGCAGCGGTAGTGCTGGCGTCCATCATCGGTTTCCTCATCACCCGAACCATCACTGCGCCGGTCAAGAATGCCGTGGTGCTGGCCGAGGCCGTAGCCCATGGAGACCTGTCCCATCGCCTGCAGGCCCAGGGCAAGGATGAAATCAGCCGCTTGCTGCATGCCCTGCAGAACATGAGCGATAACCTGCACGACACCGTCTCCAATGTGCGCAGCGGTACCACCGCCATCGACATGGCCGCGCGTGAACTGGCGCAGGGCAATTTCAGCCTGTCCGATCGTACCGAGCAACAGGCCAGCTCCCTGGAAGAAACCGCCTCGGCCATGGAGCAGCTGACCACGGCCGTCAAGCAGAATGCCGACAACGCCCGCCAAGCCAGCGCGCTGGCAGTATCGGCCTCGGATGTGGCGGTGCGCGGAGGCTCCTCGGTGGAGCAGGTGGTCAACATCATGAGCGCCATCAGCACGTCCTCGGGCAAGATTGCCGACATCATCACGGTGATCGATGGCATCGCCTTCCAGACCAATATCCTGGCGCTGAACGCCGCCGTCGAGGCAGCCCGGGCCGGGGAGCATGGCCGCGGCTTTGCCGTGGTGGCCAGCGAAGTGCGTGGACTGGCCCAGCGCAGTGCCGTGGCTGCAAAGGAAATCAAGTCCCTCATCGAGGGCTCCGTGGACCAGGTCAAGACCGGCAGCGCCATCGTCGAGCAGACCGTCTCCACCATCGATGAGGTCATCGCCAGCATCAAGCATGCAACCGACCTGATCACCGATATCAGCTCCTCCAGCAAGGAGCAGAGCGAGGGCATCGAGCAGATCAACCAGGCTATCAGCCAGATGGACCAGATGACCCAGGAAAACTCGGCCCTGGTGGAGCAGAACGCTGCTGCCTCCAAGGCCTTGCAAGGCCAGGCCGAGCAACTGTCGGACCTGATGGGACGCTTCAAGCTCAGCGAGTTGCTGGCGCACTCCCATGCCCACCCCAACAGACCCGGTCCACGGGTTGCCACCGTCCAGCCCGAGCTGTCCCTGATCGAGGCCTGAACGCCCGTTCCTGAGCGTTTGCGAGGAGACCGCGCGCGCCGGTTCGACGGCGCGTCGCGATAACAAAAGCGCGTCCCATCCGATTCCCTTACCCGAATGACTTCGCCACGATGCCGTGGCGCAGGCTTCGGGGGAGGTGACTCGTCCATGCTACTTGACCGTGCAGCCGCACTGAAAGGTCTCGCCATGAGTTTCCAACACCCCACTTCCGTTGCCGGCCATGCCGGCGTGCGCCAGAGCCTGGCCCATGCGCGCGTTCAGGCCTTCATCGATGCCTACAAAAGGGAAGGCTATCGCATCGCCGATATCGACCCTCTGGACAGCATCTCCGTGCCCGACATTGCCGAACTGCAGCCGCAGTACCACGCGCTGTGCGACGAGGATGTCGTCCTCTCGCAGCATCGCTTCCTCGATGGCCTGGGCCTGACCAGTGTCAGGGACCTGGCCCATCACCTGGGCAAGCTCTACAGCGGCCCGCTGGGCGTGGATTGCAGTGGTATCCGTGATGACAGCCGCGGCCAGTGGTTGCTGGCGCGCCTGGCGGCGCCAGACCATGGGGCCGAACTGGCCGGGCATGAACGGGCCGCCTTGCTCACGCGGCTGGTGGCCGCCGAGGAATGGGAGCGCTTCCTCCAGGAGGAGTACCCGCTGGGCAAGCGCTTCTCCCTGGAAGGTTGCGAGAGCCTGCTGCTGCTCATGGAGAGCCTGGCCGAGCGCGCCAGCTTCTACCAGCTGGAGAAACTCTTCTTTGCCATGCCGCACCGGGGCCGCCTGAACCTGTTGGTGAATTTCATGCAGATGCCGGCCGCCGAGATCGTGGCATATTTCGACAAGCAGAAAACCACGCCAGCCGCCGCCGGGGCGGTCGATCTGCCGTATCACCTGGGTCACCAGAGCGTACGCCCCACGGCCCATGGCCAGATCGCCCTGCTGCTGGCGCACAATCCCTCGCACCTGGAGAGTGCCTATCCGGTATTGCTGGGCATGGTGCGCGGCGCCCAGGCGCAGGATATCCATGGCCAGGTACCGGCGTCAGTGGTGATCCATGGCGATGCCGCCTTCTGCGGGCAGGGCGTGGTCATGGAGTCGCTCAAGCTGGCGCAGCATCCCGGCTATACGGTGGGAGGCACGGTACACGTCATCGTCAACAACCAGATCGGCTTCACCACCCCCAATCCGCTCGATCCCGAGAACCACGGTTATTGCACCGACATCGCCCGCGTCGTCGGTGCGCCGGTGCTGCACGTCAATGCCGATCAGCCGGAGATGGTCTTGCGCGCGGCGCGTATCGCCTTCGACTACCGCATGCAGTTCCAGTCCGATGTGGTCATCGACCTGGTTGGCTACCGCCGCTGGGGCCACTCCGAGCAGGATACGAGCACCTTCACGCAACCCTTGCTGCATGGTTTCATCGAGAAGCATCCCACCGTCACCGCGCGCTACGAGCAGGCGGCCCAGCCGGGCATGGCCGATGGCTGGCCCGGTCTGGCGCGGGCACGGCTGGAGGCGCGGGCACGCTTCCAGGCTGATGTTGTTGAAAACGGGGCGGCACACGCTCAGCCGGTAGTGCAGCCGGCGCCGGTGTTGCGAGAAAATCCGGGGCTGGCCGAGCTGCGTCATTTCGTCGAACGGATGACGACCCTGCCGGAAGGGTTCGCGGCACATGCCGCCATTGGCAAGCTGATTACCCAGTGGCAGGCCAGCGTGACGACGCCGCAGGCGGTCTGCCAGTGGACCTTCGCCGAGAACATGGCCTATGCCTCCCTGCTCAGCCAGGGACAGGCGGTGCGCATCTCGGGCATGGATGTACAGCGTGGCACCTTCCTGCACCGTCATGCCGTGTGGCATGCGGTTGATGCCGAGCAGGGCGTGCAGCGCGAATTCTGGCCGCTGCGGGAAGTGACCGTCGACGGCGCTGCGCTGGAAATCATCAATTCGCCCTTGAGCGAAGAGGCGGTGGTGGGTTTCGAATATGGTTTCAGCAGCCAGGTGCACGGTCCGGGATTGGTCATCTGGGAGGCGCAGTTCGGCGATTTCGTCAACGGCGCCCAGATCATGATTGACCAGTACATCACCTCCGGCACGGGTAAATGGGGCTATCGCTCGGGGCTCACCATGCTGCTGCCTCATGGCTACGAGGGAGTGGGGCCGGAGCACTCGACCGGATACCTCAGCCGCATGCTGCTGCTGTGCGCGCAAAACAACATCCGCGTGGCCATGCCATCGACGTCGGCGCAATGGTTCCATCTGCTGCGCCAGCAAGCCCTGGAGGGCGCCCAGCCCCTGGTGGTATTTACGCCCAAGGTGGTGTTGCATGGCGAAGCCGGTTCGCACTCGCCGCTGTCGGCCCTGATCGAGGGCGGCTTCGCGCCTTTCCTGGGTGATCGTCTTGCGCTGCCGGCGGCGCAGGTCAGGCGGGTGGTGTTGTGCAGCGGCAAGGTCTACTACGATCTGGCCAGGGGCCAGGCCGAGGCAGGCGATGATGTCACTGCCATCTTGTCGGTGGAGCAGCTCTATCCCTTCCCGGCAGCGTCGCTAGGCCAGGTGCTGGAGGGCTATCCGGCGCTGGAAGAGGTGATCTGGGTGCAGGAAGAAGAGCGCAGCCAGGGCGCCTGGCTGTGCGTGCGCGAAGACATTGAAGCCAGCCTGCCGGCGACGGTGCGCCTGCGCGCCGTTTGCCGCGACAACACCGCGTCGGGGCCGACCGCGTCCAAGAGCGTGCACCACGCCCGGCAGATGCAGCTGGTGCAGGAGGTGTTTCCGGCCACGCCCGTGACGACACAGGCTTGATCGGCGGCAATAAAAAACGGCGCACTTCAGGCTGAAGTGCGCCGTCTCCCCCTCCGGTTTCCCCGGTATGACTGCAGATGAAACTGTTGTATCGCGCAGCTTGCGCGATCGTCAAGCAAAATCAATAAGTCAGCGTGACAGTCACGGTATCCGAATAGGCACCTGCCAGCGGAGTCTGCGCGGCCGGGATCTGGCCGTAGACGGTCAGCGTCTGCAGCAGGCCGGAGCCGGTGCCGGCGACCGTGTCGGTGCCGATGGTGGTACCCCAGTTGTTGGTGTGGGCTGCATCGCGATAGAGCGAGTAGTTCAGGGTGCCGCCGCCGGCGGCGCTCATCTTGCGGGTGGAAACGGTGGAGCCGGTGCCGGTACCTGCATCCAGGCCGACGTTGTAGGTGGTGCCGTTGGTGCACAGTACGGTGATGCTGCCGCTCTGGTTCACCAGAGTCTGGGTGTAGGCGCCGAAGGCGATGGCCGAACCGACCACAGTGCAGGAGGCCACGACCGAGGCGCTGATGGTCAGCGAGGAAGTCGCGGTGGCAGCGAAGGAAGCCGGGGCACTGGAGGCCAGGACGATAGCGGCGATCGAAGCGCTGACAAAACGGTTTTGCTTGGCAAAGAACATTTGGTTTCTCCTGGTTTGGCTGCCCCGTCCTTGCCCCTTGCAAGAACTTCCCTGTGCAGCTGGTATGGAGATACTTTAATTTCTGGTTACCTTTATTGGCATCCGGGCATTCCTGAGAGTGCGTCATTTGTGCTCAGGTAAATCCTGTCAGGACAATCCTGAGTCCAGCGCCGCGCCATCCCGGTTTCAGTACGTGATGAGGATGGTCAGGGTATCCAGGTAACTGCCCGCCTTGACGTTCTGGTTGGCCGTGACCCGTCCGTAGACCGTGTAATTCTTGATGATCGGCGTCAGGACCTGCAGCAGGTAGCCGTCGGTGGCATACGCGGTACTGGAAGAGCCATCACCCCAGATGGTGGTGCGCGTCGAGTCGATATAGGCCTGGTAGTTCAGGGCGGTGGCGCCATTGAGCATCTTGCGCTGGGAGAACGCGCCACTGTTGCCGCTGCTGAGCTTGACCGTATAGGCTACCAGCAGGGACACCGTGGCCTGGCAGGTCACGGTGATGCTGCCGCTGTTGTCCAGATTGCTATTGGACTGGGGATCGTACACGCCAAAGGCCACCGGCGTGGAGGTGGCCGAACATAGCGTCTGCGCCTGGGCGCCGCTGGCCGGCAGCAGCCCCAAGACCAGGCATGGCAGGATGGCAAGGCCGGGCAGGGTGGCAAGTCGGTGTCTCATGTCGGCTCCATGGCGGACCTCAGCGGCAGATCACGACTTCGTTGATCATGCCGCCCTCACTGCGGTCCGGTGGCGTGAGCGTGGCCTGGCAGCGGGCTCCGGAGGGGAGCAGTACGTCCAGGGTATTGACCGGGGCCAGCTCCTGCAGATAGCTCACGCCGTCATACCCGACCGGCGCCTGCAGGCCGGTTTCGCGCACCCGGATCGACGAACCCAGCGGCAGGTAGTTGCCCTCGCCATCCTTGAGCGTGATGGTGACATCGGAGGCGCGCCGGGTCGTGAAGTTGACCAGCACGCCGGAGCGGTCACGTGGCTTGACGTACTGGTCGGACTGGTCCAGCTGCAGGGTCAGTGGCAGGTCCAGCACATCGACGGAGATCTTGTTAACGTCGTAGGCGCGCAGATTGCTCAGCAGCAGTTGGCCGTTGTCGTCGGTGCGGCCGGCGTAGCGGTTCTCCGTATAGATACCCACGTTCTTGACGCCGCTGGTATTGACCAGGGCAAAGCTGTCATCGATCCAGTCCGCGGCGAAGACACTGCCATCCATGACCGCGAATGCGCCGCGCGCGCCGACGCGCTGGCTGGTGACATTGGCTGACTGCGAGGCGGCCATGTTGAAGCTGCCATAGCGGCTCTTGTAGTTGAGCTGCCCCAGGCGTTGCTGGTAGCTGCCCTCGGTGTCTTGCAGCTGCCAGCCGAGGTCGCCGATGGCCACCGTCGAGCGGCCAGCCTGCAGGGTCGTGGTGCGCTGGCCGTTGTTGCTGCCCACGCTGGCGCCGGCGACATCGCGGCCGCCCAGCGGAATGATCAGGCCCACTGTTGCGCCATAGCCGCTGTTGCGGAAATCCCGGTAAGCCGTCAGGTACATGCTCGCATTGCTGCCCACCGACTTGAAATAGGTCACGGTGAGGGTCTCGCTGTCGGCCAGGCCGGTGGTGCCGAGGTCGGTGAAGAGCAGCGGGCTCTTGGTCCTGGCATAGGCCATGCTCAGGGAACCAGCGCTGCGCAGGTTCACGCCCAGCGTGGCCACCGTGGCGCTGCGCGAGACCGGCGCACCTTGGACCGCGCCGATATCCTGGTAGCCCTCGGTGGACTGGGTACGGCTGATCGACATGCTCAGTGGATCGGCATTGCGTTCGATGGCCAGTGATACCTGCTGTCCGGAACTGCTATCGGAGCGGCTGGCCGCCACGGCCGAGGCCAGTACCGCGCGGTTGTCCAGGTTGAACACGGCACCACCGCCGGCCAGCGTCAGGGCGCGCATGGCTTCGGCATGTCCCTCCAGGGTGATCCAGTCGTTCATGCCGTGGCGCGCCGTGCCGGAGAGGGCGAACTGGCCATAATCATTGCTGCGCAAGCCATAGTTGCGCCTCACCCAGCCGCCCTCGACCGAGTAGGAAGACAAGCCCGTCTTGAGCAGGCGATCGGTGGCATAGAAGTTGACCGTGCGGAAGGTCTGGCGGCCCAGCTCGTCGGTGACGGCGACGGCGATCTGGCCGGCGCCGCTGGCAATGGGCGGTTGCCGGATCTCGAAGGGGCCGGGCGGCACCGGTTGCGACAGTTGCCGCACACCGTTGACGAACAGGTCGACGGTCGACGGCACCACCGTCTCGCCGCCCAGGGACGGCGTAGGGAAGCGCACCAGGTCGGGCCGCAGGCTGAAGTCGGAGGCGTACTGGAAGCCCCCCATGCGCACCGAACGGCTCCAGGCCAGGCTGCCATTGATGACGTCGCCCGCGCGATAACGGATCAGGCTGGAGGGTTCGGAATAGGTATAGGTGCTTTCCAGGCGCGCGGAGACACCGCCGCTATTGCCGGTATAGCCAAGACCGGTCGAGCTGAACACGCTGCTGCCGGAAAACCAGCGGCCATCGAACAGGCCGCCCAGGGCATGCTGGCCCTGGCTGTTGCTGGCCAGTAGGTCGTAGTTGAGCACCAGTCCGCGCCCGCCGGGCGAGAGCGGGACCTTCTCGGCAGTGCTGTTGGCGTCGATGTCGGTGGTATTCATGAATCGGGCCGGAATGGCAAGGTTGATCCGGGCGCCGGCTTCGTCCAGATCGATCTGGCTGGCGATGGAAGAAATCGCCACCAGGTCGTCGTCTGCGCCATCGATGCGCAGCTTCAGGCTGCGCAGTTCTGCGGTGGTCGCGTAAAGCTGTTGCTGGCGACGCGTGAACTGCGCTACCAGGTCGGTCCCGCGGCCATTGATGGACACCTCCAGCAGCAGGATGTCCTCACCCGGCTGGGCGGCGCGTCCGACCACGCCCACCAGCAGCAGGATCAGAGCCAGTAGCCAGCGCGAGAGGCAACTCAAGGCGCGACGGTCAGTTCGGCATCAATCGGCCCGGTATCGCTGTTGGCGCTCAACTTGACTTTGCTGCCAGTGGCGAGCGGGGTCTCGGTATCGATCACGTACTGGCGCGTCACCCCGGCCAGCGTATAAGGGTTGCTGCCGGCCGGGGCCTTGATGGTCTTGCCATTGGGCAGGGTCAGCATCAGGTCGAGCAGGCGCGAGCGGCGATTGCCGGTGTTCAGCACCTGCAGTCGGGCAGGTTTGCCGGCACGTAACTGATAGTCAAGCTGTGTCTTGGCCTGGCCATTGGCGGCGATGAACACGGGCATCGAGATGCGGAACTTGAAGTTGATCGTGGCGCCCTCGGCGGCCGAGGGGATCTCGTCGATCAGCAGCCGGAACGCGATCTCGCTGTTGCCGGCGGCTTGCTTGGAGACCACCCGGATGACCTGCGATGCGCCAGGCGCCAGGCTGAAGACCGGCGGACTGATGATCAGGTTCTGGGTCGGCTGCAGGTCGTCCTTGCTGTCAACCTGGTTCCAGTCGAAGGCGCGGATCTGCAGCGAGACGACGTGGTTGTCGTTGTTGACGATCTTGACCACGCCAGCGGTGCGCGAAGACGAAAGCTCCAGCACCACCGGGGCGATCTCGAAGTTCGACGCCAGCGCCGCTTGTATCCCCCCTGCGCTTACGAGGCAGGCCATGGACCAGAACCTGGTCAGCCGCCAAAAAATGGATCCGGATCTCGTCACGCTACGAAATCTCCACTCTAGTTGTCAGGCGAATGTCATTTTTTCTAGAGTAAAACGAAAAGATAGTTAAGTAATCGTCAAAGTTGCAGGCAAGCCACAAAATTTGATCAAAAGTTAAGAAATTAAGTGAATCGGCGTGACTAATAATGCCATGCGACAAGTTGATTGACGGCATGACCCAAGTGAGACCGGATGAAAGAAGAGCGCGAGCGGGAGTGACTAAGGGGTGGGATCAGGAAGAGATATTGCAGACGACATGCCGCCAGCATGGTCGTAACTGGCCGCCAGGAGCGCCTACATCAGGCGGGCCGAATGCCGCCGCCGCAAGCCAGTGTGATCAGTAGGACAGGGTAATGGCGACCACGTCGCTGTAGACGCCCGCACGCGAAGTCTGCCCAGCGGGGACGTAGCCGTAGACCGGAATGCTCTGGCTGTTGCCGTTGCCTACGCCGGACAGCGTATCGGTGCCGTTGGCATTGCCCCAGGTGCGAGTGCGTGCGGCATCCTGGTACAGGCCATAATTAAGCGAGTTGCTGCCATCGGTGCTGACCATCTTGCGGTTGGCGGTGCTGGCACCGGAGGCCGTGCCGGCATCCAGGCTCACCGTATAGCTGGTGCCGCTGGAACAGGTCACGCCGATCTGGGCGTTCTGCTGGATGGCGCCGGAAGAATAGGTGCCGAAAGGCAGGGCGGCGCTCTGGACGATACATTGCGTCGGCACCATGGCTGTGATGTCGAGATTGCCAGTCGAGCTTGCCGCCAGTAGCTCTGGCGCGTAGCAAAATAAAAGACCGGCGGCCAGCAGGAAAAGATGCGAATTTTTCATTGTTGTAGGGTGCCGGCTAGTCACAATAAAAGCTTGATACTATTATAGAATTAATTCGAATAAATATTCAGGAAAGTGCGAAGAAGCAACAGCGTCGTCGAGACGTGATCGATGCAGATAGAGTAATTTGCTATAAGAATGAAAACATTTGATAGCAAGGAATCATTTTCCGGTCGGTGGCTGCAGGCCCCGGCAATGTCTGCCTGCGGTCGTTGCCACTGTCCCGGAGGCCCATGTCAGTCGTCACTTGCCGTTTTCTCGCAGGGAAAGCGGCGGCGTTCCACCCTGACGGCCGGGCAGCAACGGTGTCTATCCTGATGCGAGCAAGAAGCGGTGCCATCGTGGTGATCGAGGATGGCGGTATTGGCTGACCAGGAGAGTAACCAAGTTGCACGTGTACAGAGTGACTGTGAAGCGAAAGGGTAGCGGTAAGGCAGTGCTGCGATCCGCCTCTGGCGGCTTGCAGGATATCGAGGAACTTGCGCGTGCATGCGCTCTCTGGAGAAGACATGAACACATGCACTGCCGGGCGCTTGCCTGGTGACGCAAGCGGGTTGGATGCTTGCTGCCTATTGGTTTGAACCATGCCGATGAACAAACAAAGCGGACTGGCCCGTGCCAGTACAGGCATATTCTTCTTCCTGGCCTTGCTGCTCCTTCTGGGCGTGGCCGGTTTTTCCTATCGCAGCGTGCGTGACTTCGAGGAGCGTGCGGTCTGGCTGCAGCACACCCATACGGTGCTGAAGGTGCTGGAGGAGGCCAATTCCACCGTGCGCGATGCTGTCAGCAGTTCGCGTGGGTACGTGTTGTCGGGCAACGAGGAGTACCGCGCCAGCTTCGATACCGGGGCACGGCAGGCCGACGCCCTGATGCGCGAGCTGCGCCGGCTGATGGTCGACAACGTCCAGCAGATGCGCGTACTGGAGCATACCGAGGAGCTGGTGATCCAGCGCCTGACCATGGCGCGGCAATTGCTGGAGATAGATCGGACGGTGGCGCGCCAGCGCGTGCTGGAAGGCAAGGCCCTGAGCGACCAGATCCGGGACGGCTTCAACGAGATGAAGGGCAACGAGAACACGCTGCTGGCCACGCGCTCGCAGGAGACTGCGGCCAGCGCCGACCTGACCATCCTGATGGTGCTCAGCGGCAGCCTGGTGAGCATCACCCTGCTGGTGCTGGTCTATAACAAGCTGCGTCGCGAGATGCGCCGGCGCATCGAGGCACAGCAGCGTGCCCAGGCCTATTCCGACGAGATCGAAGACCTGTACAACAATGCCCCCTGCGGTTATCACACGGTTGACGAGACCGACAAGAAGATCATCAAGATCAACGATACCGAGCTGAAGTGGCTGGGCTATACCCGTGACGAGGTGGTGGGGCGCATGACCCACACCGACCTGCTGGCACCGGCCAGCGCCGAGCGCTACCTGCGCGAACTGCAGCCGCAGTTCCTGCTCCGGCGCGAGATCAGCGGCATCGATCTGAACTATCGCCGGGCCGATGGCAGCGAATTCACGGCGCTGGTCAATGCCACCGCCATTCCCAGCCGGGATAACAGCCGTCTCATCAGCCGCACCGTCATCTATGACATCTCGGACCGCAAGCGCGCCGAAGACGAGATCGAGGCCCTCAATGCCGATCTCAAGCGTCAGGCCCAGCATCTGCACAGCGTGAACAAGGAACTGGAGAGTTTTTCCTATTCCGTCTCGCACGACTTGCGCGCGCCGCTGCGTGCCATCTCCGGCTACGCCATGATCCTGGAAGAGGACTACGCGGCAGCCATCGATGAGAAGGGCCGCGAGCAGTTGCAGGTGATCCGCCGCAACGTGCGCAAGATGGATGAGCTGATCAATGACCTGCTCAAGCTGGCCAAGTCCACCACCGGCGAGCTGACGCTGGAGCGCTTCTCCATGGATGACCTGGTGGCACAGGTGATCGCCGGGCTGCGCCAGGAGAATCCAGGCGTCGAGTTCGAGGTTCCACGGCTGGAGGGTGCGGTGGCCAATCGTGGCCTGATCACCCAGGTGTGGGAAAACCTGCTCAGCAATGCCGTCAAGTTCAGCAGCAAGAGCGAGCGGCCAGTGGTGCGGGTGAGCATGCTGGTGGGGCCGGAGGAGTACATCTACGGCGTGCATGACAATGGCGTGGGCTTCGACATGCGCTATGCGCACAAGCTCTTCGGTACCTTCCAGCGTCTGCATCGCCAGGAGGAATATGCCGGAACCGGTATCGGCCTGGCGCTGGTGCAGCGTATCGTGATCCGTCATACCGGCCGGGTATGGGCCGAGAGCAAGCCCAAGGAAGGCGCGAGCTTCTATTTCTCGCTGCCGCGCAAGGGCCTGGCGCCGGGCCTGAACGAAATTAGATGAGGCCCTCCTGGGCCGATGAATGTGAGAGTGTGAACCTGTGAGACTGGAGCCATGAGTATTCCCCTGCGAGTACTGTTTGTCGAAGACATGGAAGAAGACGCCGTGCTGATGGTGCGAGAGCTCAAGCGCGGCGGCTTCGAGCCGACCTGGCAGCGCGTGGATGATGAACAGGCGCTGCTGGCGGCGCTGCACGAGCAGCGCTGGGATATCGTCATTTCCGACTATTCCATGCCCATGTTCAGCGGCGTGGAGGCATTGAAGCTGGTCAAGCAGGACAATGACCAGACCCCCTTCATCATCGTCTCCGGCGTGATCGGCGAGCAGACGGCGGTGGAGGTGATGAAGGCCGGCGCCCAGGATTACTTCCTCAAGAGCGCCATCGCCCGCCTGCCGCATGCGGTCGACCGCGAGCTGCGCGATTCCCAGGCCCGTCGCAAGCAGCGCGCCAGCGCCCAGGCGCTGCGCGAGATGCAGGCACGCTTCAATGCCTTCATGAATGCCGCGCCGATGCCGACCTGGATCAAGGATTCGCAACTGCGCTACAGCTACGTCAATCCGGCGCAGTCGGCGTTCTTTGGCATGACGCCCGGGGACATGGATGGCATGACCGATGCCGAGCTCATGAGCACCGGTGCCGCCGAGGCGTCGCAGGAGTACGACCGCAAGGTCCTGGAAGAGAAGTGCGAGCTGCACACCCAGGAAACCGTGTTCGACCATAACCACAATGCCCGCATCCTGGATGTGGTGCGGTTTCCCATCAGTGGCGAAGGCAAGGGCGACATGGTCGCCGGCCTGGCCATCGACGTCACCGAGCGCGAGCAGTCGCGGCGCGAGCTGGAGCTGGCGATCCAGCGCCAGCAACTGCTGTCCTCGCGCGTGATCGAGGTGCAGGAGCGCGAGCGCCAGCACCTGGCGCGCGGCTTGCACGACGATGTCGGGCAGTCGCTCACGGCGCTGAAGATCAATCTCGAAACCATCAAGAAGACCGGCACCCTGGAAGGGCCGTCGCTGCAGAATGGCATCGATATCGTCACCGCCGTGCTGGCCCAGGTGCGCAGCCTGTCGCTGGATCTGCGTCCGCCCCAGCTGGACAACCTGGGCCTGATCGCGGCGCTGCGCTCCTATGTGGAGCAGAAGTCCAAGCTGGCCAATGTCAGTGGCTGGTTCGAGAGCAGCGGCCACGACCGCGAGCTGCATCATGACATCGAGAACACTGCTTTTCGCATCGTGCAGGAAGCGGTCACCAATATCCTGCGCCACGCCAAATGCCAGAACATCTGGGTCAAGGTCGATCGCCAGCAGGATCAGGTCTTCCTCAGCATCCGCGATGATGGTCGCGGTTTCGACATCGAGCGTGCCCGCAGCAACGCCATTTCCGGTACCAGCTTCGGCTTGCTCAACATGGAAGAGCGGGCCGTGCTGGTAGGCGGATCCATGGATATTTCATCGGCGCCCGGCGCAGGGACGGAAATCGTCATGCACCTGCCGGTTGCCCCCATCGTCAGGAGGATGTAACCATGCTCACCCGAATCATGCTGGCCGACGACCACGCGCTGGTGCGCAGTGGCATCAAAGCCTTGCTGACCGCCATGCCCGGCGTGGAAGTGGTCGGCGAGGCGTCCGATGGCGCCGAGGTCATCGAGATGATCCCCAAGCTCAACCCCGACCTGGTGCTGCTCGATATCGCCATGAAAGGGATGAATGGACTGGAGGCGCTGCGCCGCCTGCGGGGCGATTATCCGACCATCCGCTTCCTGATGCTGTCGATGTATGGCAGCGAGGAATACGTGATGCAGGCCTTGAATGCCGGCGCCAATGGCTACCTGTTCAAGGATTCGGCCGCTACCGAGCTGGAGAAGGCACTCTACGAGGTCAAGCATGGTCGCCAGTACCTCGATTCGCACATTTCGCGCGAGGCCCTGGACAACTACATGAAGCGCGTGGCCCAGAACGGCACGCCGGTGGAAGTGCTCACGCCACGGCAGCGCGAGATCCTGCAATTGATTGCCGAGGGCAACAATACCAAGGAGATCGCTTACCAGTTGAACGTCAGTGCCAAGACCATCGAGACGCACCGTGCGCAATTGATGGAGCGGCTCGATATCCGCGACGTGCCCGGCCTGGTGCGCTATGCCATTCGCACCGGCATCGCCACGCCGGACAAGTGAGACATGGCGATCGGCGAGGCGGATGGCCGTCAGGAAAAATCTGATTCCTTTTGAAATCGCCTGTGCAATAATCCCCTGACAGTGCTGGAATCGGCGTCGGCACTGGTTTTTTGGTATTTCGCCGATGCTGGACAATTTCCTGTTTGACAAGATGGGGCGGCAACGTGGATGCGAGGGGAGCGTAGACGTTGCGGCGGAACCAGGAAATGGTCAGACCAACAAGAAGAGTTCCAGCTTGAAATTTACTGAAGAAAGCGATCCATCCATGGATATCGAGCAATATGACATCATCCTCGTCGACGACAGCCCGGAAGTGGCCGAGTTGACGCGCCTGGCCCTGGGCACGCGCAAGCTGGCCGACAAGCTGACCTGGTTTGCCGATGCGGAACTGGCCGAGGAATTCTTTTTCCAGGGGGACTATGCCAGCCGCAAGGATTTGCATCCTTACCTGATCCTGCTGGACTTGAACCTGCCGCTGATGAGCGGGCATGATTTCCTGAAGATCATCAAGTCCAATGCCGCGACGTCGCACATTCCGGTGGTGATGTTCTCGTCCTCTGACGACCAGCGCGATATCAACCAGAGCTATGAACTCGGCGCCAATGGCTACGTGGTCAAGTCCACCGATCCCAAGGAATTCATGGGCACCGTAGCCGACACGGGCATCTACTGGCGCAACCGCAACCGTCCGGCGCGCATGGGTGAGGCAGGGGAGACGGGACCGGTTTCCGGCACAGCCTGAGCAGTTTTTTGCTGTCCGTGCGCAATCGATTGCGCATCTGAAAAAAGCGCGGCCTGGCCGCGCTTTTTCATGTCTGCCCGGGGTGACCGGATAGGTGAAGTCAGCCGGGAAATTGCCTCAGGCCATCGAGGTCATTGATGGTGATGCTGCCGTAGTCGACCTTGAGCAGCCCAGCCTTCTCCAGCACCTGCAAGGCCTGGTTGGCGCGCTGGCGCGACGTGCCGGAGAGATTGCCGACTTCCTCCTGCGAGATCTGCAGGTTCAGGCCGATGCCCGGATTGAGGTAGGGATTGAACAGGGCTGCCAGGCAGCGCGCCACGCGGGCATCGGGTTCCAGCATGCGGTCGTATTCGACCAGCGAGATGAACAGCCCCAGGCGCTCGTTCAACTGCGTCACCAGGAAGCGGTTGAAGGGAATGCTGTTGTCCAGCAGCCAGATATAGGTGGACTTGGGCATGTAGAGCAACTCGCTCTCGCGCAGTGCCACCACATCGTACTTGCGCGGCTCGTCCTTGAGCAGCGAACCTTCTCCCAGCCAGCCGCCATTGGCCATGCCGGCAAAGGAAACCGTCTTGCCCTCAGGCGAGACACTGCTCATCTTCAGCAAGCCTTCATGCACACCGATCCAGTGGGCGACCGGATCGCCCTTGCGGCAGACGTAACCGCCGGCGGGAATCTTGCGGCTGACCACTTCCGACTCCACCCGGGCCAGTTGGTCTTCCGTCAGTGCCTGCGCCCAGATGCTCTTGGACAGCATGCGTCGTATTGGTGTCTCCATGATGATGCGTCGCAATATCAAAAGTTTTGTCAATTGTCCGTGAGATGACATCCACTGGCAACAACTGACTCTACTATCATCGCAAAAAAGGGCTTCAGGCCCGGAGAAGGAAATAAAGAGAAATAGAGACAGGACAGCTGGCACACCAGGCCGATCGATGCCGCAGTAAGAGCAGCGTAAGCCTGGCGGCACAGACTGATCCGACACCGGGTTCGCTTCAGGGACCGAGACAAGAGACCGAGGCGAATCTTTCGAACCTGCACACTAAGGTGGGAAGATGGTGGAGACGAGACAAGACAAGGATGCCGCGACCTTTCCGCGGCTGTTGCTGGCGCATGCCCAGAGCCGCCCCACGCGGCCGGCCTTCCGCGAGAAGGACCTGGGCATCTGGCAGACCACGAACTGGCGCCAGGTGGCCGATGAGGTGCGCGCCTTTGCCTGCGGCCTGGCCGCCCTGGGCTTCAAGCGCGGCATGAGCCTGGCCATCATCGGCAACAACTGCCCGCGCCTGTACTGGGCGATGTCGGCGGCGCAGGCCCTGGGAGGCATGCCGGTACCGCTGTACCAGGACGCACCGGCGGCCGACATGGCCTATGTGCTCACCGATGCCAATGTCGATTTCGTCATGGCCGAAGACCAGGAACAGGTCGACAAGGTCTTCGAGATCAAGGAGCAACTGCCACGCATCGCCCACGTCATCTATGACGATGAGCGCGGCATGCGCAACTACCATCAGCCCGAACTGCTCTCCTTTGCCCGCGTGCAGGAGTTGGGCCGCGCCTACGAGCGCGCCCATCCGGATTTCTTCCAGAACGAAGTCAATGCCGGCAGCCCTGACGATGTGGCCATCATCCTCTACACCTCCGGGACCACCGGCAAGCCCAAGGGCGTGTGCCACTCGCACCGGGCCATGGTCACCACGGCCCGCACGCTGGTGGAGTTCGACCACCTCGACGAGAACGACGACATTCTCTGCTACCTGCCACTGGCCTGGGTGGGTGACTTCCTGTATTCGTTCGCCCAGCAGCACGTGGCCGGCTTCTGCCTCAATTGCCCGGAGTCACCCAATACGGTGATGACCGACCTGCGCGAGATCGGCCCGACCTACTACTTCGCACCGCCGCGCGTGTACGAAAACATCCTGACCCAGGTGATGATCCGTATCGAGGATGCGGGCTGGCTCAAGCGCAAGATGTTCCATGGCTTCATGGGCGTGGCGCGCCGGGTCGGCATGCGTATCCTCGACGGCAAGTCGGGTGTGTCGCTGCTGGATCGCCTGCAATATGCGCTGGGCAATTTCCTGGTGTATGGCCCGCTGAAGAACGTGCTGGGCATGTCGCGCCTGCGCGTGGCCTATACCGGCGGCGAGGCCATCGGCCCGGACCTGTTCGACTTCTATCGCTCACTGGGCATCAACCTCAAGCAGCTCTATGGCATGACCGAGACCTGCGTGACGGTGTGCATGCAGCCCTCGGGCGACGTCAAGCTCGACAGCGTGGGGCGTCCGATGAAGGGCGTGGAAGTCCGCATCGACGACAGCGGTGAAGTGCTGGTGCGCTCGCCCGGACTGATGAAGGAATACTTCAAGCGTCCCGAAGCCACCGCTGAAGCCATCGACGCCAATGGCTACTTCCATACGGGCGACGCCGGCTTCTTCGACAGCGACGGTCATCTCAAGATCATCGACCGCGCCAAGGATGTCGGCAAGATGGCCTGCGGCAGCATGTTCGCGCCCAAGTACATCGAGAACAAGCTGAAGTTCTTCCCCTTCATCAAGGAGGCGGTGACCTTCGGCAATGGCCGCGAGCAATGCATGGCCTTCATCAACATCGACATGGATGCGGTGGGCAACTGGGCCGAGCGGCGCAACCTGCCGTATAGCGGCTATACCGACCTGGCTGCCAATCCGGCCGTCTACGAGCTGGTGCGCGAGTGCGTGGAGAAGGTGAATGCTGACCTGGTGGCCGATCCGCTGCTGGCCGATTCGCAGATCCATCGCTTCCTGGTGCTGCACAAGGAGCTCGATCCCGACGACGAGGAGCTGACCCGTACCCGCAAGGTGAGGCGCGGCTTCATCGCCGACAAGTACGCGCTGCTCATCGAGGCGCTCTATGAGGGCAAGCCCTCCCAGTACATCGAGACGCAGGTGAAGTTCGAGGATGGTCGCCAGGGCATGATCGCTGCCGACCTCAGGATCGCCGACGCCAAGACCTACAAGACGCTGCAAAGCGCCGCCTGAGAAAAACGCCTTCTCGTCCCGGGCCACATGCCCGGCCACCAGCGTAGCCCGAACCAGACCATCGCTGAATGAACACGACCATGAAACGACACCTGTCCTCAGAAATCCTCCCCTCGGGGATGCCGCCGGTGACCAGTCCCGACGAGCAGGCGGCTGTCACCGCCAGCGGCCGGCGCATCGGCGAGGTCATCCTCGACCTGCAGAACATCTCGCTGTCCTTCGGGGGCGTGCGTGCCCTGACGGATATCTCCTTCGATGTGCGCGAACACGAGATCCGCGCCATCATCGGCCCCAATGGCGCCGGCAAGAGTTCGATGATCAATGTCATCAACGGCGTCTACCATCCGCAGAAGGGCAACATCCTCTATCGCGGCCAGTCGCGCCGTGGCATGCCGCCCAGCGCGATTGCGCGCCAGGGCATTGCACGTACCTTCCAGAACATCGCCCTGTTCAAGGGCATGACCGTGCTGGACAACATCATGACCGGGCGCAACACCAAGATGCGCTCGGGCCTGCTGTCGAATGCCCTGTGGTGGGGCGCGGCACGCAACGAGGAAATCGAGCACCGTCGCAAGGTGGAGGAGGTGATCGACTTCCTGGAGATCCAGCATATCCGCAAGACGCCGGTAGGGCGCCTGCCTTATGGTCTGCAAAAGCGTGTCGAACTGGCGCGGGCGCTGGCGGCCGAACCCAGCATGCTGTTGCTGGACGAACCCATGGCCGGCATGAACGTGGAAGAAAAACAGGACATGTGCCGTTTCGTGCTGGACGTCAATGACCAGTTCGGCACCACCATCGTCCTCATCGAACACGACATGGGCGTGGTGATGGATATCTCGGACCGCGTGGTGGTGCTGGATTACGGCAAGAAGATCGGCGACGGCACCCCGGACGAGGTGATGGGCAATCCGGAAGTGATCAAGGCCTATCTAGGTACCTCGCATTGAGCGTGCGGCCGGGCAGGGTGGAAATCACAAAATAATATAAATAATAAAAACGATATCGAAGGCGGTAGCAAGGAGACGATATGCAATTCTTTCTCGAAGTGACGCTCAGTGGCCTGCTGTCCGGCCTGATGTATTCGCTGGTGGCGCTGGGTTTCGTGCTGATCTACAAGGCCTCGGGCGTGTTCAATTTCGCCCAGGGCGCGATGGTCTACTTTGCCGCGCTGGCGGTGGTGGGCCTGATGGACAAGGGCATGCCGATGTGGGCGGCCATCATCGGCGCCTTCGTGGTGATGATCCTGGTGGGGCTGGCCACCGAACGTTTCGTGCTGCGCAAGCTGGTCAACCAGCCGCCCATCACGCTGTTCATGGCCACCATCGGCCTGACCTTCTTCCTCGAAGGGCTGGGCCCCTTGCTCTTCGGTAGCGAGGTGCGTCCCATCGACCTGGGCATCGTCGATGAACCGATCCAGTCGGTGATGGACAGCCTCGGTATCGGCCTCTCCAAGTTCGACCTGTTTGCCTCGGGCATGGTGGTGGCCCTGGTGGCGGCGCTGGCGCTGTTCTTCCAGAAGACCAAGGTGGGCCGCGCGCTGCGTGCCGTGGCCGACGATCACCAGGCCGCGCTGTCGCTGGGTATCCCGCTGCAGCATATCTGGGCGGTGGTCTGGGGCGTGGCCGGCTTCGTGGCGCTGGTGGCGGGCTTGCTGTGGGGTTCGCGCAATGGCGTGCAGTTCGCGCTGACCATGACGGCGCTGAAGGCCTTGCCGGTGCTTATCCTCGGCGGCTTTACCTCGATTCCTGGCGCCATCGTGGGCGGGCTCATCATCGGCGCTTCCGAGAAGCTGGCCGAGATCTATATTCCGCCGGTGATGCAGGATGCCTTCGGCGGCAACTTCGGCGGCATCGAAGGCTGGTTCCCTTATGTGTTCGCGCTGCTGTTCCTGCTGGTGCGGCCGGAAGGGCTGTTCGGTGAGCGGCATATCGACCGGGTATGACAGTGGGGCGAAACAATGATGGCGATATGACGCCGTTCGCCCTGAGTAGGCCGAAGGCCGTATCGAAGGGCAGTTTCCGTGATCGGGAGCTTGCGCGCAGGCTTCGATACGCCGCCTGGGGCGGCTACTCAGCCCGAACGGGCTCTTCAATCCAGCAACAAGGAGGATGCAATGCTGTACCGTGAAGCCGGACAATTCAAGACCACTTACCTCGCCGACAGCCAGATCTTCCCGATCCGCCAGGACCGGATCATCTTCACGCTGTTCATGGCCTTTGCTTTCCTGGGCGTGCCCCTGCTGGGCAACGAATACTGGTTCTCGGCCATCCTGGTGCCGTTCCTGGTGTTTGCCCTGGCAGCCCTGGGCCTGAACGTGCTGACCGGATACGCCGGCCAGCTCTCGCTGGGCTCGGCTGCCTTCATGGCCGTGGGGGCTTACGCGGCCTACAATTTCCAGCTGCGCATCGAGGGCATTCCCATCGTCGCCACGCTGCTGCTCTCGGGGGGCTGCGCGGCCCTGGTGGGGGTGCTCTTCGGGCTGCCATCGCTGCGCATCAAGGGCTTCTACCTGGCCGTGGCCACGCTGGCCGCACAGTTCTTCGTGGTGTGGGCGCTGACCAAGTTTTCCTGGTTCTCCAATGACAGTTCCTCGGGCGTGATCAGTACGCCCAAGATCGATTTCTTTGGCCTGGCCATCGACACGCCGGTACGCAAGTATCTCTTCGTGCTGGCCATCGTCAGCGTGCTCGCGCTGGTAGCCAAGAACCTGGTGCGCTCTTCCACCGGCCGCGCCTGGATGGCGGTGCGCGACATGGATGTGGCCGCCGAGGTGATCGGCATCCCGCTGATGCGCACCAAGCTGACCGCCTTTGCGGTGAGTTCCTTCTACTGCGGTGTGGCCGGCGCACTCTACGCCTTCTGCTACCTCGGGTCGGTGGAGCCGGATGGCTTCTCGCTGGACCTGTCCTTCCGCATCCTGTTCATGATCATCATCGGTGGCGTGGGCAGCATCCTCGGTTCCTTCCTGGGTTCGGCCTTCATCCTGCTGCTGCCGATCTTCCTGGACAACGCCTTGCCGCCGCTGGCCGAGCTGTTGCACCTGCCGTTCACTAATGCCACGGTGTCGCATATCCAGCTGATGGTATTCGGCGCGCTGATCATCTTCTTCCTCATCGCCGAGCCGCACGGACTGGCCCGCTTGTGGCAGATCGCCAAGGAAAAACTGCGCCTGTGGCCGTTCCCGCACTGACGCGCCGCATCTTCGATTCAAGGTAGGAAGGGCCGGGACACCGGTGCCCGATAAAAGTCGGCAACGACAACATAAAGGAGACGAGACCATGAAAAGCATGAAGCATCTGAGGCAGCTGGTGCTGGCCACCGCCTGCGCGGCCGGCCTGCTGTCGGCGGCAGTGCCGGCGCTGGCGCAGACTAGCGACCAGTTCATCGCCATCCCCAGCTACCGGGTCGGGCCGTATGGCACCAATGGCCAGTCCTACTATGGCGGCTATGTCGATTACCTGAACTACGTCAATCTCAAGGAAGGTGGCGTCAATGGCGTCAAGCTCTCCTGGGAAGAGTGCGAGACCGAGTACAACAACGCCAAGGGCGTGGAGTGCTACGAGCGCATGAAGAACAAGAATACCGTGACCCACGGCACGGCCATCAACCCGATGGCCACCGGCATCTCCTATGCCCTGATCGACAAGACCGCCGAAGACAAGGTGCCATTGCTGATGATCGGCTATGGCCGCACCGATGCGGTGGATGGCTCGGTGTTCCCATATGCTTTCCCGCTGGTGACGACCTACCAGATGCAGGTCTCGGCCATCGTCAAGTACCTGGCGACCAAGAACGGCGGTTCGCTGGCGGGCAAGAAGATCGTGTTCCTGTATCACGATTCGGCCTATGGCAAGGAACCCATCGTGGCGCTGCAGGCCGAGTCGTCCATCGGCAAGTTCAAGCTGGTGGAGATCCCGGTGGCGCACCCCGGCAACGAGCAGGGTGCGCAGTGGCTACGCATCCGCCAGGAGAACCCCGACTACGTGATCTTCTGGGGCTGGGGCGTGATGAACCAGACCGCGCTGAAGGCGGCGCAGAAGGTGGGCTTCGCGCGTGACAAGATCATCGGTTCCTGGTGGGCCGGTTCCGAGGAAGACACCATTCCCGCCGGCGAAGCCGCCAAGGGCTACCTGTCGGCTACCTGGAACGTGGCCGGCAAGGATGTGCCGGTGATCGCCGATATCGACAAGGTGGTCTACGGCGCGGGCCGCGGCAACATGCAGGACAAGAACAAGCTCGGCTCCATCCTCTACAACCGCGGCGTGTCGGCGGCCATTGCGACCGTTGAAGCGGTGCGCACGGCACAAGACAAGTTCGGCAAAGGAAAAGTCATGAGCGGCGAACAGGTGCGCTGGGGCCTGGAGAACCTCAACATCACCGACGCCCGCCTGAAGGCCCTGGGCGCTACCGGCCTGCTGCCGGAGATCAAGACCTCCTGCGAGAACCATGAGGGTTCGGGCAAGGTCAGGATCCAGCAATGGGATGGCAGCAAGTGGGTGCTGGTGTCGGACTGGATCGAGGGTAACAAGAACCTGATCCACCCGCTGTTCAAGGCCTCCGCCGCCAAATACGCAAAAGAGAAAGGCATCACTCCTGCCTGCATGAAGTAGGCGCTTGCGCCGGTGGCCTTGCACGTCTCCCATGGCTACCGGCGCTTTTTTCGGATTGCGAATGCACATGAACGCCACACCCATTTCGACCGCCGTGCCGGCTGCGTCCAACGCAGCAGCGGGCAAGGCACTGTCGATCAACAATATCGAAGTCATCTATGACCACGTGATCCTGGTCCTGAAGGGCGTCTCGCTGGATGTGCCCGAGGGCAAGATCGTGGCCCTGCTGGGGGCCAATGGCGCGGGCAAGAGCACCACCCTCAAGGCCATCTCCAACCTGCTGCATGCCGAACGCGGCGACGTGACCAAGGGCAGCATCGAGTTCCGTGGCGAGCGCGTGGACCGCATGACCCCCAACGATCTGGTCAAGCGCGGTGTGATCCAGGTGATGGAGGGACGGCACTGCTTCGGCCACCTGACCGTGGAAGAAAACCTGCTGACCGGCGCCTATACGCGCGGCATCAGCAATGCCGAAGTGAGGCAGGAGCTGGAAAAGATCTACGATTATTTCCCGCGCCTGAAGGTGCGGCGCAAGTCGCAGTCCGGCTATACCTCTGGCGGCGAACAGCAGATGACCGCCATCGGCCGCGCCATGATGGCCAAGCCCTCGATGATCCTGCTGGACGAGCCCTCGATGGGACTGGCGCCGCAGATCGTCGAAGAGATCTTCGAGATCGTCAAGGACTTGAACAGCAAGGAGAAGGTGTCCTTCCTGCTGGCCGAGCAGAACACCATGGTGGCGCTGCGCTATGCCGACTTCGGCTACATCCTGGAGAATGGCCGCGTGGTCATGGAAGGTGCTGCCAGCGATCTCTCCGATAACGAGGACGTCAAGGAGTTCTACCTGGGCGTCTCGGCGGCCGGGCGCAAGAATTTCCGCGACATGAAGTTCTATCGGCGCCGCAAGCGCTGGCTGGCCTGAGGGGAGGGCATCATGGCTGATCCCAGGCTGGTGCTGGCAGAACTCGATGCGCTGGAGCGGCGTGATGCCGGGCAGCGCGAAGACCAATTGATGCAGGCCCTACCGCAACTGGTGGCACGCGCACAGGCAGCGCCCGGCTGGGCGCGCATCCTGCAGGGCGTGGAGGCGCAGGCGATCCGTTCGCGCGGCGACCTGGCGCGCCTGCCGGTGACGCGCAAGTCCGACCTGAAGGACCTGCAGACGCACGAGAGTCCCTTCGGTGGCCTCAATACCACACCGGTACGGTCCTTGCGCCGGCTGTTCGTCTCGCCGGGGCCGATCTTCGATCCCGAAGGTCACGGGGCCGACTGGTGGCGCTTTGCCAGCCCGATGAAGGCACTCGGACTGCAGCCCGGACATCTGCTGCAGAACTGCTTTGCCTACCATTTCACGCCGGCGGCCTTCATGGTCGAGGGCGGTGCGGCGCGACTGGGCTGCGGGGTGATCCCGGCCGGCATCGGCCAGACCGAACTGCAGGTCAATGCCATGACGGCCTTGAAGCCCGATGCCTATGTGGGTACGCCGTCGTTCCTGAAGATCATCATCGAGAAGGCGCAGGAAATGGGCGCCGACATCAGCAGCGTGCAGCGCGCCCTGGTCAGTGCCGAGGCCTTGCCGCCGTCGCTGCGCGCCTGGTTCCATGCGCACGGCGTGCCACAGGTGCTGCAACTGTATGCCTCGGCCGATATCGGCAATATCGCCTACGAGACCATGAGCGAGGGGCAGGTCCATCCCGGGATGGTGCTGGATGAGTCGCTGATCCTGGAAATCGTGCGTCCCGGCACGGGCGATCCGGTGGCCCCGGGCGAGGTCGGCGAGGTGGTGGTGACCTCCTTCAATCCCGACTATCCGCTGATCCGCTTCGGCACCGGCGACCTGTCGGCGGTGGTGCAGGGCGTGTCTCCCTGCGGGCGCACCAACACCCGCATCAAGGGCTGGATGGGGCGGGCCGACCAGACTACCAAGGTGCGCGGCATGTTCGTCCATCCTTCCCAGGTGGCTGACGTGGTGCGCCGGCATGGCGACGTGCTGCGGGCGCGCCTGGTGGTCTCGGGCGAGATGGCCAACGACATCATGACCCTGCATTGCGAAGTGGGTGATCCGGCCAATCCGGGCATCGACGTGGGGGCGCTGGCAGGCAGTCTGCGCGACGTCACCAAGTTGCGCGGCGAGGTCTTGCTGGTGGCACCGGGCAGCCTGCCCAACGATGGCAAGGTCATCGAGGACGCGCGCAAGTACGAGTAGCCGTCCCCGATGGCGCAGCAGAAAATCGCGCTTGTGCATCTGCGGCATCGCGCATAGAATCTTTCGCGGAACATTCGTTCCAACGTCGCTCGGACGGTTCCGGGCGCTTACGTGAAAGACCCTCATGACGCAATCCGCAGATTCGCGCGATTCCTCGCGCACGCCTGACGCTTCTTCTTCCTCCGCTTCGTCTTCCTCCGCTGTACCTGCCGAGGCCTTCCCGGTCAGCTTCCCACGTATCGAACGGCTGCCGCCCTACGTCTTCAACATCACTGCCGAGCTCAAGATGGCCGCGCGCCGCCGCGGCGAGGACATCATCGACATGTCCATGGGCAATCCCGACGGTCCCACGCCGCCGCATATCGTGGAGAAGCTGGTGGAGGTGGCGCAGCGCCCGGATACGCATGGCTATTCGTCCTCCAAGGGGATCCCGCGTCTGCGTCGTGCCATCGCGCACTGGTATCGCAGCCGCTACGAGGTGGACTTCGATCCCGACAGCGAGGCCATCGTCACCATCGGTTCCAAGGAAGGCCTGGCGCATCTGATGCTGGCCACGCTGGACAAGGGCGATACCGTGCTGGTGCCCAATCCCAGCTATCCCATCCATATCTATGGCGCGGTCATCGCCGGCGCCAATATCCGCTCGGTGCGCATGAGCCCGGGCGTGGATTTCTTCGATGAGCTCGAACGCGCGGTGCGCGAGAGCTATCCCAAGCCCAAGATGATGATCCTGGGCTTCCCCTCCAATCCGACTGCGCAATGCGTGGAGCTGGAATTCTTCGAGCGCGTGGTCAAGCTGGCGCGCGAGCACCAGATCCTGGTGGTGCATGACCTGGCCTATGCCGATATCACCTTCGATGGCTGGAAAGCCCCTTCCATCATGCAGGTGCCGGGCGCGCGCGAGGTGGCGGTGGAATTCTTCACGCTCTCCAAGAGCTACAACATGGCCGGCTGGCGGATCGGCTTCATGGTCGGCAATGCCCGCCTGGTGGCGGCGCTGGCGCGCATCAAGAGCTATCACGACTATGGCAGTTTCACGCCGGTGCAGGTGGCGGCGATTGCGGCGCTGGAGGGCGACCAGTCCTGCGTGGAAGAGATCCGCGCCAACTACGAGCGGCGCCGCAATGTGCTGGTCAAGGGCTTGCATGAGGCGGGCTGGATGGTCGATGTGCCCAAGGCGTCCATGTATATCTGGGCCAGGATCCCGGAGCCGTATCGCCAGTTCGGTTCGCTGGAGTTCTCGCGCATCCTGCTGGAAGAGGCCAAGGTCTGCGTCTCGCCCGGGATCGGCTTCGGCGAATATGGCGACGAGTATGTGCGCTTTGCCCTGATCGAGAACGAGTCCCGCATCCGCCAGGCGATTCGCGGCATCAAGGCCATGTTCAAGAGCGCCAAGGGCGGATAAGGCAAGACGCCCCGTGCTGCACGATCAAGCCAGCGATGATATCGTTGGCAGCCGCGCCGGCCTGCGTGCCGTTCTTCATGTCCCATGCGGAACCGTAGCGGGCCGGTTGAGGTCTGAAAGTTGTTATCACCCTGATGGATTTGTTGCCATGAAAAAAATAATACTCGCCACCCTGATCGCCGTGTCCGCGGCGTCCGCCCTGGTTCCTGTGGCCCAGGCCCAGGTGTCGGTCAATATCAACATCGGTGCGCCGCCACCACCGCGTACCGAGGTGTTGCCACCGCCGCGTCACGGCTATGTCTGGATCCCCGGATTCTGGGACTGGGATGGTCACCGCCATTTCTGGCGTGAAGGCCACTGGCTGCGCGAGCGCCCCGGCTATGTCTATGCCCAGCCGATCTGGCGCGAAGGCCCGCGTGGCTGGGAGCTCGACCGTGGCGGCTGGCGCAACGGTCCGCCGCCGCGCGAGGAGTACCGCCACGATCATCGCGATGACGACCGCGACCATGACCGTGATCACGACCGTGGTCGTGGCCGCGACTGTCCGCCCGGACATGAGCGTCGCGGCGAGTGCTGATCCGCCGCGATCCCGTCATTTCCGCGCTCAAGTAGAAACGGCCGCCACGTTCAACGTGGCGGCCGTTTTTTCATGCGGTGCAGGGCTCAGGTCTTGTCCATCAGCGCCGAGATGGCGAAGGAGACGATGCCGGCCGTGATGCAGTACACCGCCAGGCGATAGTGGGGAATGAACTTGGTCACGAAGGGCAGCAGGAAATACAGGACGACGGCGATCAGGACGCTGGTGATGAATCTTTTCATTGTGATGGCAAGGAGGATTGAACGCTGGCTCCTATGATAGTGCCATTTCGATGTCGATGGCGTGTACTGTCTCAGCGCGTGATGAAAGGTTTGCGGGGTGGTGCCGTGGGCAGGGTCGCGGCAGGCGCGACCGGCTTGGGCGCGTTCACGGGGGCGGCCGGTGCCGGTGCGGTTGCTGGCTTAATCGGCGTGGCGCCAGGCGGCAGGCTATCGTCCTGGGCCTGTTCGCTGGTGCCGCCGCCATGGGCATTGAAGAAGCTGACGATGGTGCGCGAGGCATCCAGGTTCTGCGAGGTCTTGCCGCCATTGATGATGGGCGCAGCGCCGCCCGGCCAGGCATGGCCGCCGCCCTTGACCTCGTAGAGCACCACGGCCTGCGCATCGCTGGGGCTGTGATAGGTGTACTGGCGGATGGTGGTACCGTCACCTGCGGTGTCGGCGATATCGTTGATGGCCGGCTTGGGATCGGCGCCATCGGCCTTGACCCAGGCTTCGATGGTCTTGGCCACCGAGATGCGCGGCAACTGCGATACCTCTTGCTTGCCAATGCCGCCCATGAAGGGGATGAAGGGATCATCGCTGCCATGGATGTGCAAGACCGGCATGGCAGCCTTGACGGTGTCGGCCGGCACGTCGAGCACGCCGCTGACCACGGCGACGGCCTTGAACAGCTGGGGCGCTTCGACCGCCATGCGGTAGGCCATCATGCCGCCGTTGGAAACCCCGACCAGGTAGACCCGCTCGCGATCGGCCAGGCCCTCGGACACCAGCTTGTCGATCAGTGCGCGCAGGAAGGCCACGTCATCGACCTGGTGCATCTGCGCATAGCCGCAGCAGCCGCCCGAATTCCAGGTGCGTGCATCGATGGCCAGGCCGGTACCGTTGGGGTAGGCGATCATGTAGCCGGCGGCCTCGGCGATCTCGGTCAGGCCGGTGGCGCGTGCCAGGATGGAACCGCTGGAGCCGCTGGCATGCAGCGCGATGATCAGCGGCTGGGCTTCACCCACGCCGCTGCGTTCGGAGAAATAGGTGCGCGAGAGGTTGCCCACGCGCAGGGTCTTGAGCGACAGGTCCACGGCCTGGGCCGGCAGGGCGCTGACCAGGGCCAGCGTGCAGGCAGTGGCCAGCAGCAAACGGACCGGCAGCAAGCGGGACAGCAGGAAAGCGGCCAGGCGGCGCGGATGTAAGCGGTTCGTCATGGCAGGCGTGCGAGCAGTGCGATCGTGGAACATTGCCGCCATGTTAACGCGGGGAGACAAGGAGCGCAAAGCGGATTTACATGAAACCGCCTCGCGCTCGCCAGGATCAGTTGCGGGCCGGGATGGTCAGACCGCGTACCACGGCCGGACGTGCCACGAAGGCTTCCAGTGCGCGCGCTACGTTGGGGAAGTCCTTGAAGCCGACCAGATCGCCCGCTTCGTAGAAACCGACGAGGTTGCGGATCCACGGGAAGGTGGCGATATCGGCGATGGAGTAGTCGTCACCGGCCAGCCAGGCATGCTGGGCCAGGCGCTGGTCCATCACGGCCAGCAGACGGCGCGATTCATTGACGTAGCGGTCACGCGGGCGCTTGTCTTCGTACTCCTTGCCGGCGAAGCGGTGGAAGAAACCCAGCTGGCCAAACATCGGACCTACGCCGCCCATCTGGAACATCACCCACTGGATCACCTGGTAGCGCTCGGCCGCATCCTGGGGGATGAACTGGCCGGTCTTCTCGGCCAGGTACAGCAGGATCGCGCCCGATTCGAACAGCGGCAGCGGCTTGCCGCCGGGGCCGTCGGGATCGATGATGGCAGGAATCTTGTTGTTCGGGTTCAGCGACAGGAACGCCGGCGACATCTGGTCGTTGGTCTCGAAGCTGACCAGGTGGGCTTCGTAGGGCAGGCCGGTTTCTTCCAGCATGATCGAGACCTTCACGCCATTGGGCGTGGGCAGCGAGTAAAGCTGGATGCGATCGGGGTGTTGCGCCGGCCATTTCTGGTCGATGGCGAAGGCGGACAGTGCATTGCTCATGGCGGATTCCTATGCGGCAGAAAATTGGGGATCGAATTCCTGCGCGAATTTCTCGAAAGCCTCGATGGCGACCGGACGGCAGAAGAAATAACCCTGGTAGGCATGGCACCCGGCATCGGCCAGGAAGCTGCGCTGGGCATCGGTCTCCACACCTTCGGCGATGACGCCAAGGCCCAGGCTCTGGGCGAGGTTGACGATGGTCTTGGCGATCGAGGCATCGTTGGGATCGACCAGGACATCGCGCACGAAAGACTGGTCGATTTTAAGCTGATTCAGCGGCAGCCGCTTGAGGTAGGACAGGGAGGAGTAACCGGTGCCGAAGTCGTCCAGCGAGAACTCCACGCCATAGGCCTTGAGGGCGAACATCTTCTGGATGATGTCTTCGACGTTGTCTACCAGCAGGCTCTCGGTGAGTTCCAGCTTGAGGCGGCGCGGATTGGCGCCAGTCCGCTCGATGGTGTCGAGCACGGTCTGCACGAAATCGGGCTCGCGCAATTGCGGCGCGCTGACGTTGACGGCAATGCTCAGGTGTTCGCTGTTGGGCTGGCCGGCCCAGGTGGCCAGCTGCTTGCAGGCGGTCTCCAGCACCCAGTTGCCCAGCGACAGGATCAGTCCGGTTTCTTCGGCCAGCGGGATGAAGTCGCCCGGCGGCACCATGCCGCGCTGCGGGTGCTGCCAGCGCACCAGCACTTCGGCGCCCGTCACGCGGCCGCCTTCGACGATCTGCGGCTGGTAGTGCAGCAGCAACTGGTCGCTGTCGATGGCCTTGCGCAGGCCGGCTTCCAGCGCGGCGCGTTCCAGCACGGCGGTCTGCATGGCCGGGTCGAAGAAGCGCAGCGCATTGCGGCCGGTTTCCTTGGCCTTGTACATGGCCAGGTCGGCCTGTTTCATCAGCTCATCCACCGAGGCCGCACGGCCCAGGAAGACGGTCGCACCGATACTGGCGGTGGTGCGGTATTCGACATCGTCGAGCTGGTAGGTCGCGCCCAGCGCGGTCAGGATCTTCTCGCCCACGGCGCGGGTCTGGGTGGCGGCTTCCTGCTGATGTTCGTTGAGGCCCTCCAGCACCACCACGAATTCGTCGCCACCGACGCGGGCCACGGTATCGTTCTCGCGCACATTGGCCACCAGCCGCTGGGCCACCTGCTTGAGCAGCGTATCGCCCTTTTCGTGACCGACGGTATCGTTCAGGGTCTTGAAGTGGTCCAGGTCGATGAACAGCAGGGCTGCACAAGTCTTGGTGCGCAGCGAGAGGGCAATGGCCTGCTTGAGACGGTCCAGCAGCAGGGTGCGGTTGGGCAGGCGGGTCAGGGCATCGAAGAAGGCCAGCTCGCGGATGCGTTCCTCGGCCAGCTTGCGGTCGCTGATATCGTGATGGGTGCTGACGTAGTGGGTGACCTGGTCATCCTTGTTCTTGACAGCCGAGATGGTGAGCCATTCGGGATAGACTTCGCCGTTCTTGCGGCGGTCCCAGATCTCGCCCTGCCACTTGCCGAAGCGCCGCACGCTCTCGCGCATCTCCTGGAAGAACGCCGGGCCGTGGCGGTCCGAACGCAGCAGGTTGGGGTGCTTGCCGACGATCTCTTCGGCGCTGTAGCCGGTGATCTCGGTGAAGGCCTTGTTCACGCGCAGGATCTTGCTGTTGGCATCGGTGATGAGCATGCCCTCGCGCGAGTCGAAGGCCACTGCCGAGATGCGCAGTTCGGCCTCGATCTGCTTGCGGTCGGTGATGTCGCGGCTGCTGGTGCGGAAACCCGTGAAGGCGCCATGCGAATCGGTGATGGGCGCCGAAGACAGGGCCAGCCAGAACACCGAGCCATCCTTGCGCACGCAGCGGAACTCGACATCCTCGCGCTTTTGTCCATCCATGCAACGGGCCAGCTCGGCGCGGATGCGGCGTTCGTCATCGGGATGGACGATGGTGCCGATGAAGTCCTTCATCTGCAGGCATTCCTCGACCGAGTAGCCGGTGTAGTCGCGCACGGCATGGTTGATCCAGCGCGGGCAGCCATCCAGGCCCCACCAGACTTCCCAGTTGACGGTGCAATCGGCAATGGCGCGGAACTGCTCTTCGCTGGCGCGCAGTTCGGCCGTCATCTTCTGCGCCAGGCGCATGGCGCGCACGCGACTGGACATCATCAGCCAGGCCAGCAGCGCCAGTGTCACGCTCATGGCGATGCCGGTGGCAGCGATGAGGCGCTCGGCATTGCGACCGAACTGGGCGGTGAAGCCGTCGGTGGTGTGCATGGACAAGGTCCAGTTGTGGTTGGCCACCACCAGGTATTCATTGGCCGACAATTGCGCCGGCAAGACCTGGGTCGCTTCGCCGGTGGAGTGATACATCAGCATGGCAGGCTTGGCCTCGACGCCATCGTAGAGCGCGAAGGCGATGCTGCGGGTACTTTCGCCATAGAGGCTGGCGATGACATCGTTCATGCGGAAGATCGCATGCACCCAGCCGATCAGGCTGGCACGGCGCTGCGCAATGGTGCCCTGGGGCTTGCCGCGCTCGTAGAGCGGCAGGTACATCATGAAGGCCGGATATTCGTGGCCATCGATGCTGGGCATGTCGACCTTGCCGGAGATGGTCGCGATGCCCGAGTCACGCGCCTTCTCCATGGCAGCGCGACGCACCGGGTCGGACCACTGGTCGAAGCCGAAGGGCAGGCGGTTGCGGCCCACGTAGGGTTCGCGCAGGATGGTGGGGGCATAGGCCTCGCGCTCGCCGGTGGGGCGGACCTGGTAGTCCGCGATCCCCTGGCGTGCCATGCGCGCCAGATGGGCCGGCATGGCGGCGGCGGGAATCCATTCTTCAATGGAGATGGCCTGGATGCCCGAAAAATTGGCGTCCAGGTTCAGCGCATTGACGTAATCGCGGAAGTTGCCACGATCGATCGTGCCGGTGGCCGAGACCAGGCCCTGTACACCGTGCAGCATCTGCTCGTAGGAGGCCATGCGCTGCTCGATGCGACTGACGGTCTCGCGTAGCACGGAGGCGAATTGCGAGTGCAGTTCCTTGTTGGCGGCGTCGCGTTCGTGGTCCCAGGCGGTCCAGGTGACGCCCAGTCCGGTAGCCAGGATCAGCAGGGGGAGCAGGATCAGGCGTATCCAGTTCACGGTTTGCTCTGGAATTCAACCATGGCCGCTGCCAGTTCTGCGCTGAAGTACTTCTGGAAGATACGCAGGACAGTGCCGTCGGCCAGCATGCCGTTGACCAGTGCGCGCCATTTTTCCTGTTCGGCAGGCGGCAGGGCCTTCCTGGACATGATCATGCCGTGCAGCACGGAGGGGTCGTCGAAGCTGATGACGCTGGTGGCTTCACGGATGCGCTTTTCTTCCACCACCGGGTAGTCGAAGGGCTCCATGATCATGCCCTGGATGCGATTGAGCAGCAGGGCGTCGTAGAGCGGTTCCAGGCCACCGGCCTGGCTGACGCGATTGGCGGCGCTCAACTGGTCCACCATGCGGTTGGCATTGGTGCTGTAGCGGAAACTGCGGATCACGCCCAGCTGGAAGTGTTCGTTGCGGGCTACGTCGGACAGGCGGGTGATGCCGGCATCCTTGCGTACCAGCAGGTAGTACTTGTTGCTGAAGTACCAGGCGAAGGCCGCGTACTTGTCACGTTCGGGGTTGGTGATGCCGGAGAGGCTGAAGTCCAGCGCACCCGATTCGATCAGTTGCCAGATACGCGCACGCGACATCAGGCTGACATTGACCTTACAACCGCTGCGACGGATCAGCTCGTCCGAGAAATCCTTGTCGATGCCGGTGTCGGTCGCGGCCGAATAGAGCAGGCCATGGTCATGCAGCGCCAGCGTATAGGTACGCGAGCAATCAGGACCGTCAGATCCGGCGGTGCCGGCAGCGAAACTGGTGGGGGAGGCAAACAGCGCAATGACCAGCGAGGTGACGCCCGCACAGCAACGGACTGCGCGATTGCGAATGAAATGACTGAAAATACCGCCCCCTATTTGTACTCCACCATATGGACACGGCGTGAATGGGGCGAAGGATCTCGCTGCCTGGATTCGTGCTCGTCGTGCCTCCTTGCATGGCGCCGTCGTGGCGCTACGCTCGATCTGATTGTCTGATGCCCAGATTGCGAACTGGTATGACCATCCAGCTATTTCGGCAGCGCTGGAAAGCGGCTGCGGCATTGGCCGAATGGCAGATCAACGTCGGGGGATGTTACCCGAGCACATTCCAATGCGCAACACAATGCACTGTCCTTTTCAATTGCAACAAGGGGCGAGGTACTTGTGGACGGTTTGTCGACAATCGGGGCGTGGTAAAGCGACAAAATGGAGTGGGAAGCACAAGGACGACGCAAGCCTGCACCGGCTTAGGCGCAGGCTTGCTTCGCTGGCCTTGCGGCCAGCATGGCAGGGGGCTCAGATGAACATGCCACCCGAGACTTCGACACGCTGGGCATTGATCCAGCCATTCTCCGGACGCAGCAGGGAGGCGATGGCAGCCCCGATGTCATCGGGCAGGCCGGCGCGTCCCAGCGCAGTCTGGCTGGCCACGAAGGCGTTGAGTTGGGCGTTGTCACGCACGCGTCCGCCGCCGAAGTCGGTTTCGATGGCGCCTGGCGCCACGGTATTGACCGAGATGCCACGCGCGCCGAATTCCTTGGCCATGTAGCGCGTCATCACTTCCACGCCACCCTTCATGGCGGCGTAGGCGGCATAGCCGGGCAGGGAGAAGCGTGCCAGGCCGCTGGAGATGTTGATGATGCGACCGCCCTCGGCCAGCAGCGGCAGCAGGGCCTGGGTCAGGAAGAACATGCCCTTGAGATGCACGTTGAAGAGCTCATCGAAGACCGCCTCGGTGGTTTCGGCGATGGCGGCGTGCATGCCCATGCCACCATTGTTGACCAGGTAGCTGAAGTGCTCGCTGTGCCATTGCTCCTGCAGGGCGCTGCGCACCGCCTGGGCGAAGGCGGGGAAGCTGGCGCTGTTGGCCAGGTCCAGCTGCAGGGCCACGGCCTTGGTGCCCAGGGCTTGCAGCTCGGCCACGGTGGCTTCGGCGGCGGCGCGGTTGCCGACGTAGGTGAGGATGATGCCCACGCCATCGCGGGCCAGATGCAGGGCGGTGTTCTTGCCCAGGCCGCGGCTGCCGCCGGTGATCAGGGCGATACGGAGGGTACGGGGGGAGGTGCTGGTGCTGTGGTTCATGTCGGGCTCCGTGAAGAATGAGGCATTGGGTGGTGTTTTGCTTGACAACGGAGCCCAGTATATTGAGAAGATTTTTCTTAATAAATTTCTGGTTTGATATTAGACTTTTCAAGAATAAATAATAATCGAGGCCGGACATGAACCAGTTGGACACCCTCAAGATCTTCCAGCGCGTGGCTGAACTGGCCAGTTTCAGTGGTGCGGCCCGCCAGCTGGGCCTGCCCAATGCCAGTGTCTCGCTGGCCATCCAGCAACTGGAGCAGATGCTGGGCACGCGCCTGCTCCAGCGCACCACGCGGCGCGTGCAGCTGACCGCCGATGGCGAGGCCTTCTACCGGCGCAGCAAGGAGTTGCTGGATGATTTCGAGTCGCTGCGGGCCATGTTCCATGCGGGCGGGCAGGCCCTGAGTGGGCGCCTGCGGGTGGACATGTCCAGCGCCATGGCGCGCGAAGTGGTCTTGCCGGCCCTGCCGGATTTCCTGGAGCGGCATCCGCAACTGGAAGTGGAACTGTCGGCCAGCGACCGCCGCGTCGATCTGGTGGCCGAGGGCTTCGATTGCGTGCTGCGCACGGGGACGCTGGATGATTCTTCGCTGGTGGCTCGCCCCATCGGCCACCTGGTGCAGATCAACTGTGCCAGCCCGGCCTACCTCAAGCGTTACGGCACGCCGCGCACCCTGGACGACCTGGCGCATCACAAGCTGGTGCACTACCGTCAGGTACTGGGCGGGCGTTCGCCCGGATGGGAATGGTCAGACGGCAAGCAGACGCACCTGCTGCCCATGGCCGGCAGCGTCACCGTCAACAGCACCGAGACCTACTACGCCGCCTGCCAGGCCGGTCTGGGCCTGATCCAGCTGCCGCTGGTCGGGGCGCGCAAGCGCAAGCTGCTCGATGGTGGGCGGGTGGTGGAAGTGCTGCCGCAATACCGCCCGGCACCGATGCCCATCAATATCCTCTATGCCAGCCGCCGCCATGTGCCGGCGCGGCTGGCCGGCTTCATGGACTGGCTGCACGACCTGATCTTCCCGCTGACGCAGGAAGGTGGCATGCAGGCCTGATGCACCAGGGAGCCAGGGGGAAGCTTGTCAGGCCAGCAGCGTACGGCCGACCGGATCGATGGTGACGCTGCCACGGCCGATCTCGATGACGCGTCCACCGACCTGGATGGCCCGCTCGGCCGATACCGCCAGGTGTAGGCGTGAAGGACGGTCGACCGCAGCACCCTGATCGATCGCAAAACTGGCCGGCAGTGCATGACCGGTCGCCAACAGCCAGCCGCCCAGGTTGGCGCAAGCCGAACCGGTACCCGGATCCTCGGCCACGCCGCCGCCCTGCTTGGTGAAGAAGTAGCGTGCCAGCACCTGGCCCGGTGCTTGGTCATCGAAGGCGAAGACATAGGCCGTCTTGCGTCCCAGGCTGCTGGCCGGCCAGCGGTCCAGGCTGCCGCTGTCGGGCTGGGCGCGGCGCACCGCATCCGGGGTCTTCAGCGGAATCAGGAACTGGTCGGCGCCGGTATCGACCCAGATCGGATCGGCAGCCAGGTCATCAGCCTGCAAGCCCACCAGGGCAGCGGCCTCGGCGCGCGAGAGTGGCGATGGTGCCGTTCTGACACCGCCCGGACAAGGCGCGGTAAAGGTCCAGACATCGCCCTGGGCAGTCACCGGCACTACGCCAGCCTTGAACTCCAGGGTGAGCGCATCGCCCAGGCCCAGCAGCTCACGCACGGCATGCGCGCTACCCAGCGTGGGATGGCCGGCGAAGGGCATCTCGTAGCCGGTGGTGAAGATGCGCACGCGCGCATCGGCCACCGTCGAGGGCAGGATGAAGGTGGTCTCGGAGAGATTGAATTGCAGCGCCAGCGCCTGCATGGTGGCGTCGTCCAGGCCACGGGCGTCGTCGAACACGCACAGGGGATTGCCGCCGAAGGTCGATTCGGCAAACACGTTGAGCAGGCGGTAGGCGTAGGTAGCAGGCATCATGGTCTCGCGGCAGGGTGTCAGGGCAAACGATTCTATCGGTCACCCCTGCCGCGAGACAGGTACAGTTCACTCGTCGACGGCGATACAGTTGCGGCCCAGTTGCTTGGCCTTGTAGAGACGACGGTCGGCCTGCTCCAGGAAGCTCATGCGCTGGTCCATGGGCGAGGGCGTGATGGTGTGTACGCCCAGGCTGATGGTGATGGTGTCGGCGACCTGGGACTTCTCGTGCGGCAGGGCGGCGTCGACGACCAGCTTGCGGCAGCGCTGCGCCACCTGCAGGGCGGTCTTGTCGTCGCACTCGGGCAGGATCAGCACGAATTCCTCGCCGCCGTAGCGGGCGAAGAAATCCTTGGGGCGGCTGGCCGCCTCGCTGAGCACGGCGGCGACCTGCTTGAGGCAGGCGTCACCGGCAATGTGGCCGTAGTGGTCGTTGTACTGCTTGAAGAAATCGATGTCGAGCATGATCAGCGACAGCGACGACTGGGTGCGCACGGCATTGGCCCATTCCACTTCCAGGGCCGAGTCGAACATGCGGCGATTGGCGACATTGGTGAGGCCATCGCGATAGGACAGGGCTTCCAGCTCCTTCTGCAATTCGATCAGGCGCGCCTCGGTCTTCTTGCGCTCGGTGATGTCGAACATGAAGCCGATCAGGGAGTTGGGGCTGCCATCGTCGTTGCGCACCACATGTACCACGTCGCGGATCCAGATGTGCTCGCCATCGCGGGTGAGGGCGCGGTAGTCGGCTTCGTGGTCGGCACCGGCCTTGGACTGGGCGATGCAGAAATTGACCACCGCCTCGCGATCCTCGGCGTGGATGCGCATGGCCCAATCCTCGGCACTCTTCCAGCTCTCCGGCGTCCAGCCCAGCAAGTGCTCGATCTGCGGACCGATATAGGCGAACTGCATGGTGCTCCAGTCGATCTTCCAGGGAATGGCCTTGGTGGACTCGAGCAGGGTCTTGTAGACCGCGCTGTCGGGTTCCATCAGTTCTTGGATGGTATTGGTCATGGCGTGTAGGGGGGGGGCAGTCTGTTTGTATGGGTTTCCGTGCGGCAAGCAGGCGGGCTGGGCGTTTCCGCCTTTTTTCGACGCGCGCGCAAGCATAACCCGCCGCCGTTCGTTGCGCAGAAAAAATATGCCCGCCGGCATTGTTGTCGTGATGCATGTGGCGCGCGGGCGACGGGGCTATCGTTTTTCCTTATACCCCTATCCTCATTCGGTATTTCCGTCTCCAGGCGCCGGGCGGATAGACTTCAGTCACAGCAGTTTTCGTGACGGAGATTGTTGTGTTGACCGCTACCACGGTCGAAGTGTCTGGCAGTGATGCACCGTACCCGGCGCAGTAATGACAGACGCTATCTGAATCAAAATTTTGGAGACAAGCAATGGAAATCCGTTCGGCAGCTGAGCCTGCCGCAGCGTTGACGCCTACCGTAGAAGGCGGCCACGACTGCGCACAGGCTGCGACCCAAGTGAGCGCTCACAGGCCGCTTCCCCCCGGGGAATCCGGCACCCCCGCGACAGACGGCGTGCACACCGTCGTTGCCACCCCGACAGGGGATGTCCCGCTGGCTCCGGTCAGCCTGGACGACAAATACACCGCCACCTCAGGGGCGATCTACCTCTCCGGCATCCAGGCCCTGGTACGCCTGCCGATGCTGCAGCAATTGCGCGACCGCCAGGCCGGGCTGCATACCGCCGGTTTCATTTCAGGCTATCGTGGCTCGCCGCTGGGCGGGCTGGATGAAGCCCTGTGGCATGCCCAGCCGCACCTGGCCGCGCATGGCGTGAAGTTCCAGCCGGGCGTGAACGAGGACATGGCCGCCACCGCCGTCTGGGGCAGCCAGCAGGTCAAGCTGATCGGCCCCTCCGAATACGATGGCGTCTATGCCATGTGGTATGGCAAAGGCCCCGGCGTGGACCGCTGCGGCGACGTGCTGAAGCACATGAACCATGCCGGCACCTCGGCCCACGGCGGCGTGTTGCTGGTGGCTGGCGACGACCATGGCGCCTATTCCTCGACGCTGCCACACCAGTCCGACCACATCTTCTCGGCATCGATGATCCCGATGCTCTATCCCTGCAACGTGCAGGAATACCTGGACCTGGGCCTGCATGGCTGGGCCATGTCGCGCTATTCCGGTTGCGTAGTGGGCTTCAAGGCGCTGGCCGATACGGTCGAATCGAGCGCCTCGGTGGATGCCGATCCCTTCCGTGTCGATATCCGGCTGCCGACCGATTTCGTCATGCCCGAGGGCGGCCTCAATGCGCGGCTCTCCACCGACACGCTGGGCGTACAGGCGCGCAAGCAGGAAGCGCTGATGCAGGATTACAAGATCTATGCCGCGCTGGCCTATGCCCGCGCCAACAAGCTCAACCGCGTCATGATCGACAGCCCCAAGGCGCGCCTGGGCATCATTGCCTCGGGCAAGTCCTATCTGGATGTGCTGGAAGCGCTCTCCGAACTGGGTATCGACGAAGCCTTCGCAGCCGAACTGGGACTACGCCTGTTCAAGGTCTCCATGCCCTGGCCGCTGGAACCCGATGGCGTGCGCGAATTCGCCCAGGGGCTCGACGAGATCCTGGTGGTGGAAGAAAAACGCCAGATGGTCGAATACCAGTTGAAGGAACAACTCTACAACTGGCGCGATGACGTACGTCCGCGCGTGATCGGCAAGTTCGACGAGAAGGGCGAGTGGGTGGCGCCGCGTGGTGAATGGCTGCTGACCTCCAAGGCTGATTTCTCGGTGGCGCAGATTGCCCGCGTGATCGCCGCGCGTATCGCGCGTTTCCATACCAGCGACCTGATCAAGGCGCGCCTGGCCTTCCTGGATGCCAAGGATGCGGTGCTCTCCAAGGCGGTCAATACGCCGCCGCGTCCGGCCTATTATTGCTCGGGCTGTCCGCACAATACCTCGACGCGCGTGCCCGAGGGCAGCTTCGCGCTGGCCGGTATCGGCTGCCACGTCATGGCCACGGCCATCTATCCCGAATTCAACAAGCTGACCACCCACATGGGTGGCGAGGGCGCGCCCTGGATCGGCCAGGCGCCGTTCTCGCAGGTGCCGCACGTGTTCGCCAACCTGGGCGACGGCACCTATTTCCATTCCGGCTATCTGGCCATCCGCGCGGCAGTGGCGGCACGGGTCAACATGACCTACAAGATCCTCTACAACGATGCGGTGGCCATGACCGGTGGCCAGCCCGTCGATGGCACGGTGTCGGTACCGATGATCGCCCAGCAGATGGCGGCCGAAGGCGTGCAGCGTATCGCCCTGGTGTCCGAGGACATCAGCCGCTACAGCGACCGTTCCGCGCTGCCGGCGGCGGTGACGCTGCACGACCGCAAGGAGATGGATGCGGTCCAGCGCGAGCTGCGCGAGTTGCCCGGCGTGACCGTCATCATCTATGACCAGACCTGCGCCGCCGAGAAGCGCCGCCGCCGCAAGAAGGGCGAGTTCCCCGACCCCAACCAGCGTCTCTTCATCAACTCCGCCGTCTGCGAAGGCTGCGGTGACTGTGGCGTGCAATCCAACTGCACCTCTTTGCTGCCGCTGGAAACCGAGTTCGGTCGCAAGCGCGTCATCGATCAATCCTCGTGCAACAAGGACTATTCCTGCGTCAAGGGCTTCTGCCCCAGCTTCGTGACGGTGACTGGTGGCAAGCTCAAGAAGTCGCGTACCGGCGTGGCGAAGAAGGATGCGATCGATGATTTCGGCGCGCTGCCGCAACCGGTGCTGCCGTCCTGCGAGACGCCGTTCAACATCCTCATCAACGGCATCGGTGGCACTGGCGTCATCACCATCGGCGCCCTCATGGGCATGGCCGCGCACCTGGAAGGCAAGGGCGCCTCGGTGCTGGACATGACCGGCATGTCGCAGAAGAACGGTTCGGTGACCTCGCACGTGCGCATCGCCGCCCGTCGTGGCGGCATCCGCGCCCAGCGTATCGCCACCGGTGAGGCTGACCTGGTACTGGGCTGCGACATGCTCACCGCCGGTGCCTTCGACGCCATCTCCAAGATGCGCCCGGGCCGCACCCGCGCCGTGGTCAACCTGCACCAGCAGCCGCCCGGCCAGTTCGCCAAGAACCCGGACTGGCAATTCCCCTTCGAGGAGGTCAAGGCCCTGATCGTCGAGTCGGTCGGTCAGCAGGCCGACTTCATCGATGCCACGCGCCTGGCCACGGCGCTCATGGGCGACTCCATCGCGACCAACCTGTTCATGCTGGGCTACGCCTGGCAGCGTGGCGAATTGCCGCTGACCGAGGCAGCGCTCCTGCGCGCCATCGAGCTCAACGGCGTGGCCGTGGACGCCAACAAGACCGCCTTCCGCTGGGGACGCCGCGCCGCCGTCGATCTGCTGAAGGTGGAACGCATTGCCGTGCCGGCGCAGCCGGTGGTCGTGCACCTGCCACAGTCGCTGGATCAACTGGTCAAGCGCCGCGTGGCCTTCCTCACCGACTACCAGGATGCCCGCTATGCCGGCCAGTTTGCCGAGGTGGTGGAGGCCGTGCGCGCCGTGGAAGCGCCATTGGGCAGCGAGAAGCTGTCCATGGCGGTGGCACGCAACCTCTCCAGGCTGATGGCTTACAAGGATGAATACGAGGTGGCGCGCCTCTATACCAATGGCCAGTTCCAGAAGGAGCTGGCGCAGCAGTTCGAGGGTGACTTCAGCCTCAGCTTCAACCTGGCACCGCCGATCTTCTCCCGCAAGGATGGCCAGGGCCACCTGGTCAAGGCCCGCTATGGCAGCTGGATGATGAGCGCTTTCAAGCTGCTGGCGCGCATGAAGGGCTTGCGCGGCGGCGCCCTGGACCTGTTCGGTCGCACCGAGGAGCGACGCATGGAGCGTGCTTTGGTGGTCGAGTATCGGCAGCTGGTACTGGGCCTGCTGCCGCGACTGACAGCGGCGAACCTGGCGGCGGCCATCGAACTGGCGCAGTTGCCGGAACAGGTGCGCGGCTACGGTCACGTCAAGCTGCAGGCGGTACAAGCCATGCGCGAGCGTCAGGCCAGGCTGCTGGCGGATTTTGACCAGGCTGGCAAGGCCGCGCTGGTGGCAGCCTGACCGGCACTGACGATCCTGTCAATGTCGCGCCGGTGACAACTGCCCGGCGCGATTTCCATTAAGCTACAGGCCACTGGCGGGATGCCCTGAGCCCGCATGGCAGAACAAAGACAACGAACAGGAGACAAGCATGGATTTCGAACTCAACGAAGACCAGGTGGCCTTCCAGCAAAGCGCGCGCGACTTTGCCGTCGGCGAGATGGCGCCCTTCGCGGCCAAGTGGGACGAGGAGGCGCATTTTCCGCTGGATGTGATCGCCAAGGCGGGCGAACTCGGCTTCTGCGGCCTCTATACGCCTGAAGCCGAAGGCGGGCTGGGGCTCTCGCGCCTGGACGCCACCGTGGTCTTCGAGGAACTGGCACGCGCCTGTCCCTCCACGGCGGCCTACATCACCATCCACAACATGGTCAGCTGGATGGTTGCTACCTGGGGCCAGTCGTCGCTGAAGGCCGACTGGTGCGAACAGCTGGCCAGCGGCCGCAAGATCGGCTCCTATTGCCTCACCGAGCCGGGTGCCGGTTCCGATGCGGCATCGCTCAAGACCACGGCGCGCCTGGTCGATGGCCACTACGTGATCAACGGTTCCAAGGCCTTCATCTCGGGCGCGGGCAGCACCGATATCCTGGTGGTGATGGCGCGTACCGGTGGCGAGGGCGCGCGTGGCGTGTCGGCCATCGCGGTACCGGGCAATGCCGCTGGTGTGAGCTACGGCAAGAAGGAAAGCAAGATGGGCTGGAACAGCCAGCCCACCCGCACCATCAGCTTCGACAACGTCAGGGTGCCGGCCGACCATCGCCTGGGCGAGGAAGGGCAGGGCTTCGTCTTTGCCATGAAGGGCCTGGATGGCGGGCGCATCAATATCGCCACCTGTTCGGTCGGTGCGGCACAGGCGGCGCTGGATGCCGCGCATGCCTACATGAAGGAGCGCAAGCAGTTCGGACGACCGATTGCCGACTTCCAGGCGCTGCAATTCAAGCTGGCCGACATGCAGACCGAACTGGTCGCGGCCCGCCAGATGGTGCGCCTGGCCGCCACCCGGCTTGATGCCGGCGCGCCGGACGCGACCACGTATTGCGCCATGGCCAAGCGGCTGGCGACCGACCTGGGTTTCCGCATCTGCAACGAAGCACTGCAATTGCATGGCGGCTATGGCTATATCCGCGAATACCCGCTGGAACGCTATTTCCGCGACGTGCGCGTACACCAGATCCTGGAAGGTACCAACGAGATCATGCGCGTCATCATCGCGCGCAGCCTGCTGGGCCGCGACAACCTGGACGACATCCGCTGATCATTCTTGAACCGAAGGGAAAGCATGGCTACCTATACCAACCTCAAGCTGGAAAAACACGGACACACCGCACTGCTGACGCTGGCCAACCCGCCGGCCAATACCTGGACGCGTGAAGCGCTGGTGGACCTGACGCGCCTGGTCAAGGACCTCAACGCCGACCGCGACATCTACACGCTGGTGGTCACCGGCGAGGGCGAGAAATTTTTCTCGGCCGGCGCCGACCTGAAACTGTTTGCCGATGGCGACAAGGCCCGTGCGCGTGACATGGCACGCCGCTTTGGCGAAGCCTTCGAGGCGCTCTCGGGATTCCGTGGTGTTTCCATCGCCGCCATCAATGGCTATGCCATGGGCGGCGGCCTGGAATGCGCCCTGGCCTGCGACATCCGCATCGCCGAGGAACAGGCACAGATGGCCTTGCCGGAAGCCGCCGTGGGCCTCTTGCCCTGCGCCGGTGGTACGCAGAACCTGCCCTGGCTGGTCGGCGAAGGCTGGGCCAAGCGCATGATCCTGTGCGGCGAGCGCGTCAATGCCGAGACCGCCTTGCGCATCGGCCTGGTGGAAGAAGTCGTCCCCAAGGGCCAGGCGCGTGAACGTGCGCTGGCGCTGGCCCTGCAGGCGGAAAAACAGAGCCCCTCGTCGGTGGCGGCCAGCAAGCAACTGATCCAGGGCGCACGCCACAATCCGCTGGGGACCATCCTGCAGACCGAGCGCGAGCTGTTCGTGGACCTGTTCGATACCGAAGACCAGAAGGAGGGCGTCAATGCCTTCCTCGACAAGCGCAGTCCGGTCTGGAAGAATGCTTGAGCCTTCTTGCCGCACCAGCGATGTGAAAAACGCCGGTCTCCTGAGACCGGTTTTTTTTGCCTTCTGGAAAGGCTGTCCGATGTGCGGGGCCACTTTGTGTTAACGTAAGCCCCTTCGACGCTTACCGAGCCAGCGCATGTCCATCGTCTATCGCACTGATCTTCGCCTCACGGTGGAGCAATTCATTGATGTTCTCTCCCGCACCTCGCTGGGGCCGCGTCGTCCGCTGGATGACCGCGACTGCATGCAGGCCATGGTCGAGCATGGCAACCTGATCGCCACCGCCTGGGATGGTGAACTGCTCATCGGCGTGGCCCGTTGCGTGACCGATTTCGTCTATGCCTGCTACATGTCGGAGCTGGCCGTGGATGAGCAGTACCAGCGCCGAGGCATCGGCAAGGAACTGATCCGCGCCGCCCGCAGCCGTCTCGGTCCGCGCTGTCGCCTGCGCCTGCTGGCCGCGCCCGATGCGGCCGATTACTACGGCCATATCGGCTTCACACACAGTCCGCGCTGCTGGGAACTGACGCCCGGCAATGAACTGAAATAAGCCAGCATGCGTATTTCGGTGAAGGTGGTCAGTCGATTCGGTAGCGTGGATATATCCAGTTCGGCGAACTGGGCATCGAGCAATCTGAAATGACCGCCACTGGCCAGAAGCACGTATCTATGCAGTCCAGACCAATAGCTACATCAAGAGGCAGGCGCATGGATTTTCTCCGTACCTTGATCATTGGAAACTCGGGCGCCGGAAAAAGCTGGTTGGCTGATCGACTAGCCGAGAAATACGGTAGTCCTCACATTGACCTTGATTCACTTCATTGGTTGGGCACAGGGTACAACGAAGCCCGAGAGAGAAGCGAAGCGATAGCCTTGGTCAAGTCAGCGGCGTCGCAAGATCAGTGGGTCATCGAAGGCATTTATGGCTGGCTTGTCAGCGAGATTGCGGCGAATGCCACAGCGTTGATATGGCTATGTCCTGACGAAGGGGAATGTATGAAAAACATTCAACAAAGAGGCCGGCGTGGCAATGCAAGCGAACAGTCATTCTCCGACTTGTTCGACTGGGCTAAAACCTACAGGCTGCGCACTGGATCGAGCTCCTTCAACGTGCACCAACGAATTTTCGAAGAATTTGCCGGGACTAGATATCTGTTTAGAGAGCGAATAGAGATAAGCAGATTTTTGGACCGGTAAAGAGGCCACGAGCGCTTCCAGCCACAAGCGCGTCTTCTCACTAAAATATAAAAGAGGATGCTGGATGAAATTAGCGTGGTCTTTGTATTGGCGATCGATTGTCTTGCAAGCCAACGATGGAAATAAACTCATGAAATCATCATTCGAAAAGGCCGATTTCGTTTTGCGACTGCTGACATTCGTCGCGATTGTAATAGGAGGAGGGTGGACTGCTTACCAATATAAGCAAACAGGATCTGCGGATTGGGCCATCAATATGCGTCTTGAGACTGAAATTCTTCCATATCGTGATGATCTACGCTTATTGGTCGTACATGTCAGGTCAAAGAACCCTAGAAACTACGTGTTCGAACTAAACCGCGATTCGAAGGATTCATTTGAACTTCGTTTCCACAAAATATCTAGCGATCTCAAGGCTAATGTCATCCTGGATGAAGAGAACGGCCAACTCATCGGAAAGGCAGATCTGATGCAAGGAACTGGTGGGGGATATGCCTTTCTTCCAAATGCGGAAATGGATGACATGCGTTATATCGTACTCCCGATAAATACAGTCGTTGAAATAACCGCCGAAATGCAAATTCATAACGGTGACGCCGACGAGCAGGGAAAGCCAGATGTAGATTTTATTTCTGCTTCTACGATTGCTCGCGTTAACCCTTAATATCACCGTCTGCTAACGGCAAAAAACGGACTTCTGACGCTTCGCTCTGTCCAGGCAGCCTTCGCGCTGCCCAGCCCATTCCGGTTTGAGTATCCAACTCAAACTAAACCGAGTGCCCGCGAGCCTCCGAAATATGTACCACCACCGCATTTTTAATATTGTCGACTGTTTGTCATGATCCAGATCCAAGCCTATTCACCCGAGCACGCCGCTGGCGTCGTCGACGTCATCCTCCCCATCCAGCAACAGGAGTTCGAGATCCCCATCACCCTGGAAGGCCAGCCCGACCTGAAGGACATTCCCGGTTTCTACCAGAAGGGACGGGGCAATTTCTGGGTGGCGCTGGACCAGGGGCGGGTGGTGGGGACGATTTCCCTGCTGGATATCGGCAACGACCAGGTGGCGCTGCGCAAGATGTTCGTAGCTGCCAGCCATCGCGGACGCGAGCACGGCACTGCGGCGCGCCTGCTGGAAGGAGCCATTGCCTGGGCGCGTGAACAGGGCGTGCGCCAGGTCTTCCTGGGGACGACGGCCAAGTTCCTGGCCGCGCATCGCTTCTATGAAAAAAATGGTTTCCGGCTCATCGAGAAGACCGAACTGCCGTCGGCCTTTCCGGTGATGGTGGTCGATACCCGCTTCTATGCGCTTGACTGCGCCTGATTGACCCGACCCCGGCGTGCCGGCCTCAGAGCCGGCGCTCGCTGTCCACGCCGAAGTAGAACCATTCATTGCCCGGTAAGGCAAGCGGGTTGGGGAAGACGATGTAGCCATCGCCGGGTGCCGTCACGGCCGTGCCGCCATGGCGATGGCCGATGACCTCGCCCTGGCGTACGCGGTCGAAGCTGGCCCATTCGCGGGTGAAGCTGTCGGCGGCATGTTCCATGTCGATCACGTCGACCAGGCGGATGATCTCGATCCCTTCCACGGGCGGCGCCAGCGCTGCCGTTTGTGCGTCGATCATGCCCAGCAGGGCCAGGGTCTGGCGGATGGCCTGGTAGGCCACCTGCGGCGCACGCGGATCGTCGTGCTGGCCGCATTCCAGCGTCACACCATACAGGCCACGGGTGCGGGCATATTCGGTCGTGCCGACGCCATACTGGCGGTCCAGCAGGTCAGGAGAAACGGCCCGCCCTTGCTGGCGGCGTCGTTCCACTCCGCGCACATAGGCGCTCATCCAGCCCTCGACCACCCGTTTGCAGCCCAGATGCGCCACCATGCGCGCCTCGGCGACGGCATGGGCGAAGGGCTCGACCTCGCCTTGATTGTCTTCCGGACCCAGCATGGCGAAGGGGACGCCGCCGGTGTGGAAGGAGTGCAGGTCCAGCAAGACCTCGTGTTCATCGATCCAGGGGCAGAGCACATTGCAGATGTGGTCTTCGAAATTGGCCGGCGCCGCATTGACGCGCATGTTGCGGTTCAGGTTGCGTTCGCCCTGGCGCTGCTGCTTGCGATAGGCCAGCGGATTGGTCACCGGCATCAGGGTCAGCAGGCCGCGTCGCAGGCGCAGCGCGCCGCTATCGAGCTCGCGTTGCAGCTGGGCGATGGCTTGTGTGCCGCAGGTTTCGTTGCCATGCACGGCGCCCAGCACCAGCAGGCGCGGGCCGGCTTCGAAGGCGGCGTATTGGTGGCGTTGCAGCGTCGTGGGGAAGTCGTTGGACATCATGGAAATCATTTACGCAGGACAGGCTTGCACAATACCCCGGTTTGCGGCGGCGTGCCACCCTGCCCGGAGGGTATCAGCGTACCTGGTCCTGCCAGCCGGGACTGGCGGTGGCGGCCACGGCATCGTGGGCATGCAGGCTCTCGACATGGCTGACCCGTACCGCGCAGGCGCCGAAGCGCGCTTCGATGGCCTGGCGCAATCGGCGGGCGGCGTCTTCCACGTACATCAGGTTGGCGCCGTTGCTGAGGGCGAAGGCCTGCTCGTCGGCGCGCCGCACGGCGGTCTGCACGGGTGTGCCCAGCGCTTGCTCGGCGGTGTCGATCAAGGCCAGTACCGGCAAATGCGTGCTGTCCCCGGACAGCGCGATGCTGAGATCGGCTTCGCTGCGCTGGCTGTGCGGCGTCGCCAGGCTGGCACGTCGCGACAGCCAGTCCAGGACCTCTGCCTGGTCTATCTTCGCTTGCGTTGCGAAGTCGGCGGTAAAGGCATCCTGCAAGGCCTGGCGTGACAGCGCGGCGGAGCAGGGGCAGGTGGAGGAATAGGCAATGCGCACCCGCAGGGTGATACGGGTGCTGGCTTCATGCAGCTCGGCCGCCAGCGTCACCGGGTAGCTCTTCCAGCCTTTCAGGCCGGGTGTGACCAGGGCGGGGCGCTGTTGCAACAGCTCGAAGTCCAGCCTGACGGCAGCACCCCGCGAGCCACAATCGGCATGGCTTTCGCGCATCTGGTGCAGCAAGCTGCGCAGGGCGATCGGCGTACTGCGCGCACGTGCCGAGAATTCTTCCAGCAGCAAGTACAGGCGCGACATGTGGATGCCCTTGGCCTGTGCATCGGGCAGGTCCACGGCCACTTCCGCGCGGGCGGCGACCGCCGCACCATCCGGTAGGCGCACGGGCAGGGCGATGCCGCGCATGCCGACCCAGTCCAGCGGCAAGGCGATGTCGGCGCGCTGCTCGCGCGCCACGTCAGGCAAGGCAGGCCTCATGCCTGGCCCCACAGCGGGAAGGGATCGGGCATGCGCGCCCAGCCCATCGGTCCTTGCGCCATCTCGGCGTCGCTGAGCAGGCAGGCGTCCAGGCGCTCGCGCAGGGCTTGCTGGTCCATGTCGATGCCGATGAGGACCAGTTCCTGGCGTGCATCGCCGACATTGTCATCCCACTGCTGCAGGATGAAATCGATTGATTCCTGGTCCTGCGGCCATTGGTCGCGTGACACCGCCGCCCACCATTTACCGGCCAGTCCATGCCGGCAGACAGCCCCGGCCTGCGACCAGGACCCGGCCTGCGCGGGGCGCGAGGCCAGCCAGAAGAAGCCCTTGGAGCGCACCACGCCCTGCCATTCGCTGTTGACCAGCGCGAAGAAGCGCTGCGGATGCATGGGACGCCGGGCGCGCCAGGCGAAGCTGGTGATGCCGTATTGCTCGGTTTCCGGTACATGTTCGCCGCGTAGCTCCTGCAGCCAGCCCGAGGCCTGGCTGGCCTCTTCGAAGTCGAACAGGCCGGTGTTCAGGACCTGGTCCAGTGCCACCTTGCCGAACTCGGCACTGACGATGCGGGCGCGTGGATTGAGCTTGCGCAGGATGGCGTGTAGTCGGTCCAGCTCATCCGGGCGCACCAGGTCCAGCTTGTTGAGGACGATCACATCGCAGAACTCGATCTGCTCGACCAGCAGGTCCACCACGGTGCGGTTGTCTTCCTCGCCCATCGATTCGCCGCGCTCGCCCAGGCTGTCCTGGGAGCTGTAGTCCTTCAGAAAGTTGAAGGCATCCACCACGGTCACCATCGTATCCAGGCGAGCGATGTCGGACAGGCTGGCGCCATCTTCATCGGTAAAGGTAAAGGTCTCGGCCACCGGCAGCGGCTCGGAAATGCCGGTCGATTCGATCACCAGCTGGTCGAAGCGACGTTCGCGCGCCAGCTTGCGTACCTCCAGCAACAGGTCTTCGCGCAGGGTGCAGCAGATGCAGCCATTGCTCATCTCCACCAGCTTTTCGTCGGTGCGGGAGAGGTCGGCACCACCATCGCGTACCAGCGCGGCGTCGATGTTGACCTCCGACATGTCATTGACGATGACCGCCACGCGGCGGCCCTCGCGGTTGTTGAGGATGTGGTTGAGCAGGGTGGTCTTGCCGGCACCGAGGAAGCCGGAAAGCACGGTGACGGGAAGCCGGCGGTCGGCGGGCTGGCGTTGGGCGTTGGTCATGATGTGCGGGATCGGGTTAAGCGCCTCGGCCGAGGGAAATCAGGGGAGCCCGGCCAGGGCAGGAAGATCTCTCGAATGCATCTCTTAAATGCAACAGAGTTGCGAATATCTCACAAATGCAACAAAGTTGCAAATATCGTGACGGGCTGAGGAAAACGCGGCGCTTAGGTAGGCTGGTCGCGCTTGTGCTAGCATTGCGCCTCGCAACAAGGAGGCTTTCATTCATGTCCCAACTCTTCCCGTATAGGGGAAACGTCGTCATCCCGGAGCTCAAGAAACTCGACAGCGGAAAAATCATGGCTTGCTTCGTGATTCACGAAGGCAAGGATGGCAGCGGCAAGCTGCGCTACCAGCGCAAGGCGCCGACCAATGAATTCGATACCGAAGACGAGGCGATTGCCTACATCCTCGACTTTTCGGGCGACTGGATCGACGAAAACCCTCTGTAAGCCCCGCGTGGCGCGCCCTTGACGGCGTGCCTGCCGGCTGGAGGATGCAAGAGCCGCCTGGTTTTTCCGGCGGCTCTTTTTCATGGTGCGACAAATTGCCACATTCGCAGCGGCCGGGACGCCGCCTACAATGCGCCATTCCAGTCAGCCAGCCTGTGCGCCAGCGGTGCGCAGGCCTTCCTCCTTCCATGACCACCCAATCCTTCCAGCCCGCGCAGGACGGCCAGGCCATCGCCCGGCGCCAGAGCGTGAGCGCATGGCAGGCGCTGTTGATGCGTCTGCATTTCTACATCGGTCTGTTTGTCGGCCCGTTCATCCTGGTGGCGGCGCTGACCGGCACCCTGTACGTGCTCACGCCCCAGATCGAATCCCGGCTCTATGCCAGCCAGTTGTACAACAGCTCGCAGGGAACGCCGCAGCCGCTGGCGGCCCAAGTGGCGGCGGCCCAGGCTTTCCTGGGACCGCAGGCGCAGCTGTTTGCGGTGCGCCCGGCCAAGGCCGATGGTTTCAATACCCGCGTCATGTTCAGCCAGAAGGGCTTGGGCGACTCCGAGAGTCGGGCCATCTTCGTCGATCCGGTCAGCCTGCAGGTCAGGGGTGACCTGATCGTCTATGGCACCAGCGGCGTGCTGCCCTTGCGCACTACGCTGGATTATCTGCACCGCAACCTGATGCTGGGCGAGCTGGGCCGCAACTACAGTGAACTGGCCGCCTCCTGGCTGTGGCTGGGGGCGCTGGGCGGGGTCTGGCTGTGGTGGCGGGCGCGCAAGCGCGGTACTCGCACCTCGGTGCGGCGGCCCCTGACGGCGCGGCGCCTGCATGCGCTGGTGGGCTTGTGGATCGTGATCGGACTGGTGTTCTTTTCGGCCACCGGCCTGACCTGGTCACGCTGGGCCGGGGAGCGGGTGAGCATGATGCGTACCCAATTGGGCTGGGTCACGCCCTCGGTCTCGACCCAGCTGCAGCCGGGCGCGCCTGCGATGGACATGGGCGAACATGCCGAACACATGGCCGCCCATGGCATGACCATGTCCATGCCTGCCGTCGGTGATCCGGCCCGCTTCGATCTGGTGCAAGCCATCGCCCGTGCCGGTGGCATCGATGCCAGCGAGATCGAGATCCGGCCGCCGCGTGCGGCCAACCAGGCCTGGACGGTGCGCGAAGTGGACCGTTCTTGGCCCACGCAGGTCGATACGGTGGCCATCGACGCCGATCGCATGCGCATCACCAGCCGTGCCGATTTTGCCAGCTTCCCGCTCATCGCCAAGCTGATCCGCTGGGGTGTGGATGCGCACATGGGCGTGCTCTTCGGCCTGGCCAACCAGATCCTGATGGCCGCTTTCGGCATCGCCCTGACGGGCTTGATCGTGCTGGGATATGTGATGTGGTGGCGGCGGCGTCCGGCGGCCGGATCCAGCCTGGCGCCCTTGACCGGGGCCTTCCTGGGCTTGCCGCCGGTCGCGCGTGCCAGCCTGGTGGTGCTGGCCATCCTGCTGGGCTGGAACCTGCCCCTGATGGGCGCCAGCCTGCTGCTGTTCCTGCTGGTGGATGTGATGCGCTGGAAGCTGGCTAGCCGATAAGCTGGCCATCGTCCTGCTGCTCGAACCATTCGCTGCCCCGCTGCACGAAGGTCTGGGAGCCGGCCAGCGCAAAGGAGCGCTCGGCTTCCATCCAACCCAGCCGGTGCACCACGATCTGGTGCGCCTCCACCTGCAGCACGTTGAAGGAATTGGTTTCGCCGCGTCCGCGTGTGGACGTGGCGGTACCCGCCTGCACCACCAGCGCGGAATAGTCGGCAATGCGATAGCGTCCGGCGCTGCTGACGGCAGAGCTGGTATGCACATGCCCGGCCAGCAGCAGGTCGGCGCCGCAGAGCGCGAAGGCCCGCATGGCTGGCAGGGCCTGGCCGACCAGGCCGTGATGCTGTGGCCCTGGCGGCAGGTCGAAGGGGTGATGCGTGACGATGATCTTGACCAGGTGGTCGCCCACGGTGGCCAGCTGGCGCCGGGCCATCTCGATCTGGCGGTCATTGACGCGGCCATCCTTGATGGTCAGCACACGCGCCGTGTTGATGCCGACCACCGCGATTTCCTCGTCCAGGTGGATGGGCTGCAACTCTTCGGTGATATAGCGGCGGTACTTGCGCAGCGGCTGCATCAGCCGAGCCGCGATGTTGAACAGCGGCACATCGTGATTGCCCGGTACCACCAGTTGCGGCTGCGGCAGGGCGTCCAGGAACTGGCGCGCCTGCTTGAACTGGCTGGCGCGGGCGCGCTGGGTCAGGTCGCCGGAGACCACGACCAGGTCTGGCTTGAGTTCATGGACCTGGGCGATCAGCGGTTCGATGATGGCGGCATCGGTGCGGCCGAAGTGCAGGTCGGAGAGGTGGATGAGGGTACGCATCAGTCGTCCGCCCACAGCTTGTCGGCGCGGCCGGGCGTGGGTGCCAACGCTGCCTCCTGCGGCACGATCACCTCCAGCGAGGCCGGGCGGATGCGGTAATGCAGCGGTGTCTGCATGATCAGCACCTCGCCATCGGTGGCCACGCGCATGCGCTTGCGGTGGGTCTCGATATGGATCTCGGTGGCCGTCAATACGTCGAAATCATGGGCCAGCTCCAGGCGTCCGAATAGGGCGTGCAGCGCCAGGCGCAGCAAACCCCAGCGACCCGTGTGGTGACACACGTACAGGCTGAGCTGGCCCTCGGTGAGGGTGGAGCGCTTGCCGATATCCAGGCCCTGCATCAGGTAGCGGTTGTTGCCGATGAAGACGAAGGGCGTGCGTCGCCAGTGCGGCTGGCCATCGATGTGCAGGCGTACACGCAGGAAGGGGTAGCGGCGCAGCGCCCCCAGCGCGGCCCAGGCAAAGGCCAGCCACTTGCCGCGTCCCAGCCGGGCCTGCTGCTTTTCGCGCTCGCGCACGATATCGGGATAGAGGCCCAGGCTGGAATTGTTGATGAAGGCCTGGCCGTTGACTTCGCCACTGTCGACCCGCAGGCGTCGGCCGGTGGCGATGTTGGCGATGGCCTCGTCTAGGTCCAGCGGGATGTTGAGGTCCTTGGCGAAATGGTTCAGGGTACCCAGCGGCAGGACGCCCAGGGCGCTGTGACAGGTGGCCGCGGCCAGCAAGGTCGAGGCCACCGCATTAATGCTGCCGTCACCGCCACCGACCGCCACCACCGGCACCTGATCGGCGACCGCCTGGCGCGCCACGGCCAGCATCTCTTCACCGCTGTGGGCCAGGTGGACAGTGGCGTGCAGTCCGTGCTGGGCGAACCGCTCGGTGATATGGGCGGCCAGCGCCTGGGCATGGCCGCCACCGGCACGGGCGTTGATGGTGGCCACCACCTCGGGACGGGGCAGGGTGGCTGCTGCTGCATGTTGGTAGATGGTTGTCGGTTCTGGCATCCGCAGCGAAGGTCGTGGGAAAGTCAGTTGGAGTGCGCTCTCACACAATAGTGCCGTTGCAGCGTGAAAACCAGCGTCGTCCATAGCGCGAACCAGGCCATGCCCAGCAGCGCCGCCCCCAGCACATCGCTGAGGAAGTGCGCTCCCAGATAGACGCGGCTAAAACCGGTCAGCACCACCAGCAATGTCGCTGTGCCGATGATGACTGCTCTCCTGCCGCCACGGACCGGTGGTCGGCCTGGCCGGTGCAGCAGATAGGCCGCCAGCATGGCATAGAACAAGGTCGCACCTATCGTGTGACCGCTGGGGAAACTGTAGCTGTGCAGCACCAGGATGGGGTCATCGACATGCGGTCGCAGGCGGGCAAAGAGCTGCTTGAGGGTGAAATTGAACAGCATGCCACCGGGCAATACCAGCATCAGATTAATTACCCAGGGCCATTGACGGGTGCGCAGCATGTGTCGCAACAGCACTGCCCCCATGACCAGTACACCTATCGTGCCATGCAGATGGGTATAGCCGAGGACGACTTGCGTGAGCGGTGAGAAGGCATGGCGGTTGAACCAGTCGGCCACGGACTGGTCCAGGTGCGTGAGTGCGCCATGGGTGTGGACTTCGTAGGCCACCAGTGCAAAGAACAGGGTACAGGCCAGCAGGGTCAACACGCCCGTGGTCAGTGGCAGGCCCAGATGATGATGCGGCGCCAGGCGGGCGCGCAGGAAGCGGTTCAGGAGCGTTTGAGGCGGCTTGGATTCGGTCATCCGAACATTCTACCGCCTGCCCCCGGCCATGGCCGGGGTGCAAGAGGCCGCTTGCACGCTCAGGTGCAGGGGTCTTCGCCCAGTGCGATGGAGCGCAGGGCAGGCAGGTCGCGCAACTCGACGTCGCGGTGGTTGACGTCGATCACGCCGGTCTTCTTGAAGTTGGTGACCAGGCGGCTCACGCTTTCCACGGCCAGGCCGAGGTAGTTGCCGATTTCCTCGCGGGTCATGCGCAACTGGAAGCGTGTCGACGAATAGCCCCGGCTGGCATAGCGCGAGGACAGGTTGAGCAGGAAGGCCGCCATCTTCTGCTGGGCAGTCATGCTGCCCAGGGTCAGCATGACGCGTTGCTCGCGCGAGATTTCCAGGCTCATCATGCGGTGGAACTGGCGCAGCAGCGCGGGCATGTCGCGGAACAGGTCTTCCAGGCTGGCAAAGGGAATCTCGCAGACTTCGCTGTCTTCCAGCGCCACGGCTTCGCACAGGTGCTGGCCGCCACCGATGGCATCCATGCCCAGCAATTCGCCAGCCATCTGGAAGCCGGTGATCTGCTGGCCGCCATTGGGATTGTGCTGGAAGGTCTTGAAATGCCCCAGGCGGATGGCATAGAGCATCTCGAACTTGTCGTTGAAGCGGTACAGCGGTTCATCGCGCTTGACCTTGCGGCGGCGGTTGATGACCTGCTCCAGACGTTGCATATCATTCTGGTCCAGCCCCATTGGCAGGCATAGCTGGTGCATGCTGCAGGTCGAGCAACTGGCACGCAAGGCATGCAGGGTCAGCGGTGGAGGCGCGCGCGTGGGCGAAGGAGCGGGTAGGCTGGACATAAATGTTTCGAATTCCTCTTTGTTGTGGCGGCGTCTACGGTACGTAGCTTGGCGTCATCACGATGTTTTTATGCCGTTGTTTTACCACAGTTCCCCGCACTGCAACGTATCCATGCATGGCGGGAGACAAACTTTCATCGCTTCAACACCGGAAGTACTTTTCAGTTACGCCAACACTATCTCATCATATGAGATAAATTTTGTCTATTTAATAAGTTGCAGGACGTTGCGGAATTGCGGGTGGCCGCTCTCACGCATCCATTCGTAGGCCACCATTTCCAGCGTGACCAGCGTGGCGCCTGCCGCGCGCAGGCGCTCGAAGGCGGCGTCACGGTCGGCCGGCCGGCGCGAGCCGCAGCCTTCCATCAGCGGCAACACCCGATAGCCCGCATGCAACAGCGAGAGCGCGGTTTGCAGTACGCAGATGTGCGCCTCGCAACCGGTCACGATGATCTGGCGCACCGCCGTCGGCAGGGCCGGCAGCAAGCCCTCGGCGCAGGCATCGAAATGACGCTTGGGCAAGATCTTGTCACACAGGCGGGCGATATCGGGATGGTTGGGGCCGAGCTTGTCGGGCATCTGTTCGGTGCCGATCACCGGGACCCCGAGCAGGCCGGCGATGGTGGCCATGCGCACCGTGCGGGCCAGGACGGCTTGGCCCTCATGGATGGCCGGCAACAGTTTCTGCTGGAGATCGACTACCAGTACCGCGGATTCACTGGCCTGTATCAACATGCAAAGCCTCCTTGCTCTGGCTGGACTGCCGGCATGCCTCGATCAGGCTGCCTGGCAGGAATTGAAGGTTTAGTGTCATTGACGCCATTTTGCGTCGATCCGACAATTTTCCCATCATTTTCCTTCATTTCCACGTCCCCCACGTCACCGAACGCCAGGAGCAAAACCCGATGAATTCCCCCGATCGTCCTCGTGCCACTACCAGCCGCAACGCCACTGTCCTGGCGGTCTGCCAGGGCCTGTTCACCTGCGCCATCTCGATCGACCTGACCCTGACGGCCCTGACCGGCTGGCAACTCGCGCCCGACAAGGCACTGGCAACCTTACCCTTTGCCCTGATCACGGTGGCGGGCGCGCTGGTGACCTGGTTCGCGGCCTTCCTGATCCAGCGCCTGGGACGGCGCTGGTCCTTCGTACTGGGGGCCGCCAGTTGCTGCGTGGGTGGCCTGGTCTCGGTCTGGTCGGTATTCCATGCGCAGTTCTGGACTTTTTGCATGGGCACGGCACTGGTGGGTGTATTCCAGGCCTTTGCCCAGTACTACCGGCTGGCGGCAGCCGATGCCGTGGCGGAAGAGGCCAAGGGCCGCGCCATCTCCACCGTCCTGGCCGGTGGCGTGATTGCCGCCCTGGTCGGTCCGGCGCTGGCGGCGTGGAGCAAGGACTGGTTCCCGGCGACGCTGTTCTCGGGTGCCTATCTGGTGGTGGCCCTCATGGGCTTGCTGTCGGTGCTGACCCTGCTGCTGTTCTACCGCGACCAGGCCGTGACGGTGGTGGCCGATGCGCAGGCCCACGCACCGGCCAGGCCGCTGGCGCGTATCGTGCGCACGCCGGTCTTCATGGCTTCGGTGGCCAATAACGTGGCCGGCTCCATGGTGATGATGTTCATCATGACCGCCGCGCCGCTGGCGGCCGTGGCCTGCCACCATGGCATCGACGATGGCGCCGCCATCATCCAGTGGCACCTCATGGGCATGTATGCGCCTTCCTTCTTCGCCGGGCGGCTGATCCAGCGCTTCGGGCTGGGCCGTGTGCTGCTGGCCGGCTTGCTGATGAACCTGGGTTGCGCCGTCACCGCCATGAGCTCGACCAGCCTGCCGGCCTTCTATGTGGCCTTGCTGCTGCTGGGCGTGGGCTGGAATTTCATGTTCGTGGGCGGCACCACCTTGCTGGCGCAGTCCTATACCCCGTCTGAACGCGCCAAGACCCAGGGCCTGTCCGAGCTGATGCGCTACGGTGCCACTGTCGTGGCCACGCTGGGTGCGGGCCCTTTGCTGGCACGCTTCGGCTGGCAAAGCCTGAACCTGGCGATCCTGCCCATCCTGCTGCTGTCGGCACTGGCCACCGTGCGCTGGATGCGGGTGCAGCGTAGCGCTGGCGCGGCACTGGCGACCGGCCTGCGCTAAGATCCTGCGACCGGGTTTTCATTCCTTATTTTCACTGTTTTCACTGTATGGCTGGCATGACATTCCATCCTTCTGCCCATCGCGTGGTCCTGCTGGCCTATGACGGCATGAACCTGCTCGACCTGTCCGGCCCTCTTCAGGTGCTGGCTACCACCAACCGCTTGCAGGGGCGGGAGGTCTATCGGCTGCATGTGGCCTCGGCCCGTGGCGGCGCCATCGTCACCAGTGCCGGACTGCCGGTGGCCACCCAGTCGCTGGCCGAGATCGATGGCTTGCTGGAGGACGGGCAGGGGCTGCATACCCTGGTCTCGCCGGGTGGCAGCAATGGCGAGGAATTCACGCTCGATACGGCACTGGTGGCATGGATTCGGCGGGTGGCGCCCTTGGCCGGGCGCATCTGCTCGGTCTGTACCGGCGCCTTCCACCTGGCCGAGGCGGGCGTGCTGGATGGTTTGCGGGTGACCACGCACTGGTCGTCGGCGCAACAGTTGCAACGCCGCTATCCGGCCCTGCAGGTCGATCCCGATCCGATCTACATCCGCCAGGGGCGTATCTGGACCTCTGCCGGCGTGACCTCCGGCATCGACCTCGCGCTGGCGCTGGTGGAGCAGGACCTGGGCCATCCGAGCGCCATCGCCACCGCGCGCCAACTGGTGGTGTTCATCAAGCGCCCGGGCGGACAATCGCAGTTCAGCACGCCGCTGGCAGCGCAATCGATGGGGACGGGACGTTTTGCCGAGCTGCACGCCTGGGTGGCCGCCCACCTCGATGCCGACCTGCGCGTGGACAACCTGGCGCGCCAGGTCAACATGAGTCCGCGCAGCTTTGCCCGCAGCTATGTGGCCGAGACCGGCCGCACACCGGCGCGTACGGTGGAGCTGATGCGTCTGGAAGCGGCGCGCCGGGCGCTGGAAGAGACGTCATTGCCGATCAAGCGTATCGCCAGCCAGTCCGGTTATGGCGAGGAACAGAACCTGCGGCGGGTCTTTCTGCGTCAGCTGGGGGTGAGCCCGGGGCAGTACCGCGAGCGCTTTGCGGCGCTGTGAACGTTGCCTAGGCGCTGCCGCGCAGGAAGCGCTCGGCATGGTTGCGCACGCCCTGGGCGATGCGTTCCCAGGTGCGGGCCGGGAAGTCCGACGGCAGGGCTGCTTCGACCCGTGCCAGTGCGCCATCGGCAGCTTGCACCAGGGCCAGCATGGCTTGCCAGGTCGCTTCGCCACCATGGCGCTGCGCCAGCTGATGCCAGTGACGGGCTTCTATCGTATGGAAATGCCGGTGCTGGTTGCGTGAGCGCAGCACCATGGCCGGGCCGGCGTGGCGCAGGTTGAACTGGTTGGGACCACGGCCGAAATAGGGCCACATGGACAGTACGTCATACAGTGGCGTCATCTCGTAGCGGCCTCCCGCATGAAGGTGCAGCGAGAAATTCTTGGCATGGCCATCGGTGGCCGCCAGCAGGAAGAAAGCCAGCTGCGCCAGCAGGAAAAACGTCTTGTCACCGGCCTGGCTGCTGGCATTGAGCAGGCCAAGGCATTGCTCCAGCCCAGGGCCGCCCTGGCTCTCGTACTTGCGCGACGGCGGCAGCCCGAAGGCCTGGCAGAAATCCTCCTGCGGCAGCCGGGCGATCCAGCCACCTCGCATGCGCTGGCGATCGAATCGCTCCACCGCCAGCACGGTATGCCGTCCGAAGTTTTCCACGCTGGCCGGTGCCACCGGCAAGCCCAACTCGGCCAGGATGCGCGAGCACAGCCATTCGTTGTGTACCGAATCCCCGGCATCGACCCGTTGCATCACGCCGCCAATCAGGCCCAGCGGCAGCTTGATGATGTGCGTGGTCGGTGTGGCACCCAGGGGGCGACACCATTTGCCACGATGGCGCAGGAGAGCGGTCTTTTCCTGGGCGCCGGCAATGGAGATGCGCAGCATGTCTTCCTGCTGCACGGTCGGCGGGTTGGCCGAAGGGAGTTCCTGCAGCAGGCGCGCGATGCGTTCTTCATCCAGGGTGTCGCAGTGGATGCTCTGCCAGCCCTGTGGCGCTTGCCCGGGCGGCAGCAGTTGCACCGCGCCGACGCAATCGCGCCCCAGGGCTTCCAGCAGGTCGAACACCTCGGTCGAGGCCAGCCGATAGCGGTTGAGGAGGCGCTCGCGGATGGCCTGGTTGTCCGGCAGCAGGTTGTCGAAGTAGTGGCGCACCATGTCGCCGCGCAGTTCGCCCGAGGCGGTCAGCGGCATGGATAGCGAGAGCGGCCGGAAATGCGGCGAGGCCGACCAGCCCGGGGCATAGCGGAAGCGGTGCAACTGGCGGTCCATGCTCCAGGTGCCGACCAGTTCACCATTCATCCAGGTATCGAGCTGCCGCATTACCAGGAGCCCCGCTTGCGTGGGATGGGCGTGCCGGGTGTATAGGGGGCCGCCGCCGGTTCGGCAACCTGCTGCGCGGGCGGGTCGGAGCGCGGGTCCAGATGCAGGTGCAGGTGCAATGAGGCCCCCAAGGTGGAGAGCAGCAACAGCATCTGCTCCACGCTCACGGCGCCGGGATTGGCCTCGATCTCGGCAATGCGGGCCTGGCTCACGCCAATGCGCTGGCCCAGTTGGGCCTGGGTCAGGTGCTGTTGCTTGCGCAGGGCACGCAGATGCTCCCTGAGCTGGGCGGAGATACTGATAGGGAAATCATTGGCCATGGTGACTCCAGGAGGCAGCGTCGGGCCGGTGATGCGACGCCGGTCCTTCATGGCAAGAATATAGGACAAGAGCGATAAATACGCAATACAAGAAAAAACTTATATTTACCAATTATCGTCTTTGTCTTATAAATTGATATTATAGGAAATATCCCTTAATACACATCCTGGCCTCTAGCCGCCCGGTTCCAACGCCTTCAGCGCTGCCAGCGAATCCAGCCACCATGACAGCGCCGGCCCGGCACGATGATCGGGCTTGTAGACGCACTGGATCGGCAGTTCGGCCCCCTGTGGCGGATGATGGATGGTACTGATGGTGACCAGGCGTCCCGCTGCCAGGTCATCCTTGACCACATGCAGGGGCATGTTGCCCCAGCCCATGCCGGCGCGCAGCAGCGCATGCTTGGTGCCGAGATCGCTCATGCGCCAGGTCAGGCGCGAGTGCACCGAGAAGTCCTGGCGCGCGGTCAGTTCGCTGCGGTCGCTCAGTACCAGCTGGGTCTGCTGCTGCAGGAGTTTTTCGGAGATCCTTCCCTTGACGCTTGCCAGCGGATGATGTGGCGCCACCACCGCCACCAGGCGCACGCTGGGCAGGGTGATGCGCAAGAGGTTGGGGGGCGTGGTCGGCAGGGTGCCCAGGATGCCTAGCATCGCCCGTCCGTCCAGCACCCGCTCGGCCACCGCACCCAGTGCTTCCACCTCCAGTCGCACCGTCACGGCAGGGAAGGCATCGCGAAAGCGCTGCAGCAGGTCCACCAGGCAATCGCTGGGGAAGAACACATCCACCGCCAGCGCCACTTCCAGTTCCTGGCCCCGGGCATAGGAGCTGGCTCGCACCTGCAGCGAATCCACATGATCGAGTACCTGGCGGGCATCGGCCAGCAAGGCCACGCCCGGATCGGTGAGCTGCGGCCGGTAGCCGCTGCGGTCGAACAGCAGTACCCCCAGCTGGTCTTCCAGCGAGGCGATGGCATAGCTCACGGCCGATTGCGCGCGCGCCAGCTTGCGGGCGGCCGCCAGGAAGCTGCCACTGTCGGCGACCTGGACGAAGACCCGCAACTGGTCCAGGGAAAGGCGTTCGATATTCATGGGCGGGGCATGGGTAAAGGACAGAAAGTCAACTATATCTAATAATTCGATAGTGATTATAAAAAGATAATCAGTTTGTTGTTTGGTCGAATTTGCCTATTCTGTCGTCACTGGCTGCAGCGAAACGCCGAAAGGGCAAAGCACAAGGCCGGCGCATTACCGGGCAGTCGCAAGAAAACCAATACAACACAACATCCCATACTGAGAGGCTTACCATGATCACCAATTTCACTACCTATCGCATCGGCCGCGTCCTGCTGGCATCGCTGTTCGTCATTTCCGGCATCTTCAAGATCGTCGGCTTCGCCGGCACCGTCGGCTACTTCGGCAGTATCGGCCTGCCGCTGCCCACCCTGACCGTGCTGGTCACGATCCTGGTCGAAGTCGGTGGTGGCCTGCTGCTGATGACGGGGCGTGGCGTACGTCCGGTATCGCTGGTGATTGCCCTGTTCACCGTGGGCGCAACGCTGTCGGCCCACCATTTCTGGACCCTGGAAGGCGCCGCTGCGCAGGCCCAGCTGATTCATTTCCTGAAGAACGTGGCCCTGATCGGCGCCTTGCTGCTGGTGTCCTCCATCGAACCCGACGCCCAGCCTGAACAAGCCCACTGATTAAGCCACACCATAACGACATTCCAATGAGCGGCCCGCGCCTACCCGGCGCCGGCCCATGACAAGGAGAGCAGCATGAGCACCCCCTACACCCGCCAGATCGAGCGCCTGGTCAACGGCATCCCTACCCAGGATGGCGCTGGCGTGAGCCTGACCCGCGTTCTGACCCATGACCTGCAACGCCGTCTGGATCCCTTCCTGATGCTCGATGCCTTCCATTCGGACGAGCCCAGCGATTACCTGGCCGGTTTCCCCGACCATCCGCACCGTGGCTTCGAGACCGTAACCTACATGCTGGCCGGCCGCATGCGTCACCGCGATAATGCTGGCAACGAAGGTCTGCTGGAGCCGGGTGGCATGCAATGGATGACCGCAGGCCGGGGCCTGGTGCACTCGGAACTGCCGGAACAGGAAAATGGCCTCATGAGCGGTTTCCAGCTCTGGGTGAACCTGGCCGGTCGCGACAAGATGACCACGCCGGGTTACCAGGACATCCCCTCGGCCGGTATCCCCGAGACCTCGCCGCAACCGGGTGTGAAGGTGCGCGTGCTGGCCGGTAGTGCCTTCGGCACCGACGGCGCCATCCGCCGCGACACCACCGAGCCGCTGTATCTGGATCTGGCGCTGGAAGCCGGCGTCACGCTGGAGTTGCCGATCCCGGCCACGCACAATGCCTTCCTCTACGTGTATGAAGGCCGGCTGGCCGTCGGCGCCCCGGGCAGCGAGCCCCGTGCCGCAGATGCCGGTCGCATGGCGGTGCTGAGCAATGTGGAGGGGGCCGCTGGTGTCACGGTCAAGGCCGAGCAGGGTAGCCGTTTCCTGTTGATTGCCGGCAAGCCCCTGAACGAGCCGATCGCGCAGTGGGGCCCGTTCGTGATGAATACCCGCGAACAGGTTGAAGAAGCCATCGACGATTTCCGCGCCGGTCGTTTCTGATCCCTCACAGGCAAGTCCATTTACCGAAGGCGGGCGCTGCGGCGCCCATCCCCACCAGGAGAACAACATGAGCAACATCCGCCACAAGATCCACGGCCTGACCCGCGACATCGGTTTCCCGGTACGTCGCCTGCTGCCGGCCGCTGCGGCCCGTACCGTGGGTCCCTTCGTCTTCTTCGATCACATGGGGCCAGTGGAATTCGACGCCGGCACGACCGAAGGCGACGTCCGTCCGCATCCGCATATCGGTCTGGCGACCGTCACCTACCTGTTCTCGGGCGCCATGATGCATCGTGACAGCCTGGGCGTGGTCCAGCGCATCACCCCGGGCGCGGTGAACTGGATGGCAGCCGGTCGCGGCATCGTCCATTCCGAACGCATTCCCGACGATATTCGCGAACAGAAGGTGCCGGTACATGGCCTGCAGATGTGGGTGGCATTGCCGGCAGATCAGGAAGATGGTGATCCGCTGTTCCGCCACTATGCCAGCGACGACATGCCCGAGACCGAGGTCGGTGGCGCCAGGCTGCACGTGCTGGCCGGCTCGGCCTTCGGTGTGACTTCCCCGGTGGTCAGCGCCAGCCCGACGCTGTACGTGGCCGGTAGCACCCGTGAGGGCGCCGAGCTGGACATCGGGGCCGAGACGCAGGAGCGTGCCGTCTATGTCGTCAAGGGGGATGTGAGCCTGGATGGCGAGCCCCTGGAGGCCGGCACCCTGGCGATCCTGGAGCCGGGTGCCACGGTCCGCCTGAAGGCAGTGGGCGAGACGGTCTTCATGCTGCTCGGTGGCGCACCGCTGGATGGACCGCGCTTCGTGTGGTGGAATTTCGTCGCCACCTCGCGCGAGAAGATCGAGGCTGCCAAGGAGGCCTGGAACAATCGTAACAAGGAAGTCTTCCCCGATATCCCGGGGGAGACCGAGTGGATTCCCTTGCCAGCGCATTGATGGCGGCCCCTCCATAGAGAACGCCCCCCAAGAGAAAACCGCCTGACGCAGTGCTGCGTCAGGCGGTTTTTTTCCGAAAGAGCGGGGCGTCTGTTGCCTGCGGCCCAGTTCCCAGTTTATAGCAGGCCGATGATGCGTCCCATCTCGGTGATGTAGGGGCTATCCTTGAGGACCTGGTTTTCCAGGCTGTCGGCTGCGCGACGCAGCGATTGCCAGGAGTCCTGCACCGCGCCGGCGTGGGGCTGCGGATCGCTCAGGTGTTGCCGCAGGCGGGCAATGTCATCACCCAGCTGCTGCGCCTCGGCGCTTCCAGCGGGCAGTTTGGCCAATTCCTGCTCGAATTCGCCGACCATATCCAGCAGCCGCTGGTGATCGAAACGCGGGGTTTGCGCTTGCTCGCTCATAGATTCTCCTTCGATGATGGAACGGCTCCATCATAGGCGCATTGCGACGGAGCCGGCGAAAAAAAGCCGCCAGGGTTTGCCCGGCGTCAAATTTCTCTTGTTTGGCCGCCATCGACGAAAGTAAGTTCCGACCCGGCGGATACGCATGCTTTGTTACACTGACGGCTGTTTGTGTGCGGCGCTTCCTGCGCGGCCCTAGTTGACCCTGATTCATGACCTTACAAGACGATTCCACCGCCTATCTCGCCTGGCAATCCGGCGCCACCGAACAACGCCTGCACTGGCATTCCGAAGCCGGTAACCCGCCGCCTAAGCGGGTACAGGAGGCGGACGACCAGATTGCCGCCGATACCGCCTACAAGCTGGCCTGCGAGGGAACCGGCCTGCTCTGGCGCGGCGACTTCCAGAATGCGCGGCTGTTGCTGCAGGCGCTGGGCCGTCGCGTTGACCGTGCGCGCGAGCGCGCCCTGGCCAAGAGCCGCGGCAAGGCGGCTGCCGAGACCCCGGCGCAGGCTTTCCATCACCATCGCCAGATGCAGGCCCAGCGCGCACGCATCCTCGGCATGTTGCTGATCCCGCTGGAGGCGGGCTTCAGCATCCCGCTGCGACGTGCTCCCGATGTGCAGGCCGCTTGCCGTGAAGCCTATGGCGCGGATCTGGCCGGCACCGCCTTTTCGGTCTCGCTGCGTGAGCTGCAGGGCCTGATCGGCGCGCATGAGTGGCGCAAGAAGGGCGTGGAGATCGACGCGCTGGGCGGTCGCATCCATCCCTACTATGGCGTGTTCTCGCCGGTACGCGGCGAGTATGTCGATCTGGTGGCGCAGGCGCCGTTGCCGTCGACCACGCTGGCGTTCGATATCGGCGTGGGCACGGGGGTGCTCTCGGCCGTGCTGGCACGGCGTGGCGTGCGCAAGGTGGTGGCCACCGATATGGATGCACGCGCGCTGGACTGCGCCCGCGAGAACCTGCAGTCGCTGGGTCTACTGCGCCAGGTCGAGCTGCAGCAGGCCGACCTGTTCCCGCCCGGACGCGCGCCCCTGATCGTGTGCAATCCGCCCTGGCTGCCGGCGCGTCCGAGCTCGCCCATCGAACATGCGGTCTATGACCCGGACAGCCGCATGCTGCTGGGCTTCCTCAATGGTCTGGCGCAGCACCTGGAACCGCAAGGCGAGGGCTGGCTCATCATGTCGGACTTTGCCGAGCACCTGGGTTTGCGTGCCCCCGGCATGCTGGCCGATGCCATCGCCGCCGCCGGGCTGGAGGTGGTGGCGCGTCACGACATCAAGCCGCGCCACGGCAAGGCCGCCGATCGCGACGATCCGCTGTTCGTTGCGCGCAGCAAGGAGACCACCAGCTTGTGGCGCCTGCGCGCGCGGGCCTGAGCCATCATTGCCGCCCTGGATCCCTTACCATGATCGCATCCCGTATCCTCGTCCTGCTGCTTGCCGCAAGCAGCCTCCAGGCCGTCGCCCAGGTCACCACGCGTGACCTCGGCGGCCACTATGGCACGCACCAGCAGGCTGTGCCGGTCCCGGTCCCCGTACCGATTCCCGACAGCCTGAACCGCAATGCGCCCCCGAGTGAGCCCATCACCACCTCCGGCAATAGCTGCAGCTGCCAGGTAGCCGAGGCCACAGGCGGCGCCTGCATGATCTTCCTGCGTACCAACCCGGCGGACTGGATCGCCAGCAATGCGCCGCAGACGCCCTTGCGCTCCTCGGCCAATGGGCGCTATTACGATGCGCCCTTTGCGCTGGCCGCCAGCGCCTGCGCCGGTCGCAAGGTCGCGCCGGCTGGCGTGAAGGTACATTGGCTGGACCGCCGCAGCGCGATCCTGGAATGGAAGTAAAACGCTAGCAGTAGCGTGCCGTAACAGCCTTCAGCCAGCCTGCCCTGAATCCGCCTGCCAGGCCGGGAACACCAGCGCCACCGAGAAATGCCCGTCGGGCAGATAGGCAAAGCGCATCTCGCCGCCATGCGCGCGCATGACTTCCTCGACGATGGACAGGCCAAGACTGGCGCCCATGCGCTCGCCACTGCGGGGCGAGAAGGGCTTGCGCAGCCGCTCCCAGTCCGCGGCATCGATACCGGGGCCATCGTCGACGAAATGCAATTGATGGCTGGCGCCATCGCTGTCCAGGCGTACCTGCAGCAATCCCACGGCCCCGTATTGCAGGGCATTGTCGAGGATGTTCTTGATCGCCTCGCCCACGCTGATGGCGTCGCCCAGGATCAGGCAGGGCAGGGGTGGCACTTCCAGCGACAGCTCGGCGGGCATGCGCTCACGGTGGGACAGTACTTCGCTCATCCTTGCCCGCACCAGCTGGCCCAGGTCGATGCGCTCCTGCAGGCGGCTGTCGTTGCGGTGCTGGACCATGGCGTGGTTGATCAGCTGGTTCACCAGCGCGCCCAGGTGACGGGTGCGTTCACGTAACTGGTCGAGATGGCGCCGGCGCTGCGCCTCGGTGGTATCCCCCTCCAGCAATTCCATCTGCGCCACCAGTGCGGTAACGGGGGTGCGCAACTGGTGGGCGGCGTCGCCGATGACCCGGCGCATCGTGGCGCGATGCACGGCCAGTCGCTGCATGAAGGCATTGATGGCCGATACCAGCGCATGGGTCTCGGCTGGCACCGTCAACACCAGCGGCGAAAGGTCATTGAGATCGCGCTCGCGGATGGCGGCCTCGATGCGCTTCAACGGCGCCAGTGCCTGGTAGAGGGTGAACATGGCCGCTACCAGCGTGAGCACGCTCATGGCCACGATCACCAGCAGCGCCTTGCTGCCCAGGCTCTGGGCGAAGGACATGCGGGCGTTATTGGTCTGCGCCAGCACGATCACGGCCCAGGGATGGGGGCCGGCCACCGGCATGCGGCGGCCGATGATGGCCATGCGCACCGGCGTGCCCAGGTATTCGCCATCCCGCAGCAGCGGGCCCTGTTCCAGCGCGTCCCAGGGAATCTCGGGGCGGAATTCGCCATCCCCGGCGATGACCCGGCCCTGCGGATCGAACACCGCATAGATGGCGTGGTCGCCCGTGCCCAGCATCGACAGCGCCGCCAGCGGCACATCGACATTGACCTCGCCGTGGTCGTACCAGGTGTTTTCGGCGATCTGCAGGGCGCTGCCGGTGAGGATGCGGTCGTAGGCCTGGCGCGCGGCGAACTGGGTGGAGATCCAGATGGCGATCAGCAGGACGGCGGCCGATACCAGCAGCACCGCACCGACCCGAACCACCAGCCGGGTATAGAGCGAACGCCCGGCAACGACGTCCTGCGCGCGGCCCTGCATCAGAGGCGCGCGCCGGCGGTGGCGCCCGCCTCGGCCGGCGCCTGCAGCACCAGCTGGTAACCCAGGCCGCGCAGGGTGCGGATCTCGAAGGCCGCGCCCGCGAGCTTCTTGCGCAGCCGTGCCACGTATTGCTCCACCGTGTTGGCATTGGGGGTGTCGTCCACGGTGAAGAGCCTATCCATCAACTCATCCTTGTTGAAGATGCGCCCCGGGCGGGCGGCGATGATTTCCAGCAGCGTGACTTCACGCCGGGTCAGCTCGATGGGTGCGCCATCGAGGGTGGCGGTGCGGCTCTTGCGGTCGATGCGCAGGTTGGCGCACTGGATCTGGTTGGTCGATTCGCCGCCGCTGCGACGCAGCAGCACGCGGATGCGGGCATCCAGCTCGCGGAAGTCGAAGGGCTTGACCAGGTAGTCGTCGGCGCCCAGGTCCAGCGCCCGCACGCGTTCCTCGATCTCGGCACAGGCGGTGAGCATGAGCACCGGCGTATGCTGGCCACGTCCGCGCAATTGCTCCAGCAGCGAGAAACCGTCCTGCTGCGGCAGCATCACATCCAGGATCAGCAGGTCGTAGGAGTCGCCCAGGCGCTGGCTGGCCTGGGCGCCATTGCTCTCCCATTCGACCGTATGGCCGATGCGGGCAAGATGGGAAATGATGGCCTCGGCCACGTCAGCAGTGTCTTCGACCAGCAGGATGCGCATGGGGATCTCCAGTATTGTTGCGATGCCGCAGCTGTGGGCGCTGCTTGGGCAGGGCTGCATTGTATGCCTGATCGCCGCTGGCGGTGCGGCGCGTCAGCGATTAGTCAGGTTCGTTACAGCTTCGGGGCCTAGCATCCGACCCAATATCAAAAATTCCTATAAATCATTTGGAGACTTGCATGAGCGATCACGCCCATGGCGCATCCGTCGTCGATCCATCCCGTCCGCTGCTGGAGATCGATCGCGTCACCCTGCAATACAAGACCAGCGATTCCCTGGTCACCGCCACCCAGCAAGTCAGTTTCAACGTCCATCCGGGCGACCGTTATATTCTGCTGGGCCCCTCGGGCTGCGGCAAATCCACCTTGCTCAAGGCCATCGGTGGCTATCTGCAGCCGACCTCGGGCGCGATCCGCCTCAAGGGCCGGGAGGTCCACGAGCCAGGCCCGGACCGCATGATGGTGTTCCAGGAATTCGACCAGCTGCTGCCCTGGAAGACGGTGCGCCAGAACGTCGAGTTCGCGCTGCATGCCAGTGGCCGCCTGCAGGGCCGCGCTGCTGCCGAGCGCGCCGAGTACTACATCGAGAAGGTGGGGCTGGCCAAGTTCATCGACAGCTATCCGCACATGCTCTCCGGCGGCATGAAGCAGCGTGTTTCCATTGCGCGTGGCATGGCCATGGAGCCCGATGTGCTGCTGATGGATGAACCCTTCGCCGCGCTGGACGCGCTGACCCGTCGCAAGATGCAGGATGAACTGCTGCGCCTGTGGGATGACACGCAATTCACCGTGCTCTTCGTGACCCACTCCATCGAGGAAGCCATCCGCATCGGAACCCGCATCCTGCTGCTGACCCCGCATCCGGGCCAGGTACGTGCCGAGCTCAACAGCATCCCGCCCAGCCAGATGGGGACGGCCGCCCAGGCCGAGCTGGAAACCCGCATCAACGACATGCTGTTTGCCCATCACTGAGGCTGCCCGGAGACACCGATCATGCACAACAACAATCTACCCTTCATCCGCCCCGAAATCGTGGTGGAACCCAATCCCAACGCCACCGCCGAAGTCCAGCGTCCGCTGTCGGCCTTTGAGTCGCTCTATCGGATGGGCTGGCTGCGCAAGACCGTGATCCTGCTGGTGCTGGCGCTGATCTGGGAAGTCTATGGCCGCTGGCTGGACAATGCGCTGCTCTTCCCCAGCTTCAGCGAGACCGTGCAAGCCTTCCTCTCGGGCATCGGCAGCGGCGTGCTGCTGGAGCGTGCCGCCGTGTCGATGCAGACGCTGCTGGTGGGCTATGGCCTGGGCATCCTGCTGGCCGGTCTGCTGACCACGGTGGCCATCAGTTCGCGCATCGGCAACGACCTGCTGGAAACCCTGACCTCGATGTTCAATCCGCTGCCGGCCATTGCGCTCTTGCCGCTGGCCCTGATCTGGTTCGGCCTGGGTACCGGCAGCATCATCTTCGTGCTGGTGCACTCGGTGCTGTGGGCCGTGGCCCTGAACACCCATGGCGGTTTCCGCGCGGTGTCCAACACCCTGCGCATGGTCGGCCAGAACTATGGCCTGCGCCGCTTCTCGCTGGTGAAGTCCATCCTGATCCCTGCCGCCTTCCCCAGTATCCTCACCGGCCTGAAGGTGGGCTGGGCCTTCGCCTGGCGCACGCTGATCGCGGCCGAACTGGTCTTTGGCGTCTCGTCCGGCGCCGGTGGCCTGGGCTGGTACATCTTCGAAAACCGCAACCAGCTGGAAACGGCCAACGTGTTCTCGGGCCTGTTCTTCGTGATCATCATCGGCCTGGTGGTCGAGAACCTGATCTTTGCCCAGATCGAGAAGCGCACCATCCGTCGCTGGGGCATGCAGCACTGACCAAGACTGACTTCATCCAGACCGATAAACTGAAGCCTTACAGGAGACAAACATGAAACGACGTACTTTTTCCAGCATGATGATCGCCGCCACCCTGGCGCTGTCCACCGCTGCCGGTGCGGCCCGCGCCGAAGCCCCGGAGGTGCGCATCTCGCACGGCTATGGCTTGCTGTACCTGCCGCTGATGGTCATCCGCGACCAGGGCCTGCTTGAGAAGCACGCCAAGGCGATGGGCCTGGGCGATGTCAAGACCAAGTGGGTGCTGCTCGACGGCGGCAACGTCATCAATGACGCCATGCTGGCCGGCAACCTCGATATCGCCGGCACCGGTGCGCCTGGCTTCGTGACGCTGTGGTCCAAGGCGCACGGCATCCCGCGCTCGGAAGTGGTGGGCCTGGGCGCGCTGTCGACCTCGCCGCTGTGGCTCAACACCAATAATCCCAACGTCAAGTCGCTGAAGGATTTCACGCCCAAGGACAAGATCGCCATCCCCGGCATCAAGACTTCGCTGTCGGCGGTGCTCTTGCAGATGGCCGCCGCCAAGACCTTCGGCATCGAGAACTACGCCAAGCTGGACCCGCTGACGGTGAGCCTGTCCCACCCTGAGGCGATGGCCTCGCTGGTGTCGGGCAAGACCGAGATCACCGCGCACTTCACCTCGCCGCCGTTCTCCTACCAGGAGGCCAAGGCCCCCGGCGTGACCCGGGTGCTGAACTCCACCGATGTGCTGGGCCATATCACCATCGACGTGGTCTTCGCCCTGAAGTCCTTCACCGACAAGAACCCCAAGCTGACCCAGGCCTTCATGGCTGCCCAGGAAGAGGCCAACAGCTACATCGCCAAGAACCGCAAGGGGGCTGCCGAGATATTCCTGCGCGTCTCCAAGCTGAAGCTGCCCCAGGAAGAAGTGGAACAGATGCTGGCCGACCCCGGTACCGAGTTCTCGACGACGCCCGTGGACATCATGCAATACGTGCTCTTCATGAGCAAAGCCGGCACCATCAAGACCAAGCCGGCCGTATGGAACGACATGTTCGTGCCGGTCTTCAAGGACCGCAAGGGTAGCTGATCCCTCGCAACACCATGACACCGGGGAGCCCGGGCCGCCCGGGCCGCCGTTGTCGTATCATGGGCCTTTGTGTTGCCTGGGCCCGATCTATGCGTGAGAACATTGCCGTCCAATGGATCGTCGACGAAGACCGGCTCTTCGCCGACATGCCCGATTCCCCCGGTAACCCTTGCATCTCGTGTGGCGCCTGCTGCGCCATCTTCCGCGTCTCCTTCTACTGCGGCGAACTCAGCGACGGCTCGGGCGGCCTCGTGCCGGTGGAATTGACCAGCAAGGTCAACGACACCATCGCCTGCATGAAAGGTACGGAATCCGGTCATGGCCGCTGCATCGCGCTGGCCGGCGAACTGGGCCGACCGGGCATCGCTTGCCGTATCTATTCCCAACGTCCCAGCACCTGCCGCGAATTCTCCGCCTGGGATGCCGACGGCCAACCCAATGCCATCTGTCAGCGCTTGCGCACCGGCCTGGGCCTGCCAGCGCTGGCTCCCTTGCCGGCTGAACAGGCCGCGCCCGCCCGCTAGTTCTGGCCTTGCAAGGCGATGAGCGCGTCGCCCAGGGATTCCGGACGTCCCTCGAAGAGTCGTTGCAGATATTGCGGATCGGCCAGGTGCCGGTACAGTGCTGCGCGGGCCGCATAGTCGGTGGCCATGCGCACGGCCGCCAGGATGTACTGGTCCAGCGTGGCGGCGATGGTCCAGTCGGGCAGGCCGACGCGGCGGAACAGGCCCTCGTCGATATGCTCGAACACCTCCGGCCCGGTCTTGCAGACCCCCGGCAAACCCACCGTGAAGGCATCGATGATGCCATTGGTATTGCCGAACGGCAGCGGCGACAGGAACATGTCGCACTGGTTGAAGATCGTCAGGTATTGCTGGTAGGGCTGGTGCGGATAGACCTGTGCACCCGGTACATAGCGCAGGATCAGGCGCTGCAGTTGCGGATACAGCAGCCCCTGCGCCTGTCCCACCAGGAAGTGCAGCCGCACCTGCTTGCCTGGCTGTCCGCCAGGTGGCTGGGCGGCCAGTTCCACGATCTTCTGGCAAGCCATCAGGAAGCGCGGGTTGAGCTTCATGGTGGTGGCGGCAATGGCTACGTTCACATACGGTTGCTCACTGCGCTGCAGCCTGGGCACCTCGACGGGGATGGCCGAGGGGCGGTAAGGCTGGCCATCGGCGGGCAGGCGCAGCAACTGTTCGGTGAAACAGGCCGGGTCGCCCACGAAGTCGTCTTCCACGCTGATGTAGTCGATGCGTGCCGAGCAGGTCGTGGCCGGATGGCCCAGCGCGGCCACCTGCAAGGGCGCCACGCGCAGGTTGGCGGCAAACATGGTGATGGGGAACATGCCCACGCTGGGCATGTAGAACACCTGGGGACGGCGCTCCTGCGCCAGGTCGCGCAATTGCCGCATGCAGCCCAGCAGGTCGGAGGGCTTGCCCAGGGCGACGAATTCGTCGAAGACCGCGCGTCCCAGTTCATCGGTATTGGCTTCGTAGCCGACGGCGACCACGTGGTAGTGGCGGCGCGCCGCCTCCAGTGTCTTGGAGTGCGTACGGTAGATGGAGTGTCCACCGGAAAACCATTCCAGCAGCACCAGCATGACCGGCTTGCCATTCTCCCGGCCATCGCCCTCGTGGGTCAGGTCGAGCAATCCTTCCCGGCGCAGCTTCTTGTCGATCAGGGTGTTGATGGCGCCCTTGATGCGATGGCGCTGCGGCAGGTCGGCGTAGCTGCAATGCATGTAGACGTCATGTAGCACCGCCACCGGCAAGCCATCCAGCGACTCCAGCTCCAGCAGGCGCTGCGGCAGCCAGCCCAGCAGCGCCTCGCGCTTGGAATGGGCCGCAGGTGTACCCAGGAAGCGCGGCGACATCAGCGCCAGGAACAGGGCGGCGGCCAGGGACTTGTTCTGCGCCCACAGCATTTCCACATCCAGCGGCAGTTCCGATTCGGGCGAATAGAGCAGGCAGAACTTCACCAGGTCCAGCGGCCTGACTTCGACCACCTGGTTTTGCGGTCCGCCCAGATTGAGCGAGCGCAGGATATGGTCGGCGTTGATGAAATGGCTGGCCCCGAACAGGGCGGCCAGCCAGCGCTGGAAATTGATCAGCTGGCCGAAGCCATCGGGACTGACATGGAAGCCTGGATCCGAGAACAGCGCCGAGATGGCTGCCGTGATGCGGGTCAGGATGTGCTGCTCCAGTTCGGCGGCGGGGATGGCCGGCGAGACCGATAGCGAAAACTGGTCGGACAGCTGGCCATACTGCCGGTCAATCAACACCAGCAGGCGCACCAGTTCGCGCGCGGCCGGTTCCTGCTGGCGCGAATAGCAGAGGTACTCGAATTTTTCCAGGGAGAAAATCTCGTCTTGGCTGGCCGTCATGGCGGGTTCTCTTGATCAGGCAAAGGCAGCCGGCATTGTGCCGTCTCTCCCGCATCACTGCCAGTGCTTTAACGCTGAGCGGAGCGGGGCTCGGCCAGCCAGGGGAAGACCAGCCCCAGCGCCAGCGGTGAGCGGTACAGCTTGGCCGAACCGTGGGCGGCATCCGGAATCAGCTGTTGCGGGTGGCTTACCGGGATCTGCCATTGCCGCGCCAGGAATTGTTCATAGCCCAGGTAAGCCATTTGCCGTGCCATGCGCGTGGCGCCTTGCAAGGCAGCGCCGCAGGACCGGTCGAGGAAGCGGTGCTGCGGGTCGATGTCGCGTGCACCCACCAGATAGCGTACGTCGCGCGCGGCATAGCGGGCAAACAGCTGGCGCCCGTCGAGATGCTGTTGCGCCAGGTAGGCGGGCGGCTGGCCGAGTCCGTAGCGATAGTCGTCATAGTGCGGGCAGGCTTGGGCGGCGGGTGTCACGAAGTCCTCGCCCTGGGGACGCTCGGGGCTCAGGTAGAGATAGGAAGAGGGACTGGAGATCACGTAGCGCAGGTGGATGCCGGCCTGTTGCAGGCCTTCGGTGAGGTTATTGAGCAGGGCATAGCGCTGCATCAGTTGGGCGCCGGCCGAATGGCCGATCAGCACCACCTCATGCAAGTCCGGAAAGCGGCCGGGCGCGGCCAGCCAGCGCAGCAGGTCGTCCAGCGCCTGGAAGCTGGTGATGCCCGTCACGCCCCGGTTCGACGCATCGCCCTGCATCCAGGCATCGCTGCCCCAGATCGGCATGTCCGGCAGCAGGCCCGGGTCCTTGTGCGCCATGAAGTTGGGGGCGAGCAGCAGGGTATCGGCCGGGGTCAGTTGCGCCATGTCCAGCAGGTGCTGGCCGAGGGCGAAGTAATCCACGGCATTACGCCTGACGCCATGCACGATGATGACCGCCCGCTGTACATGAGCGGGCAACTGGTGCAGGTTGGCATTGGCATAGACGGCCATGGTGTAGGGCGTGGCGCCGCCCAGGGAGAGCGGCTGGCGCTCCGGGGGCGAGGCAGCCTGGGCTGGTGCCATGCTCAAGGAGAGGGCGGCGCTCAAGAGCAGGGCGGCTAAACTCGCCATGTAACGAGCCATATAACGTGGCATATCTTCAGGTGTAGGTCGGCATGCACATGCATACACCCGCAATATAGCGCCCAAATGCAGCGTCTGCGCCAGACGCCCTCAATGCCGGGTGCGCGCCTGCAGCATGGCCGAGGGCGTCTGCCCGAACAGCTTCTTGTAGTCGCACGAGAACTGGCTGAAGTTGGTAAAGCCCCAGGCGGCCGCGATATCGCCGATGCTGCCCACGGCCTGGCTGCCATCGCCCTGGCACAGCGCCCGGCGCACGCCGTTCAGGCGCAGCGAGCGCAGGTAGGTCATGGGGCTCATGCCCAGCACATCCTCGAAACAGTATTGCAGCGTGCGCCGGCTCACATGCACAGCCTCACACAGCATGGGGACGGTGACAGGGCACTCCTGCTGGGCCATGGCAAATTCGCGGGCATCGCTGACGATGCGGCGCCGGCGCAGGAAGCTGGCGCCCGCCTCGGCTTCGATCTCGCCATCGTCCAGCAGGGCCAGCAGCGATACCAGCACCGCTTCCTGACCCAGTTGCAGCGCCGCATGGGCACCCGGGCCCTGGGCCTGGCCGGCCAAGGCCAGCAGGGTGGCGATGTGGTGGCGGCATTCGTCCAGGCCGGCCTGTCCGACCTTGAGCATCTCGGCCTGGCCCAGCCGGCTCCAGTCAGGCGCACAACCCAGACGGGAGGCGCTGGCCTGCAGCGCATCGCGCTGCACCACGATGCCGTAGATCTGGTGGTGGTCGGGCGTGACCAGCTCGAACTCGCAGGCGCCGGGGCGCGTCATCACCACATCCTCGCCCACCGGACGGCCATTGATGCGCATGCCGGTGGTGCGCGCCTCGATGCCGAACCAGTAGGCATCCGGCCAGACCTGGCAGGACTGGCGGATGGCACAGCTGCTGGACTCGCTGAAGATCTGCACGCCCTGACTCTGCCATTCCTGCAGCACACCCTCGAAGCTGCCGCTGGCGATCTGGTCGTAGCGCTGCTCCCAGTCAGTGAGATTGTGGGCGTGTTCGTCGACATCGCGCGCGACTGCAGTGCGCAGTGCCCGCTTTGTGTGCGCGCCGGGTGTGTCAGTCTGGGACAGTTGGAGATGCGACATGTGGAGGCTCCATGGCTTGCCCGGCTCTCTGCGGGGCCGGGCCGGCCCTGCAGGTTTGCCGAATTTCGATAACGTTTCCATCTGCGCGGTTGTTATATTTTGGCGCGTTGGCATGGCGTTGCGTGAAAGAAGCAAACGCCATGCCCACCCGACGCTACGTTTTCCTACAACAGCGCGGCCGACCCATGGCCGCCATCTTCGCGCCAACAGGAGAGACCTATGGATGCAAGCTCATCAGGGCAGGGGCATACCCTCAAGCCGGTCCTGTCCACCCTCCAGCTCTGGGCCATCGCGGTCGGGCTGGTGATCTCGGGAGAGTACTTCGGCTGGAGCTACGGCTGGGCCAGCGCCGGCACGCTGGGGTTCACGGTGACGGCGCTGTTCATTGCGGCCATGTATGCCACCTTCATCTTCAGCTTTACCGAGTTGACCACCTCGATCCCGCATGCGGGCGGCCCGTTCGCCTACAGCAAGCGCGCCTTCGGGCCGGTGGGCGGTTACCTGGCAGGGGCGGCCACGCTGATCGAGTTTGTCTTCGCGCCGCCGGCCATTGCCTTGGCCATCGGCGCCTATCTCAATGTGCAGTTCCCCGCGCTCGATCCCAAGCTGGCCGCGCTGGGCGCCTATCTGGTCTTCATGACGCTCAACATCGTGGGCGTGCAGATCGCTGCCACCTTCGAACTCTTCGTGACGCTCCTGGCGATCTTTGAACTGCTGGTCTTCATGGGCGTGGTGGCGCCGGGCTTCTCGCTGGCCAACTTCACCAAGGGCGGCTGGTCGGGCAGCGATGGCTTCAGCCTGGCGGCGGTGCCGGGGATGTTTGCCGCGATCCCGTTCGCGATCTGGTTCTTCCTCGCCATCGAGGGCGTGGCCATGGCCGCCGAAGAGGCCAAGGATCCGCGACGCTCCATCCCCATCGCCTACATCACCGGCATCCTGACCCTGGTGGTGCTGGCCATCGGCGTGATGCTCTTTGCCGGTGGCGCCGGTGACTGGACCAAGCTGGCCAATATCAACGATCCGCTGCCGCAAGCCATGAAGCTCATCGTCGGCAGCAACAGCAACTGGCTGCACATGCTGGTGTGGCTGGGGCTGTTCGGGCTGGTGGCGTCCTTCCACGGCATCATCCTGGGCTACTCGCGCCAGATCTTTGCGCTGGCCCGTGAAGGCTACCTGCCGACCTATTTCGCCCGCGTGCATCCACGCTTCAAGACCCCGCACCGCGCCATCCTGGCCGGCGGCGTGGTGGGCATCGCCGCCATCTACAGCGACGAGCTCATCACCATCGGCGGCCAGACGCTCACGGCCAACATCGTCACCATGTCGGTGTTCGGCGCGATCCTGATGTACATCCTGTCGATGCTGGCACTGTTCCGCCTGCGCCGTAACGAGGCCGGACTGGAACGGCCGTTCCGGGCACCGCTGTATCCGTACTTCCCGGCCTTCGCGCTGTTCGGCGCGCTGGTCTGCATGGGCACGATGATCTACTACAACCCATTGATCTTCGGCATCTTCGTGGCCTTGCTGGCACTGGGCTACGCCTGGTTCCTGGCGACCCGGCGACACCGTGCCGAGGGCGCCGCGCCGGTGGCCGAATTCTGACTGCGCGGTAGTGCGCAATTGCTGGACGACGTATTCCATTCCATTGATCGAACAAGGGCCATCATGAACAACAAACACAAACCGACGACCACATCGCCTGCCCCCGTGCTCAAGCGCCGTGGCTTCCTGGGCAGCCTGCTGGCCACCGCCGCCGGTGGTGCGCTGGCGACCATCGCCACCCCCGGGCAGGCCGCTGCCCGCGCAGAGGTGGCGCTGGACCGTGCCAAGTGGGCCATGCGCAATCACGACCTGGTGGCGCAGATGATCGCCGAGCATGGCCGGCTGGCGCCGGGCTACCAGTCCGGCAAGCGTCCCTACGCGGTCTTCGACTGGGATAACACCAGCATCATGAATGACTGCGAAGAAGCGCTGCTGATGTACCAGATCAATACGCTGTCCTTCAAGCTCACGCCGTCCGAGTTCGCCGCCATCATCCGCCAGAACGTGCCGCCTGGCCCGTTCAGCAAGGACTTCAAGAACGCCGCCGGCAGCGTCGTCGATCTCGATGCCATCTGCGCCGACCTTGATGCCGACTACGCTTACCTGCACGCCAGCTACAAGGGTCTGGCCGGCAGCCAGTCGCTGGAAGAGGTGAGCCGCAGCGTCGAGTTCCAGGATTTCCGGGCCAAGCTCTACTACCTCTATGAAGCTGTCAATGACACCCACGGCGTCAACGTCGGCTATCCCTGGGTGATCTATTTCTTTGCCAACATGAGCGTGGCCGAGGTGAGCGCGCTGGCCGAGGCGTCCAATGACGCCGCCCTGGGGGCGTCGCTGACCAAGGTCAAGTACACCAGTCCGGCCGAACGGCCCGGCCGCGCCGGCGTGGTGAGCGTGTCGCATTTCCACGGTATCCGCCTGTGTACCGAGGTGGCGACGCTGATGGATAGCCTGCGTCGCAACGGCATCGACGTGTATGTCTGTACCGCTTCGCTGGAGGATGTGGTGGCGGTCTTCGCCACCCAGCCCAAGTATGGCTATGACGTGGCCCGCGAGAATGTCATCGGCTTGCGCCTGGAGCGCAATGGCGAACGCCTGCGCAACGCCTACCTGAAGGACTGGCCGCTGACCTGGGGGCCGGGCAAGACGGTGGCCATCAAGCAGGTGCTGGTGGCGCAGAAGGGCTATGGTCCGCTCTTCGTGGCCGGCGACAGCGATGGCGATTACGATATGCTGAGGGACTTCCCCGAGACGCAATATGGCCTCATCGTGAACCGCATGAAGAATGGCAAGATCGGCGAACTGTCCAAGCTGGCAGCTGACCAGATCAGTGCCGTCAAGCCGCGCTTCCTGCTGCAGGGACGCCAGGAGTCGACCGGCAACTGGCTGCCGGTGGAAACCAGCATCAAGTACGGCAAGACCACGCCGCAGCTGCTGACCAGCTGAGGGGCAACGCCGGGGGCAGGTATGGCCCCGGTCTCGCAGAAGAAGGAGCAAGAGCATGGCCGAACACCGATTCCGGCATAGCGTGGGGAGCACCACCTACGTGTTCCGCGATCTTGGCGACCTGATGGCCAAGGCCAGTCCGGCCCGTTCGGGTGACCTGCTGGCCGGCGTGGCCGCCGCCAGCGCCGAGGAGCGGGCGGTGGCCCAGATGGCGCTGGCGGCGCTGCCGCTGAAGACTTTCCTGAACGACGTGCTGATCCCGTATGAAGAGGACGAGATCACCCGACTCATCATCGACAGTCACGACCGTGTCGCCTTTGCACCCATCGCCCATCTGACGGTGGGCGACTTCCGCAACTGGCTGCTGGCCGACGACACCGATAGCGCCGTGCTGGCGGCGGTGGCGCCGGGCATCACGCCGGAGATGGCTGCGGCTGTCTCCAAGATCATGCGCAACCAGGACCTGATCCTGGTGGGCAAGAAGTGTCGTGTGGTCACGGCCTTTCGCAATACCATCGGTCTGCCCGGGCGGCTCTCGACCCGCCTGCAGCCGAATCATCCGACCGATGACGCCAGCGGCATCGCCGCCAGCATGCTCGACGGCCTGATGTATGGCAATGGCGACGCCGTCATCGGCATCAATCCCGCCACCGACAATGTGCCGCAGGTGGTCAAGCTGGTGGGCATGATGGCCGATGTGATCGCGCGCTACGAGATCCCCACGCAATCCTGCGTGCTGACCCACGTCACCAACACGATCGCCGCCATCGAGCGCGGTGCGCCGGTGGATCTGGTGTTCCAGTCGATCGCCGGGACCGAGGCGGCCAACCGCGGCTTCGGCATCGACCTGGCGCTGCTGGGCGAGGCGCGCGAAGCGGCACTGTCCTTGAAGCGCGGCACGGTGGGCGAGGACGTCATGTATTTCGAGACCGGGCAGGGCAGCGCACTGTCGGCCAACGCCCATCACGGCATCGACCAGCAGACCTGCGAGGCGCGCGCCTATGCGGTGGCGCGGGCGTTCAAGCCGCTGCTGGTCAATACGGTGGTCGGTTTCATCGGCCCCGAATATCTCTACGATGGCAAGCAGATCATCCGCGCCGGGCTGGAAGACCATTTCTGCGCCAAGCTGCTGGGCCTGCCCATGGGCTGCGATGTCTGCTACACCAACCATGCCGAGGCCGACCAGAACGACATGGATGTGCTGCTGACCCTGCTGGGCGTGGCCGGCTGCACCTTCGTCATGGGCATTCCCGGGTCGGATGACATCATGCTGAACTACCAGACCACGTCCTTTCACGATGCGCTGTATGCGCGCCGCGTGCTGGGCTCGCGTCCGGCCCCGGAGTTCGAGGACTGGCTGCACCGGATGCAGATCTTCAACCGCAGTGGCGAGGAGGCAAGCTTCAGGCTGCATGCGGACATGCCACCCGGTTTTCGCGATACCTTGCTGCGCTTGCATTGACCATGGACGACAAGGATCTCAGCGGCCAAGGTGCCGAAAACGTCAGCCCCGGTGCAGAACCGGTCACGGCCAATCCCTGGGAGGCACTGCGCCGCTTTACGGCTGCGCGCATCGCGCTGGGCCGCAGCGGCGTGAGCTTGCCGACGCAACCGCAACTGGCTTTCCAGCTGGCCCATGCACAGGCGCGCGATGCGGTGCACCTGCCGCTGGATGTGGCGGCGCTGCGCATGGCCCTGCAGCAACAGGATGTTGGCAACGCCGAGGAAGTACTCGATGTACATAGCGCGGCGAGCGACCGCCAGGTCTACCTGCAACGGCCGGACCTGGGGCGGCGCCTGTGCGAGCGTTCGCGCCAGCAGCTGCTTGAGCGTTTCGGCAGCATGGCCGAACGCCGCTACGACGTGGCCTTCGTGATCGCCGATGGTTTGTCGGCGCTGGCCATCGTGCGCAATGCCGCACCTTTCCTGGCCGAGGTGAGGCGGCGCATTGCCCCCGAAGGCTGGTCGGTGGCGCCACCGGTGATCGTGCAACAGGGGCGGGTGGCGGTGGCCGATGAGATCGGTGAACTGCTCGGCGCCCGGCTGGTGGTGATCCTGATTGGCGAGCGGCCTGGCCTCAGTTCTCCCGACAGCATGGGCCTGTACCTGACCTGGATGCCTGCGCGCGGCTTGAGTGATGCCAACCGCAACTGCATCTCCAATGTGCGCCCCGAAGGCTTGCCTTATCCCGAGGCCGCCTACAAGCTGCATTACCTGATGGCGCAGGCGCACCGGCGCAGCCTCTCAGGCGTGGCCTTGAAGGATGAGACGGCTGGTGAGGGCGCGGAGCTGGATGTGCGCCGCAATTTCTTGCTGGGAGAGGACTGAGCCCGAACGAAGTCGGGCGTGCCAATGACCAAGGGCCGCGAACTTGCGTTCGCGGCCCTTGGTTTTTCCTGCAGCGACCCGGTGTGGCTCAGGCCGCTATGGCGTCATCACTGATCAGATGGCTTCCAGCGCCTTGTTCAGCGTGGCGCTAGGACGCATCACGGCGAAGGTCTTTTCGCGATTCGGCAGGTAGTAGCCACCGATGTCGACTTCCTTGCCTTGCACCGCGTTGAGTTCGGCGACGATGGCCTGCTCGTTCTCGGTCAGGGCCTTGGCCAGTGCGGCGAATTGCTTGGCCAGCTCGGCGTCGTCCTTCTGTGCGGCCAGTTCCTGGGCCCAGTACATGGCCAGGTAGAAGTGGCTGCCACGGTTGTCCAGCTCACCGGTCTTGGGCGAGGGCGACTTGTTGTTGTCCAGCAGCTTGCCAGTGGCAGCGTCCAGGGTCTTGGCCAGGATCTTGGCGCGGGCATTGTTGTTCTTGATGCCCACTTCTTCGATCGACACGGCCAGGGCCAGGAACTCACCCAGCGAATCCCAGCGCAGGTGGTTTTCGCCGACCAGCTGTTGCACGTGCTTGGGGGCGGAGCCGCCGGCACCGGTTTCGAACATGCCGCCACCGGCCATCAGCGGGACGATCGACAGCATCTTGGCCGAGGTGCCCAGTTCCATGATGGGGAACAGGTCGGTCAGGTAGTCGCGCAGGATGTTGCCGGTCACCGAGATGGTGTCCTGGCCACGGATGACGCGTTCCAGGGTGTAACGCATGGCGCGCACTTGCGACATGATCTGGATGTCGGCGCCGGTGAGGTCATGATCCTTCAGGTAGGTATTGACCTTCTTGATCAGCTCGGCTTCGTGCGGACGGTACGGGTCCAGCCAGAAGACTGCCGGCATACCCGACAGGCGGGCGCGGGTGACGGCCAGCTTGACCCAGTCACGCACGGCCGGGTCCTTGACCTGGCACATGCGCCAGATATCGCCTTCTTCGACGTTCTGCTCCAGCAGCACCTGACCATCCAGGGTGACGATGCGGGCCACGCCGGCCTGGGCGATTTCGAAGGTCTTGTCGTGCGAACCGTATTCCTCGGCCTTTTGAGCCATCAGGCCGACGTTGGGGACGGTACCCATGGTGGTCGGGTCGAAGGCGCCGTTGGTCTTGCAGAAGTTGATCATCTCCTGGTAGATACGGGCGAAGGTCGATTCCGGCAGCAGGGCCTTGGTGTCTTCGGTCTTGCCAGCGGCGTTCCACATCTTGCCGCCTGCGCGGATCATGGCCGGCATGGACGCGTCGACGATCACGTCGTTGGGCGCGTGCAGGTTGGTGATGCCCTTGGCGGAGTCGACCATGGCCAGGCGCGGACGCTTGGCTTCGTCAGCCTTCAGGTCGGCCAGCACTTCAGCCTTCTTGGCTTCGGGCAGGGTGTTGATCTTTTCGTAGACGCCGGACATGCCGTTGTTCGGGTTCACGCCGATGTCGGCGAACAGGGCAGCGTGCTTGGCGAAAGTGTCCTTGTAGTAGGTACGCACGGCGTGGCCGAAGACGATGGGGTGAGAGACCTTCATCATGGTGGCCTTGACGTGCACCGACAGCAGCAGGTTGGTGTCGAAGGCATCCTGCATCTGTTCTTCGTAGTAGGCACACAGGGCCTTCTTGCTCATGAACATGCTGTCGATGATTTCACCGGCCTGCAGGGAAACCTTGGACTTCAGGACGATGGTTTCGCCGGACTTGGTGACCAGGTCCATCTTGACGTCGACGGCCTTGTCCAGGGTCAGGCTCTTTTCGCCGGCGTAGAAGTCGCCGCCATGCATGTGCGCCACGTGGGTGCGCGAGGCCATGGACCACTTGGACATCGAGTGCGGGTGCTTGCGGGCGTAGTTCTTGACGGCGTTGGGTGCGCGACGGTCGGAGTTGCCTTCACGCAGGACCGGGTTCACGGCGCTGCCGGTGACCTTGGCGTAGCGCTTCTGCAGGGCCTTTTCTTCGTCGTTGGACGGGTTTTCCGGATAGTCGGGCAGCTTGTAGCCACGTGCCTGCAGTTCGCGGATGGCCGCTTGCAGCTGCAGGATGGAGGCGCTGATGTTGGGCAGCTTGATGATGTTGGCGTCCGGGCTCTGGGTCAGTGCGCCCAGTGCGGCCAGGTTGTCGGGGACTTTCTGGTCATCGGTGAGGAACTCGGGGAATTCCGCCAGGATACGCGCGGCCACCGAAATATCGCTTTCGACGACGTCGATGCCAGCCGGGGCGGTGAACTTCTTGACGATGGGCAGCAGCGAGTGGGTCGCCAGATAGGGTGCCTCGTCGGTCAGCGTATAGATGATGGTCGGGTTGCCAGTAGTCACGATGATGTCCTTGCGTTGGTGTGTTGATATGCGTTGGTGCGATCCGCGCGGTGCCGGATGGGCTGCCCATGCTCTGACGGCCTGGGTATTTCCCATCTCCTTGTCGGCTTGCTGCGCGGAAACTCGTCTCCGGTGGCGACATCCCGGCGTACTGGTGCCTGGAGGCCGCGGCAAAAAACAGCGGTAGTTTACTCCTAAGCGGGCGGAAAAGCTTCAACTCTTATATAAGAGTTGAAGAAATTTTTATGTTGGCCTTGATCTTGGCCTTGCCAGTTTGCCATTGCAGGGTGCGTTATTTAACCTTTTAGGTTTAAAAACCTCTTAGGTTACAATCGCCATGGAAAAAGCAACGCCGCATTGTCGGCTCAGCGTCGTCAGGTCGTTGATCCAGGCCGGCCGGGTCAGGGCCACCATGACGGCCTACCAGGGAGCGCGTGCGCTGGGCATTGATGACCTGGACGGAATGTGCCAGGTCGTCCTCAGGCTGGCACCGCGTGACTTCCACAAAAGCATGACCACACATGCTGATCATCGCCTGTGGCAGGACGTCTATCGCACCCGGCTGCTTAGTGGCCGGATGGTCTATCTGAAACTGACGGTCATCGACGACCTGCTTGTCGTGTCCTTCAAGGAGCTATGAAATGCAATGTCCAAGCTGTGGTGCGGCCGGATTGGTCCGTGATACGCGTGACCTGCCTTATACCTATAAAGGGCAGGTAACGATCATCGAGGCGGTCACGGGTGACTACTGTCCCGCGTGCGGCGAAGTCCTGCTCAACCGGGAGCATGGCGACCGCTATAGCGAGCGGATCGGACGCTTCCAGCGTCAGGTGAATGCTGCCTACGTCGATCCCGACTACATTGCCCGGGTGCGCCGCAAGCTCGACCTGGATCAGCGGCAGGCGGCCGAATTGTTCGGTGGCGGTGTGAACGCCTTCTCTCGCTACGAAAATGGCAAGACCAAGCCGCCGCTGGCGCTGGTCAAGCTGTTGCGCTTGCTGGACCGGCATCCCGACCTGCTGGAGGAGATCCGGACGGCCTGATGCGCGTAGGCGTGCAGCGCCGCCAATAAAAAAGGGCCGCTTGCGCGGCCCGTCCAATAGCTAGTGCAGGTAAATCGCCGTATCAGGCAGCGGCCGCCTGGCGCGCCGCCTTGTTGCGATACAGGATCAGGGTGGCGATCAGACCGCACACGGCAGCAATGCTCATCCAGATACCAGGCGCTGCCTTGTCGTGGGTGTACTCGATCAGGCCGGTGGCAATGGCCGGGGTGAAGCCGCCGAACACCGCGGTGGCCAGGCTGTAGGCCAGCGAGAAGCCTGCGGTACGCACATCGGCCGGCATCACTTCGGTCAGCGCGACCACCATGGCGCCGTTGTAGCTGGCGTACAGGAAGGACAGCCACAGTTCCACGATCAGCATCTTGGAGAAGCTGGCATCATGCACCAGCCAGTTCACGGCCGGGTAGGCAGTCAGGATGGTCAGCACGGTGAACACCACCAGGATGGGGCGACGACCGATGCGGTCCGACAGCGCGCCCATGATGGGCAGCCAGATGAAGTTGGACAGGCCCACGCACAGCGTCACGATCAGGCTGGCTTCGGTGGACAGCTTCAACACGTTCTTGCCGAAGGTCGGGGTGTAGACCGTGATCAGGTAGAAGGACACGGTGGTCATCGACACCAGCATCATGCCGGCGATCACCAGCTTCCAGTTGTCGATCATCGAGCGGAAGATCTGGCCGGTGGTCGGGCGATGCTTGCGACGCATGAACTCTTCGGTTTCCTGCAGCGAGCGACGGATCACGAACAGCACCGGCACGATCATGCAGCCGATGAAGAAGGGCACGCGCCAGCCCCAGTCACCGACCTGCGCCGGTGTCAGCGAAGTCGACAGTACATAGCCGATGGCCGCTGCCACGATGATGGCCACCTGCTGGCTGGCCGACTGCCAGCTCACATAGAAGCCCTTGTTGCCCGGGGTCGCCATTTCGGCCAGGTAGACCGAGACGCCGCCCAGTTCCACGCCCGCCGAGAAGCCCTGCAGCAGGCGACCGATCAGCACCAGCATCGGTGCCAGCGCGCCGATGGTGGCGTAGGAGGGGACGAAGGCGATCAGCATGGTACCCAGTGCCATCAGCGCCAGGGTCACGATCAGGCCCTGGCGACGACCGACGCGGTCGACGTAGGCGCCCAGGATGATGGCACCCAGCGGACGCATCAGGAAGCCGGCGCCGAAGGTCATGAAGGTCAGCATCAGCGAGGCAAACTCGTTATCGCTGGGGAAGAAGGCCTTCGAGATATGGGTCGCGTAGAAACCGAACAGGAAGAAATCGAACATTTCCATGAAGTTGCCGCTGGTCACGCGCAGCACAGTGGAAAACTTCGATTGCGAAGAAGTGGATGTACTCATGGTATGTGCCTCATTTATGGTGTGGGCGGACCGTGTTGATTCCGGTCTTGCGCCTGTCTCGTCCAGCCGGTCAGGCAGGTTGTGTCAGGATCTTTTTTGTTGGACAGCTATTGCGCCGCCGATTCTATCCCCGAATTCCGGCATGTGGACAGGTCGGAGGGGGCCGTGATGCAGATTTCGGTTTTTTCGATAGCTGGATGAAAGCTTCAGAAGGAAAATCGTCCGAAAAAGCAGCATTGGTGCTGCCAGATGCGTTGCGTCAATGCGCACCCGGCGCAATCATGGTGCAATGCCGCATCGATGCTGTCGGCATCCTCAACGCTTCGCAACATTTCGCAACGATCGGAAAGGTATTCATGAAAACTGCCGTCTTCAGTGCCCGTCGCTACGACCAGACCCTGCTGGCCCGCGCCAATGCCCGCGGCGCCCACGAACTGGTGTTCCTGCAGGATCGTCTCGATATCAATACCGCCCAGCTGGCCGCCGGCTGCGAGGCGGTGGCTGCCTTCGTCAACGACGACCTCGGCGCGCCGGTGCTGGAACGCCTCTCGGCCCTGGGCGTGCGCTTCGTGACCACGCGTTCGACCGGCTTCAACCATATCGACATCCAGGCAGCACGACGACTGGGTCTCGCGGTGGCGCGCGTGGCCGATTACTCGCCGTATTCGGTGGCCGAGTTTGCCGTGGGCCTGCTGCAGGCGGTCAACCGCAAGATCGCCCGCGCCAGCATGCGCACCCGCGAAGGCAACTTCGAGCTCGATGGCCTGATGGGCTTCGATTTGCATGGCAAGACCGTGGGCGTCATCGGCACCGGCAAGATCGGTACGCTCTTTGCCCGCATCATGGCCGGCTTCGGCTGCGAGATCCTGGGCAGCGACGTGCATCGCAATCCCGATTTCGAGGCGCTGGGTGGACGCTACGTGAGCCATGCCGAGCTGTTCGCCGCCAGCGACGTGATTTCCCTGCACTGTCCGTTGACCGAGGGCACGCGCTATATCGTCAACGCACAGACACTGGCCAGCGCCAAGCCCGGCTGCATCCTGGTCAACACCAGTCGCGGCGGCCTGGTCGATACCGAGGCCGCCATCGTGGCTCTCAAGAGTGGTCGCCTGCGCGGCCTGGCCATCGATGTCTATGAACAGGAAGCCAGCCTGTTCTTCCAGGACCTGTCCTCGACCATCATCACCGATGATGTGATCCAGCGCCTGGTGTCCTTCCCCAACGTGATCGTGACGGGGCACCAGGCCTTCTTCACCGAGGAAGCCATTGGCCAGATCATGCAGACCACCATCGACAACCTGGATGACTTTGCCGCCGGTGCCAGCCTGGGAGAGCGCCTGGTGGCGTGACCAGATCAGGAGCCCGGGCGGTGGCGGTTGAACAGCGATTCAAGCTGTTCACCGATGCGTGGCAACAGATGCTGGCGTACGCGCTGGATGATCTCGCTGGCATCGGCCTGGCCATAGGTTTCGGCCAGTTGCCGGTGCAGCTCGAAATGCAGATAGAGCAGCCCGCGCAGGCTCTGGAAGGCGGTCGGATGGTCTTCGCCGCAGACCAGGGCATTGTTGTTGAGTACGTTGTCGAGCACGCCGGGATCGAACAGGCGGACCTGGCAGATCACCGCATGACGCACGATTTCCATGTCCAGGGCTTCCAGCTCCTGGGTCAGCTCATCGGGAGTGTGGCGCTCGGCGCCCAGTTTTTCGCTCATGATGGTCTTTCGGCGGAAGAGGGGGGAGTACAGCTTAACCTCAGATTAGCATTTGCTGCAGCGCCGAAAGTTGTTGAAGGTCAATTTAATCCAGTTGAATCAAGCACTTTTGTTAATTCATTGTGAAAGAGTGCAAAAAACTGTTGCAGGGCAGCGAAGCCAGGCTCCGCTGCCCCGTGGCTCAGGCTGCTTCGACCATCGGATAGAACTCGCGGTTTTCACGCACGATGCGCTCGAACAGCATCTTCAGGACCCGATTGGCCTCGGTCCGGAAATGTTCGGGTTGCTCGGCGATGCGCTGGGCATCATTCCATTGGCGGGAGAACTGGCCGTACTCGGTCGAGATGCTGGTCATCTCTTCCTGGTACTGGCGCGCCTTGGTCGCCAGCGTTGCATCGGCCTGCTGTAGGGCCGGATAGAGGAAGCGATCCTCCACCGACAGATGCAGCTTGATGACCGAGCTCATGGCGATCACCACGCGGGCGATGGCCGCCGCCTGCGCGGCGATGCCCTGCGCTGACAACGCCTTGAGTTGTTGCACGTGATCGAGGATGTCCGCGTGTTCGCGGCGGTACTTGTCTAGATTCATTGCGATTCCTGATGCCTTGTGATGACGAAGATGCTGCCTGGATCACTCCAGTGCCGCGGCCGGGCCGAAGAACTCGTAACGGCTTTGCGCAGACGGCACGCCGAGTTCGCCGAGATAGCGCTTGATGGCCTTCATGAAGGGCTTGGGGCCGACGAAGTAGGCGTCCACGTCGCTGCTCTTGGGCAGCCACTGCTGCAGGCGGGCACGGTCGATGAAGCCGGTGGCTTGCGGTGCCGGATCACCCGCGCGCGGCTGCTCGTAGCAGAAATGGACCTGCAGCTGCGGATTGTGCGCGGCCAGTTCTTCCACCTGCTGGCGGAAGGCATGCACGCCGCCGTGGCGCGCCGCATGAATAAAGTGCACCGGACGGCCGCTGGGCAGTGCCGCGGCCAGCATGGTCATCATCGGCGTGATGCCGACGCCGCCGCTGATCAGCACCAGGGGCTTGTCACCCTCGGTCAAGGTGAATTCGCCAGCAGGCGGGAACAGCTCGACCACCGATCCGACCTGGATCTGGTCATGCAGTTGGCGCGACACCTTGCCCTCTGCTTCACGCTTGACGCTGATGCGGTACTGCGGTGCCTGTCCCGGCTGGCGCAACAAGGCCGACAACGAATACTGGCGACGTTGTTCCTCGCCACCGACCACCATGCGCATGCCGATATACTGGCCCGGGGTGAAGTCCAGCAACTCGCCGCCATCCTGCGGGGCGAAGTAGAAGGAGGTGATTTCATCGCTCTCGGCCACCTTGCGCGTGACCACGAAATTGCGGGCACCGCGCCAGCCGCCCGGGGCCTGGGCCAGGTCTTCATATTGCTGGCGCTCGGCACCGATGAGGATGTCGGCGAGCTGGCCATAGGCCGCTGCCCAGGCATCGATGACGGCATCGGTGGCGATCTCGGCGCCCAGCACTTCGCGGATGGCGCGCAGCAGGCAGTCGCCCACCATCGGGTAGTGTTCCGGCAGGACCTGCACGGCGACGTGCTTGTTGATGATCTGTGCGGCCAGCGGACCCAGTGCTTCCAGGCGATCGATATGGCGGGCATACATCAGTACGCCGTTGGCCAGTGCGCGCGGCTGGTCGCCGCTGGCCTGGTGGGCGCGATTGAACAGCGGACGCACTTGCGGGTAGTCGCGCATGAGCAGCTTGTAGAAATGCGTGGTCAAGGCTTCGCCGCCGGACTCCAGCAGGGGAACGGTGGATTTGACAATGGCGAGTTGGGCATCGGTAAGCATGCTAGGCCTTTCAGTGATGGTGGAGTGGATATGCCGGCGGTCCGGTCTACCCTCCGTTATTACAAGAGTCGTGCCATGCCCTGCATCCTTATGAATCAATGACTTGCGTCAGTGTGGAGTCATGTGGACTCGTGTCATAATGACTCCTTATTCTGGGATGGGTAGTCATAATGACCTCAAAAGTGCTGTTGGATGCCTTGCTGCCGCTGGTGGCCGACCTCTCGCGCGAGATCGATGACCGCGAGCGCTATCGACGCCTGCTGCACACCATGCGCACGCTCTTTCCTTGCGATGCGGCGGCCCTGCTGCGCCTGGAAGGCGAGATCCTGGTGCCACTGGCCATTGATGGGCTGGCCGGCGACACGCTGGGTAGACGCTTCCGCGTGGCCGACCACCCGCGTTTCGGCATCCTGTTATCCAATGCCACGCCGACCCGCTTTGCCGCCGACTCGCCCTTGCCTGACCCTTACGATGGCCTGGTCGATGGGCTCAACGACCTCCACTCCGGCCAGCTCGAAGTGCATGACTGCATGGGCTGTGCGCTGGCCGTCAACGGTCGGCCCTGGGGCTTGCTGACTCTCGATGCCCTGGGGCGCGGTCGTTTCGATGGCGTGGACATGGCCTCGTTGCAGGCCTTCGCGGCGCTGGCCGCGGCCACCGTCAACGTGGCCGAGCGCATCAGCGATCTGGCGCAAGCCGGTGAGCAGGCGCGCCAGCGCGCCGAGCTCTACCGGCAAGGGCTGGAAGAGAGCCAGGGCAAGCGCGAGCTGATCGGGCAGAGCCCCGCGCAGCGTCAGCTGATGGAAGAAATCCGCATGGCCGCCCCCAGCGACATGACCGTGCTGGTGGCAGGAGAGACCGGCACCGGCAAGGAGCTGGTCGCGCATGCCCTGCATGCAGCCTCGCCGCGTGCGCACAAGCCTATGGTCAGCCTCAACTGTGCGGCCTTGCCCGACACCCTGGTGGAGAGCGAATTGTTCGGCCATGTGCGGGGTGCCTTCTCGGGCGCGGTGGCGGACCGGCGCGGCAAGTTCGAGATGGCCGATGGCGGTACCCTGTTCCTCGACGAGGTGGGCGAGTTGCCGCTGGCCGTGCAGGCCAAGCTCTTGCGCGTGCTGCAGAGCGGGCAGTTGCAGCGGGTCGGTTCGGACCGCGAACATCGCGTCGATGTGCGTCTGATCGCTGCCACCAATCGCGACCTGGCCGAGGAGGTCAAGCGCGGACATTTCCGGGCCGACTTCTACCATCGGCTCTCGGTCTTCCCGATCCGTGTGCCGCCGTTGCGGGAGCGCGGTCGTGACGTGCTGCTGCTGGCGGGTTATTTCCTGGAGGAGAACCGCGCACGGCTGGGCCTGGCCAGCCTGCGCCTGTCGGCCGATGCGCAGCGTGCGCTGCTGGACTATCCATGGCCGGGCAATATCCGCGAGCTGGAGCACCTGGTGGGACGTAGCGCCCTGCGAGCCCTGGCGGCGCACAAGACACGTCCGGCGATCCTGACGCTGGATGCAGCCGCGCTGGAACTACACGCGGCAGAAGCGGCGACGCAGCCCGGTGCGGCCGTGCCGGAGGAGGGCGAGCCGACGTCGGCAGGGAGTCTGCGCGAGCGGGTCGAGGGGTATGAACGCGGGCTGGTGGAGCAGAGCCTGCAGCGCCATGGCGGCAACTTCGCCGCCACCGCCCGCGAACTGGGGCTGGACCGCGCCAACCTCAACCGGCTGGCGCGGCGGCTGGGCTTGCGCTGAGCGCGGCCAGCTGCGCCGGGGCGGTCAGTTTCGCTACGGATCAGGCCGGAGAAGCCTCGCCGTCGGGTTCGGCCAGCTGACCACGGATGCGGATGGCCGTCAGATGACGCGCCGCAGCGACGTCCTCGTTGACGTGCTGGAGCGCCTGGTCAGGCGCGCCGGCGACGTGCTCCGGCAGGGCCGTGGCGGGGGCACCGAGCGCGCCGTGGGAAGGATGCTTGAGTTGCGACATGATGATCTCCAAGGGATGAAAATGCCGTGTCGGCCCGCCTGCCACCGTCAGCAGGAGCGGGTCGGACGATGAGGGCAGGGTAGCCGTTCTGGTTGCACTGCAACAGGTGGCCCGTGGCTGATTTGCGTGTAGGAATGACGGCAATGCAGCAGTGTCGGCCTGATCCCGCCCGTCTATTGCTGCCTGGCGCAATCCGGCAGCAGGTGCCTGCGCTGTCACCGGAGATTTCGTGATCGTGATGGTCTTGAGCGATTGGGGTGATGGAAGAAACATGGCCAGAGAACAGCAGGCGTGAAGTGCAAAAAGGGCTTTCACGTTTGCCTCCAGGACGTCGCGGAAATGTATCGCGATCCCTTCGCACAATTGCGGACATTGATCTTGGGCGGAGGTTGTACCGGCTGCGTACTGACATTGGTATTGACGCTGGAACTGACCTGTACGGGTGGGTGATTGCGTGGCACCGATACCGGATTCATGAACATGATCATCTCCTCGGACATGGCGGCACAATTGCTCGCCAATGCGTGCAGAGTAGTCCCTGAAAATGCTCAGGGGCTGTCACTTGCTGACCTCCGGAAAGGCAATGCTGGCCAGGGCTGACAGAGGTTTTTCCGGCTTGCCTGATGCTTGTGCCTGACCGTTTGTTGCAAAGCAGCAATTGCCGCTTTTCCTACAGGCAAATGGGCCTCAGTCCTATGTTGGCTGGCGCCGGAGCACCGCTAACATCGCTCAAGCCCTGCATGCCGTCCGGCCCACTGGCTGGGCGTGTAGCGGGTGATTCACGCCACCCGATGTCACCGGAATCAGTGAGCTTGCGCGTATTTCTGATGTTGATGCAGCCTGAAAGAAGTGCTGACGCGCCGCACCAGAAATCCCGCTCTCACACTCCAGAACATCCAGCCCAAGGAGCCCTCCCCATGACGACCTTACCCGCCGCCGATCTGCAGTTGCCGCTGTTCGTGTATGCCCAGAAGGACGACCTGACGGCAAAGAGCGCATGGATCGCGCTGCAGGAACATCATCGCGAGCGCGCCCGCCATTTCCGTCTTGACCGGCTGTTTGCCGCCGATGACAAACGCGGTGAGCGCTTCACTGCCGAAGCGGTGGGGATCTACCTGGACTATTCCAAGAATCTGGTCACCAGCGAGACCATGGCGCTGCTGATGCAGCTGGCGCGCCAGTGCGGTCTGCAGGATCGTATCGACGCCATGTTCCGTGGCGATCGCATCAATCACACCGAGGACCGTTCGGTGCTGCACACGGCCTTGCGCATGCCGGCCCAGGAGCATCTGGTGGTCGATGGCGAGGACGTGGTGGCCCAGGTGCAGGAGGTACTGGGGCGCATGGAAGCCTTTGCCACGCAGGTACGCAATGGCCAGTGGCTGGGCCATACCGGGCGGCCGATCCGCCATGTGGTCAATATCGGCATCGGTGGCTCCGACCTGGGGCCGATGATGGCGCATGAGGCCTTGCGCCATTACAGCCAGCGCGAGCTGTCGCTGCATTTCCTCTCGGATGTGGATGGTGCGGCCTTGCTGGAAACGGTGCGCGAGCTGCCGGCGCAGGAGACCCTGTTCGTGGTCTGTTCCAAGACCTTCACGACCCTGGAAACCATTACCAACGCCAACGCCGCGCGCCAGTGGCTGGTGCAGCAACTGGGCGATGAACAGGCCGTGGCGCGCCACTTCGTGGCGGTGACCACCAATATCGAGGAGGCCAGCCGCTTCGGCATCGATCCGCGCAACATGTTCGGTTTCTGGGACTGGGTCGGTGGACGCTATTCGATGACCAGTGCCATTGGTCTCTCCACCATGATCGCCATCGGGCCGCAGCACTTCCGTGAATTGCTGGCCGGCTTTCATGCAATGGACGAACATTTCCGCAGCACGCCGCTGGAGCGCAACCTGCCGGCCATCCTGGGCATGCTCACGGTGTGGTACACCAATTTCTTTGGCGCGGCCAGTCAGGCGGTGCTGCCTTACAGCCAGTATCTCAAGCGGCTGCCGGCCTACCTGCAGCAGCTGACCATGGAGAGCAATGGCAAGCACATCAGCGTCAACGGCCAGCAGCTTGACTACCAGACCTCGCCGGTCTACTGGGGCGACAATGGCATCAACGGCCAGCATTCGTTCTACCAGATGCTGCATCAGGGGACGCAACTGGTGCCTTGCGATTTCATCGGCTTCTGCCGCCCGCTGGAAGCACTGGGTCAGCAACATGACTGGCTGATGGCCAACATGTTCGCCCAGGGCGAGGCGCTGGCGTTTGGCAAGAATGCCCAGCAGGTGCGCGAGGAAGGGACGCCCGAGGCGCTGGTGCCACATCGCGTCTTCGATGGTAACCGGCCCAGCAACAGCATGCTGCTCGATCGCCTCACGCCCTATAGTCTGGGGTCGCTGGTGGCCCTGTACGAGCACAGCGTCTTTACCCAGGGCGTGATCTGGAATATCGATTCCTTCGACCAATGGGGCGTGGAGCTGGGCAAGCAATTGGCCAAGCGTACGGCGCGCCAGTTGATCGATCACCAGCAGCCCCTGCATCACGACAGTTCTACCAATGCCCTGATCCACCGCTATCGTGCCTGCAACCGTCCGTGGGGGACGCACGCCAGGGCTGCCTGAGCGCACAGAACGCAGGCGACTGCCGTGACACGGACATAGCGCCCGTTCATTTGCTGGACAGACGATGCATGTCGGCCCGGAGACCTTGTGTCTTCGGGCTTTTTTACGTTGTGGGATCAGCAGACGCGGACACCATGGACGCAGTGTGTCTTTGTGAGTTTATAATTGACCGTAATAATTGATTACCAGAAATGCACCCACCGCGATGGTGATCTGCCAGGTCTGCATTTCCGATGCGGTGGCACTATGATGTGCAGCGGTACAGCAATGCCGATAGGGGGCGCTGGGCAGCAGGCAGGGCCGCGCCAGAGAGCAGGCTATCCAGCGGACGAGGGCACATGAAACTACTGACCAAGGGCTTGCTGATCGTTGCCATTCCCAGCCTGTTCGAGGTGCTGCTGCTGGCAAGCTTGTTCAAGTCGCAGGCAGATGCAGCAGAGGCCGAGCGCTGGGCCGCGCATTCGGCGCAGGTGATCAATCAGGCCGCCGAGGTGCGCGAACCCATGCTGGTGGAGTCAGCCCGCATTCGCAATGCCATCCTGCTGGACCAATCCGAGCCGATCGGCCGTCCCGAGATGTGGGCGGACCTGGAGATCAAGGTCGGTGAGCTCGCCCGGCTGGTGTCCGACAATCCTTCGCAGTCGGCGCTGGTGCGCGAGATCCACGCCGCCATCGGTCAATACCGCAGCTGGGCCGACAGTGCCCGCGCCCTGATGCAACGGGGGCAGCGCGATGATCTGGTACGCCAGTTGCGTGATGAACAGGGGCCGCACCGGCTCACCAGTTTCCTGAATCGCCTCAACAGCTTCATCGCCGAAGAACGGCACCTGGGCGTGCTGCGCAACGAGGCAGTGCAGGCGGCGCGGACCTCCCAGACCTGGCTGTTGATCGCCGCCGTGCTCGGCTCCATCGTGACAGCAGGACTGGCCTCGCTGGCCTTCACCCGCAGTATCGGCCGCCGCATCGCCATCCTGACCGACAATGCCCAGCGGCTGGCCGACGGCCAGGTGCTGGCCGCGCGGGTCGGTGGCGACGACGAGATCTGCCAGCTTGACAATGCCCTGCATCGCAGCAGCGAGCGCCTCAACGAGGCTTCGCGGCTGGCGCTGATCTATCGCGCCGAGCTGGAGCACCGCGCCGCCGAACTGGCCGAGGTCAATACCGACCTGCGCCAGCAGACCCAGGACAACGAGATGTTCATCTACAGCGTCTCGCATGACCTGCGCTCGCCATTGGTCAACCTGCAGGGATTCAGCAAGGAAATCACCCATGCCACCCGCGACCTGGTCGGCGAGGTGGAGCGCCTGGACGTGCCGGAAGCGGACAAGTCCAGGCTGCGCACGCTGGTGCAGGACGATATCGATACCTCGCTGCGCTTCATCCAGAATGCGGTCACGCGCTCGGCCGGCATCATCGATGCCATGCTGCGGCTCTCGCGCGTGGGGCGGGTGGAGTTCCAGCCGGTGCTGCTGGATATCAATGCCATTGGCCAGCGCATCATCGCCGCCATGAGCGGCAGCATACGCGCCAAGGGCGCCGTGGTGGAGATCGAACCCGGTCTGCCGGCAGCCTGGGGCGACCCGACGGCCATTGAGCAGGTCTTCGGCAACCTGGTGGGCAATGCGGTCAACTACCTGGATCCCGCGCGCCCCGGCCAGATCACGCTCGGCCTTGCCAAGGGCGAGCAGGCAGCGGCTGAACCGGGACTGGTGACCTTCTTCGTGCGCGACAACGGCCTGGGTATCCCGGCGGCCTACATGGGCAAGATGTTCATCGCCTTCCAGCGCCTGCATGGCAATGCCGCGCCAGGCGAGGGGATCGGCCTGGCGCTGGTCAAGCGCGTGGTGGAGCGGCATGGAGGGCGTATCTGGGTGGAGTCGGTTCAGGGGCAGGGCAGTTGCTTCTTCCTGGCCCTGCAGGCACAGGCGCCGGCCTCATCCTGATAGCAGGCCGGACGGACAATCAATCAAGTGGAGCGGGAAAGACATCATGGCTACTGAGCAGAGCGTCAATATCATCCTGGTCGAAGACGACGACGGCCATGCCGTCCTGGTGGAAAAGAATCTCCGGCGTGCCGGCCTGGTCAATGGCTTCATGCGCTTCAGGGATGGCCAGGAGGCACTGGATCATTTCTTCGAGGGGGGTACCAGTCGCGGTGACCTGCAGCAGGTCGTGGTGCTGCTGGACGTGAATATGCCCCGCGTCAATGGGGTCGAGGTGCTGAAGCGGATGAAGGAGGATGTGAGCACCAGTGCCATTCCCGTCATCATGCTGACCACCACCGACGATCCGCGCGAGATCGGGCGCTGCTACGAGTATGGCTGCAACGTCTACATCACCAAGCCGGTGGAATACGACGACTTCATTGAGGCAGTACGTCGCCTGGGCTTCTTCCTGCAGGTGGTCAAGCTGCCGGTACTGGCGGCGAGCCAGAAGGGAACCGAATCGCAATGACCGCCAGTGCTGCCCATGTTCTGATCCTGGAAGACGATGATGGCCTGCTGGCGCTGGCCAGCCGGGTGTTACGCAAGCATGGCCACCGCGTGACCGCGGTGGCCCAGTCGGAGGCGGCGCGCGAGGCCGTGGCCCTGGAGTTGCCGGACCTGCTCATCGTCGACTACAACCTGCAGGCACTCGATAGCGGCCTGGATTTCTTCAGGGGACTGCGCGCTGAGGGGATCGGCATCCCCGCCATCATGGTCTCGGGGGTGTCGGACGAGTTGCGCATCATCGAAGCCCTGCGCGCTGGCGTGGCCGATGTCTTGCCCAAGACCAGCGATTATCTGGATTACCTGCCCGAGGCGGTCGAGCGCGTGCTGCAGCAGCTGGCGCTGCAACGGCAGGCGGAGCAGGCGACACGCTTGCAGGCCGAGCGCATGATCGGCCTGAAGGATGAGTTCGTGGCGACGCTGTCGCACGAATTGCGCACGCCCCTCAACGCCATCCTCGGCTGGGTGCAATACCTGCTGCGCGACGCATCCGATCCGGAACAGTTGCGCCGCGGCCTGGAGGTCATCGAGCGCAATGCCATTGCACAGTCGCAGATGGTGGAGGAGTTGCTGGACATGAGTCGCATCCTCTCCGGCAAGCTGCGCATGGAGGTGCAACGCATGGACCTGGCGGCCGTGGTGCTGGAGACCATCGGTACGGTGCAGGCGGCTGCGAACGCCAAGGAAATCGGCATCACCACCGACCTGGCCGCTGGCACGCTGATGCTTGGCGATCCGGCGCGCCTGCAGCAGGTGGTATGGAATCTGCTGACCAATGCCATCAAGTTCACGCCGCGACAGGGGCAGGTTTCGGTGACGTTGCACCCGCGGGGTGACGAACTTGAGCTGGTGGTGACCGACAACGGCGAAGGCATCGAACCGGCGTTTCTGGCGCATGTCTTCGAACGCTTCAGCCAGGACAACGATCACGGTATGCGCAACACGGGCGGGCTGGGACTGGGCCTGTCGATTGCACGCCAGCTGGTGGAGTCGCATGGCGGACGCATGCGCGCCGAGAGCGCCGGCCACGGCCAGGGGGCGAGCTTCCATGTCGTCCTGCCCTTGCTGTCGGATGCCGCGTCGCCGTCGCCTTGAGCAGTGGTGATGGCCTCGTATCGGGGTCGCAGCAATCCTTGTCACAGGGAAACGGCGCCGCAGGCAGCACGGGCGTGCCATGTTGTTTGCGTGCGTCAGCATCCCATTTTTTATCGTCAGCAGAGAGGGGCAGAGCGATCCGTCCTGTCTCGCCAGTGCGACCGCTTTCGCTTTGTCCTACACGTTTATCCGGCGGCGTCCGATAGGACTCATCCGTACCCGGTCCTAATATCGCCGTGGAAATCGCCGTCATTGTGCAGCGATCTGGAGGATAGTGGCGCTGCGTGTCGGCAGACCGGAACGGTGCAAGTCCGGTGTCATGCTGCCGGCTGGAAACGTCCGAGGATGATGCGAAGAAAAAACAGGCACTGCGCATGCGATGTGTCCCTCACGCCGCTCTTCCAGTTTTGCGCGTTCGGGATAAAATGAAGTCGTCGGAAAGCGCAGCGTACGGGATAGCACAGGGAGTCAATCAGTATGCTGGCGATGAAGTTCAGGGAAGCAATCGATCGTCGTGCCGGACCCTCCGCGCGGCTTGCGCACCACGCTGGTGATGCGCGCTTGCCTTGCGGGATCAGGTACGGTGCCGTATCTGTCAAGCTTACGTTGCAACCAGCCCGGTGCACGCTGCATGTGCCGGTACTTTGAGCAGGGTAGCCTCATGGACAAGTCTGATTCCGCCCATTCGTCCGAACTCCAGATCGCCATCCAGCAAGGCGACTGGACGGCGTATTGCAACCACATCGGCAACCACATTCCCACCCAGGCCGGGCATGTCCCGGAACCGGACAGGGTCGACGAGCGCGAGGATGATACGCGCGTCGCCTATCCTGATCCAGGCCAGGATGCCGCCGGCCCGCCACTGCATGGCGAAGAAGATATCCTGGCCTACCGGCGCCGCTGCGCGCGTGCCTACATCGGCATGAATGGCCGGCTTGGCGGTCGTGCCTATCATGCCAACGAACCGGTGATCCTGACGCAGGATGCGGTACAGGAACTGGCCGAGCTCAATCGCCTGCTGCGCGAAGAGCGGGCCCAGAAAAAGAAATCCGGTTGAGCGCCGCCATGCGTGAGCCCGGCAATGCGCCGGGTCGCGCGTGTAGGAGAGTGGCGCAACGTCTTGTAGGAAAACAGGAGGCTCCCGCAAAGCCTTGCCAGGACTGATGTTGCCATCGGCACGGTGTTTTTCGCGGGCTGAGACAGGGGGCGTGCCGCGCTACCCGCTTCCCGTATAATCGAGCGCGCCGGTGACCGACCGGTGATGCTTCGCAGGGCTATACCGGTCCCGGAGAGAGCTGCTCTCTTCTGGTGATGCCGGGATGAGGATACGGACGCATACAACAACCATGAACATGCGCAGGCAGGATGGTGCGAGACCGCCATCAACAGACCTCAATGCTCAACGCAAGGCAAAAGGTACGTTTCACGACATGGCAGAACTCTCCTGGTTGCGCGACGGTGGCCTGGCCGCGCACATTCTTTCCACGTCCGACTGGACGGCAAACGCGCTGGGTGAGCCGGCAGGCTGGTCGCCGGCGCTGCGCGCTGCGCTGGCCATCACGCTGCAATCCTCTACGCCGATGCTGCTGGTCTGGGGCGCCGCCCGCAACATGCTCTACAACGATACCCTGGCGTCGCGGCTGGGCAGTGCGCATCCGGCGCTCTTCGGGGCCCCCCTTGACAATGCGCCCCTCGGCAGTGCGTCCCTGTGGGGCGACGATGCCAGCGGCATGGCGGCATTGCTGAGGTCGACGATCGACGCCGTCTTTGCCAGTGGCCAGCAGCAGCGTACCGTCATGTTGGCGGCGAGCACCGGCCAGGCATCCGAAGAAATCTCCTGCATGCCCATCCCGCAAGACGATGCCGCCGTACCCGCTGGTGTGCTGTGCACATGGCAGGGTGTGGCCCGGAATGGCGCAGCAAGACCGGTGCGGCAGGATGGCCTGTTGCATGCGCTGATGGGGCCTTCGCCTGGTTTCAAGGCCGTGGTGCGCGGTGCGCAGCATGTGTTCGAAAGCGTCAACGAAGCCTGTGCCAGGCTGCTGGGGCGACGTCCGCTGGTGGGCCTGCCGGCGCGCGAGGCCTTGCCCGAACTCCTGGATGGGCAACTCTTCAAGCTGCTGGACCAGGTGCGCGAACGTGGCCAGCCTCATCTGGTGCATGGACTGCGCCTGTTCCTGCGTCGCGAGGACGACAGCCCCTACGCCGGCGTCGTGCTGGAACTGGCCTTGCAGCCCATCACGGATGATGGCGGGCAGGTCGAGGGCATACTCATCGAAGGGCATGACGTCACCGAGCGCGTGGTCGCCGAAGAGCGTTTGCGCATCGTCGATCGGGCCGGCGGCATTGGCATCTTCGAGTGGTTTCCGCAGACGGACAAGCTGTCGGTATCGGATCGCTTCCGCCGGCTGTGGGGCCTGGAGGCCAGCGGCGAGGTCAGGGCAGCAGATCTGGTGGCCATGATCGACGAGCAGTTCCATCCCAACCTGGGGACGGCCACCATCAAGGAGCCCGCGCGCAGGAATCCGCTTGAATACACCGAGTACCACATCACCCGTCCCGACGGCCAGCAACGCTGGCTGGCGCGCAAGGGCGAGATGGTGCAGGACGATCCACGGGCCGGCACCCGCTATGCGGGGGTGGTCTTCGATGTCACCTCACGCAAGCTGATGGAGCAGGCGCTGGCGGCTTCCGAGGCCAGCGTGCGTGCCAACAATGCCTTCGTGCGGCAGCTGCTGGATTCCACCGACCAGGGTTTCTTCTCCATCGACCGTGATGGCACCATCACGCTATGCAACGCCGCCTTCCTGCGCATGCTGGGCTATGCCAGCGAGAAGGAGGTGCTGGGCCGCGCCTTGCATGAAGTGATCACGGTGCCAGCCGAGGCGGCGGCGGTCAGCTGCACCGAATGCGCCGTGCTCAAGGCCGCGCGCGAGGGGGTGAGCGCACAGGTGGACAACGAGAATTTCCTGCGTGTCGATGGCAGCAGTTTCCCGGTGCAATACCAGACCCATCCGGTCTGGCAGGATGGCCGCCTGCAGGGCGCGCTGTGTACCTTCGTGGACCTGACCGAGCGCAGGCGCGGCATGCAGGCCCTGTCCTGGAGCGAGAACCGTCTCACCGCCATCTTCAACCAGGCCTCGGTATGCTTCTCCGAACTGGACCTGCATGGCCGCTATCTGCGCGTGAACAAGGCGCTGTGCCGCATGCTCGGCCGCAGCGAAGAAGAGCTGCTGCAGATGACCCTGGCCGACGTCACCCATCCCGATGACGTGCCGATGAACATGTCGCTGTTCAATCGCAGCATCGTCGATGGTCGCTCCTTCACGCTGGAGAAGCGCTACCTGCGGCCGGATGGCTCGACCTTCTGGGTGTCCAGCGACATCAGTCGCATCGTCGATGCCGAGGGCCGGCCGCAAGCCATGATCGCGGTCTCCACCGACATCACCGAACGCCGCCGCGCCGAGGAAGCGCTGCGCGAACTGAACGATACGCTGGAGCAGCGCGTGGTCGAGGAAATCGTCGAACGCAGTCGCGCCGAGGCGGCCTTGCGGCAGATGCAGAAGATGGAGGCGGTGGGGCAGCTCACCGGTGGGGTGGCGCATGACTTCAACAATGTCCTGCAGATCATCGGTGGCAACCTGCAATTGCTGCAATCGGATCCGCAACTGGACGAGCGCGGCCGACAGCGCATCCGTATCGCCACCGGCGCCGTCGACCGGGGCGCCAAGCTGTCGTCGCAACTGCTGGCCTTTGCGCGGCGCCAGCCGCTGCAGCCGCGCAGCATCAATCTCGAACGCGTGGTACAGAACATGGAAGACCTGCTGCGTCGCGCCGTGGGTGAGCACATCGAGATTTCCACGGTGGTCACGCGTGAGCTGTGGAATACCATGCTGGACCCCAATCAGGTCGAGAACCTGATCATCAATACCGCCATCAACGCGCGCGACGCCATGCCTAGCGGCGGCCGCCTGACGGTGCAGATCGACAATGTGCAACTGAGCGATCCGGGTTTCCTGTCGCAGGCCGACCTGACGGCGGGCGACTATGTCGAACTGCAGATCTCCGATAATGGCGCGGGGATGTCACCGGAGGTACGCGAGCGTGCCTTCGAGCCCTTCTTCACCACCAAGCGGGAAGGCGAGGGCAGCGGACTGGGCCTGTCCATGGCCTATGGCTTCGTCAAGCAGAGCAAGGGCCACATCAGCCTGCACAGCGAGCCGGGCAAGGGCACGACCATCCGTATCTACTTCCCGCGCTGCGTCGATGAAGAGGTGCTGATCGAGGATCATCGCGAGATGGAAGTTCGTGGTGGCGACGAGACCATCCTGGTGGTGGAAGACGACGCCAACCTGCAGCTGACGGTCATCGATACACTCTCCTCGCTGGGCTATCGTGTGCTCAAGGCCGACAACGGCGATCGTGCGCTGGCCATCTTGCAGAGCGGCATGCCGATCGACCTGATGTTTACCGATGTGGTGATGCCAGGCAGCGTGGCCGTGACCGAACTGGCGCGTCAGGCAAGGCAATGGTTGCCGGATATCGAGATCCTGTTCACCTCCGGCTATCCGCGCGACGCCATCGTCCATGAAGGGCGGCTGGATGCGGGCGTGGAGCTGCTCTCCAAGCCTTACCGCATCAACCAGCTGGCGCGGCGCATCCGTCACCTGTTGTCGAACCGGGCGCAGCGTATCGGCCTGTCCCAGATGGCCCGCGAGCGTGAGCAGGGCTCGGCGACCATCCACAAATTGCCGGTTGCCGACTGGCAGCGCCAGGCGGATGTATCGCCGGTCGCGCTGGAGCAGCAGGCCTATGGCACCACCGATGGCAGCGGTGCGGCAGAGCTGCATGGACAGCCCGGTGCCACCGCGGTGGCCGGATTGCGCCTGCTGGTGGTGGAGGACAATATCGACTCGCAGCAACTGGTGTGCGAACTGCTGGAGACGCTGGGCCACCAGGCCAGGGGCGTGGCCAGCGGTGAAGACGCCCAGCAGGCGCTGGGGGAGCAGGCCTTCGATGTGCTTTTCACGGACGTCAACCTGCCCGGCATGTCCGGCGTGGAACTGGCCAAGGGCGCGCTGGCGCGTTTCCCGGAGATCTCGGTGATCTTCGCATCGGGCTATGGGGCGATGGTGGCACGCAATGTGGGCTTCCCGTCGCACTCCTTGCCCAAGCCTTACGATATCGATCAGCTGCAGGAAATCCTCGGGAAGATCGCGGCGGGGTGAGGGCTGCGGCCACGCTCCCCGCGGTTCCTCGGGCACTTGTGCGTTTGGCAACGCAGGCCACCTCGTGAGAAATTGTGTAAGACCTGTTCCCTTTTTTTGTCATATTTCATAAAATAAATAAGAACTATTCTTGTTCGTATTTAAAAATATAGACAAAAAAGGCCCCTCCTTGACCCTGCATTCCTCCCTCGGCGCGCGTCCGCGTGCCATGTGCCGTGCCTTGCGCCCGGTCTTCGTGACCATGGCGCTGGCCGGTTCGCCGCTGCTGGCACAGGCCCAGTCGACAACCCCGGACGCCGATGACAAGCAATTGCCCGTCGTGACCGTGTCGGCCGAGGGGGAGGGCAAGCAGCACCTGCAGACGCAGTCTTCGGCCGGTGCGCTGGGCGCGCGCACGCTGCTCGATACGCCATTCTCGGTCACCAGCGTGACCGCGGCCGAGCTGGCCGACAAGCAGATCCTCAAGCTGGGCGACATCTTCTACAACGATGCCTCGGTCAGCGACAACAGCGGTGGCTATAGTGCCTGGGCGTCCTACATCACCATCCGTGGCCTGCCGGCGGACTGGCAGAATTCCTTCCGCATCGATGGCAAGCCCTTCCTCAGCTATGCCCTGACACTGCCCTACGATCACTTCGAACGCATCGACCTGCTCAAGGGCTCGTCGGGCTTCATGTACGGTTTCGGCACCCCGGGCGGCGTGATCAACTACGTCACCAAGAAACCCACCGAGACCCCCGTGCGCAGCGTCAGCGTGGGCTTTACCAGCAACAATATCTGGACCGAGCATATCGACCTGGGCGGGCGCTTCGGCAACGACCAGATGTTCGGCTACCGCCTCAATGCCACCCATGACCAGGGCGAGACCTTCAACCAGGGCCGTATCCAGCGTGACTCGGTGTCACTGGCCCTGGATGCGCGCCTCACGCGCGACCTGACCTGGGACTTCGAGGCCATCTGGCAAAACAGCAATTCGACCGACCAGACCCCGTCCATCGTCACCAGCAGCCTGACCGGCAGCCGCCTGCCCTCGGTGGTCAGCGGCGGCGACAAGACCCTGGTGGGCGGCGGCCAGCATCTGGATACCAACTTCCAGCTCTACCAGACCGGCCTGACCTATCGCATCAACCCCGACTGGAAGGCCAACCTCAGCTATAGCCACAGCACCTCCAAGCGCTTCCGCAACGAGGGCATCGCCATGCTCACCGATGCCGCGGGCAACTACCAGGACTGGCGTTCGGATTCGCGCGAGGGCCATGTCTTCGACCAGTGGCAAGCCATGTTGGAAGGGAATGCCCGCACCGGCTCCCTCGAGCACCAACTGGTGCTGGGTGCTTCCTGGCAGAAGCAGGTCAACGACTACTCGATCTCGCAGTACTACCAGCAGATCGGCACCGGCAACCTCTATACGCAGAACACCAACAGCCACGACAGCTCGACCGACCTGCAGACCTATCACAGCGGCATCATCACCCAGCAGGCACTGTTCGCCAGCGATACGATCAACTTCTCGGAGGCCTGGTCGGTCCTGGCCGGGGGACGCTACAACCAGTTCCGCCAGGACAGCTTCAGCACGGCCGGGGCCCTGACCTCGCGCTATGACAAGTCGGCCTTCACGCCCACGGTGGCGCTGATGTTCAAGCCTGATCGTTCGACCACGCTCTATACCAGCTACGTGGAATCGCTGGAGCAGGGCGGCACGCCGGCCATCACCAACAGCAACTACGGCAGCCAGCTCAATCCGCTCAAGAGCAAGCAATACGAGCTCGGCGCCAAGACTGATCACGAGCGCTGGAGCGCCACGGCGGCCGTATTCCGTATCGAGCGTGCGGCCGAGTACACGCTCAACAATACGCTGGTGCAGGATGGCCAGTCCAACTACCAGGGCCTGGAGCTGGGGGCGGCCTATCGTCCCACCCAGCAATGGCAGGTGGCGGGCAGCCTCATGCTGCTTGATGCCAAGTACGACAAGGGCAATACCTACAACGGCAACCGCGTGGCGGGTGCGCCCAGGAACATGGCGACGGCCCAGGTTTCCTATCTGGTGCCGCAGGTGGCTGGCCTGAAACTGATGGCCGATGCCAAGTACACCGGCAACACCATGCTGCGAGCGGCCAACGATATCGAGCTGGCCAGCTATACCCTGTTCAACCTGGGCGCCAGCTACACCACGCGCATCGGCAAGTACGACACCACCTTCCGGGTCGCGGTCAACAACCTGCTGGACAAGCGCTACTGGCAGTACCAGTACGAGAACTACATCAAGCCCGGCGATCCGCGCACCTTCAGCCTGACCGCCAAGGTCGACTTCTGATGCCGCTGTCGTCCTATTGCTTTTCGCCCAGCTACTTCGCCAGGTCATCCTCATGCGCGCATCGCTAGTCCTCCTCCATCGCTGGTTCGGCCTGGCCGTGGCCGTGTTCCTGTTCATCGCCGGCGCCACCGGCGCGGTGATTTCCTGGGACCATGAGCTCGACGCCTGGCTGAACCCGCAACTGTTCCACGCCCATAGCGCCGACCAGCCCGGCGCCGGTTCGCCGCAACCGGGGCTGGCGCTGGCGCGTCTGGTCGAAGAAGCCGAGCCACGCTTGCGCGTAACCTACGTGCTCACCGATAGCGAACCCGGCCATACCATCGGCATGATGGTGGAGCCGCGCATCGATGCCGCCACCGGCAAGCCGTATGCGCTGGATTACAACCAGATCGCGGTCGATCCGGTGACGGCCGAGATCCAGGGCCGGCGCATGTGGGGCGCCATTTCGCTCTCGCGCGAGAACCTGCTGCCCTTCCTCTACAAGCTGCACTACACGATGCACCTGCCCGACATGGGTGGCATCGAGACCGGGATCTGGCTGATGGGCCTCATCGGTATCGTGTGGGCACTGGATTGCTTCATCGCGCTCTACCTGTCCTTCCCCAACTGGCGCAGCTGGCGTAAATCGTTTGCCTTCCGCTGGCGCGATGGCGGCCACAAGCTCAACTTCGACCTGCATCGCTCCGGTGGTGTCTGGGTGTGGGGGTTGCTGCTGGTCCTGGCGGTGACCTCGGTGTCGATGAACCTGGAGCGCCAGGTCATGCGGCCCTTGCTGCAGACCGTCTCCACGCTGACACCGGGCCCCTTCGATACGCGTACACCGGTCGCGCCCGAGAAGGTGGGCGAGCCGCGCATCTCGCGCGAAGAGGCGGTGGCGCTGGGGGCGGAGCAGGGGCGCCGGATGGGACTGGCCGATCCGGTGGGCGGCGTGTTCTATTCGGGCATGTTCGGGGTCTATGGCGTGGGCTTCTTCCAGCCGGGCAACGATCATGGTGACGTCGGGCTGGGCAATGCCTGGCTGTACTTCGATGCCAATACCGGCGCCTACGAAGGCGGGCGGGTGCCGGGCCGTGGCAGTGCCGGCGATATCTTCCTGCAGGCCCAGTTCCCCCTGCATTCGGGGCGCATCCTGGGCTTGCCGGGGCGCATCCTGATTTCCTTCATGGGCGCGCTGGTGGCGATGCTGTCGGTCACCGGCGTGATCATCTGGGTGCGCAAGCGTCGTTCACGCCTGCAGCAACGCGCGCGCCTCAAGGCAGAAAAGACACCGGCCCGCGAAGGGCCGGTGGCAGACCTGCGCTGACAACAGGCTTAGTGCGCCATCAGGACCGGGATGGTCATGGTCTTGAGGATGGTCAGGGTCACACCGCCCAGCAGCACTTCACGGAAGCGGGTGTGGCCGTAGCCGCCCATGACCAGCAGGTCGGAACCCTTGTCGGCCGCCAGCGAGAGCAGGGCATTGCCGATGTCCAGGGTGGTCTTTTCCTGGGCCACTTCCACCTTCACACCGTGCCGAGCCAGGTACAGGGCGATGTCGGCGCCCGGCTGCTCGCCGTGGGTGCCCAGGCGCTTGTCGGAGTTGAAGATGACTACCGTCACGTTGTCGGCCTGGCGCAGCAGCGGCAGCGCGGCGGTGACGGCACGGGTCGATTCCATGCTGCCGTCCCAGGCGATCAGGGCGTTCTTGCCGACGTGCTTGAATTCGCCGGCACTGGGGATGATCAGCACCGGACGGGGCGAATTGAGCATCACGTATTCCGGCAGGTCGGTAAGGAAGCTGTCGTCGGCGTCGTCGAGATCGGCCTGGCTCACCACCACCAGATCGGAGTAACGGGCCTGCAGGGCCAGCCCGCCTTCGGCGTCGTCATCGACGAAGCGCTTCTCGTGCGAAGGCACGCCGACGCTCTCGGCGATCTTGTCGAAATTCTCCAGGGCGGCCAGGGCGCGGTCGCGGAAACCATCCATCTGTGCGGCCACATAGGCGGCGCCTTCGATGGTGATGAAGCTGGAGATGCCGCTGACGGCACTGCCGATCAGGTGGGCCTGCTGGGTGCGTGCCAGTTCGGCGGCGATGCGGATGCGCTGGGCGGCGTGACGCGACTGGTCGACATGGACCAGGATGGACTTGTAGCTCATGCTAGCTCCTCGGGAGGTGGGGGTGGGGCGGCATCTACAACGCAATGCCATAGCTTCAGACTAGGCCTTGCCCGTCAGGTCGTCCACTCCAATTCACAGGCTCATTGACGCACGTCAAGCACCGCCGGCATATCGGGCTGGTGCGTTGTCACGCCGCCGGCAGCGCCTCGGCCAGCGCCCTGAGCATGGTCGGGCGTTCGCTCTGGGCCGGGGTCAGCAGCAGGATGTCGCGGGTGTAGAGATCTCCCGGCGCGCGTTCTACTGCTTCCACGCGGCAAGCCCGGGCCAGCTTCTCCAGTCCGTTCCAGCGCGGTACCAGGCTCACGCCCACGCCATCGGCGACCAGCATGGCGATGGTCTCCAGCGCATCGAGGTCGCACAGGACGGTGGGCCGCAGGCCCTGGTCGTCCAGGTAGCGCTGGCCCAGGCGTCCCCCCCACGCGGCCGGATCGTAGCGGATGTAGGCCTGTCGTTGCAGCAAGTCGTCGATGTCGCCGCGCAAGCTGCGGCGCGCCAGCAGGACCAGTTCTTCCCGCTGCAACAGGCGGGCTTGCAGGCTGCGCGGCAGGGCGAAGGGCGGTGCCACCAGGATGGCTGCATCCAGGTCCCCGGCCAGCAGCGCCTGGTACAGGCCGCGCGAGGTCCCCGGCACGATGGTGGGCCGCAGGCCCGGCGCCTGTGCCGTCAGGGCGCGCAGGGCAGCCGGCAGCAGGCCGGTCAGGGCGGTGGAGATGGCGCCGATGCGCAGCACGCCGGTGAGGCCTTCGTCGTCGGTGTCACCGGCCAGCAAGGCCACCTCGCGCACGATGCGGCGCGCCCGTGGCAACAGCGCCAGGCAAGCCTCGGTGGGCAGGGCCGCATGGCCGGCACGCGAGAGCAGGGCGCAGCCGAGTTCGCGTTCCAGCGCCTGGATGCGCTGGCTGATGGCGGCCGCGGTGAGGTGCTCGCTGCGCGCGGCATCGGCGATGGAGCCGCTGTCGACCACCGCGATGAGGCTTTTCAGGTAGCGGCTCTCCATAAGAAATCCTTTTGAACTCAATAAGAATTAAATGCTATCTCTTTTGTTCATGGATCGCTATGCTGACAGATCGTTCCCGCTCGCCCCATGCCTGGCCATACCGATGCAGGGCATGGGCGGCCGTGCCATGATTGACTTCCACCTCCACCGGGCCAGATTCCATGAAATCCATCTTCCACCTCGCCTATCACGTCCGCGACCTCGACCAGGCGCGCCGCTTCTACTGCGACCTGCTGGGTTGCCAGGAAGGCCGCAGCACCGATACCTGGGTCGACATCGACTTCTTCGGCCATCAGTTGTCGCTGCACCTGGGCGAGCCCTTTGCCGTGAGCAATACCGGCAAGGTCGGCAACCACATGGTGCCGATGCCGCACCTGGGCGTGATCCTGCAGATGCAGGACTGGCAGCAGCTGGCCGATACCCTCACTGCCAGCGGCGCAGTGAAGTTCGTGCTGGCACCGCAGATCCGCTTCGCCGGCGAGCCGGGCGAGCAGGCCACCATGTTCTTCCTGGATCCCTTCGGCAATCCCATCGAGGTCAAGGGCTTCCAGGACCTGCAGCAGGTCTACGCGCAATGAGCGGCAAGACCCCAATCCCCTTCGTCAGCCAGGGCGATGCCGCGTCGGTAGCGACCTGGTTGCAGGCCCTGCGGTCGGCCATGCCAGACGAAGAACTGCTGGCGTTTTCGGAACTGAACGAGGTGCAGCGCGCGCAATGCCGGCTGGCCATCGTTGCCAATCCCGATCCGGCACAGCTGAAGCTGCTGCCGCAATTGCAATGGGTACATAGCGTCTGGGCCGGTGTCGAGAGGCTGGTGGCCGACCTGGGTGACAGCGGCCTGCAGCTCACCCGCCTGGTCGATCCGCGCCTGGCCGCGACCATGGCCGAGGCCGTGCTGGCCTGGAGCCTCTACCTGCATCGCGACATGCCGGCCTATGCGCGCCAGCAGCGTGAGGCGCGCTGGGACTCGCTCGACTATGTCCTGCCCGAGCAGCGCCGCATCGGCCTGCTGGGTCTGGGCGCGCTGGGCGAGGCGGCGGCGCAGGCCTTGCGCCAGGCGCGCTTCCCGGTCAGCGGCTGGAGCCGCAGCCCGCGCAGCGTGGCGGGCGTGCAGACCTATAGCGGCATGGAGGGCCTGGATCAACTGCTGAAAGAGAGCGATATCCTGGTCTGCCTGTTGCCCCTGACCGAGGATACCCGGGGCTTGCTGGGCGCAGAGCGCCTGGCACTACTGCCGGCACAGGCGCAGCTGATCAACTTCGCACGCGGCCCCATCATCGACGATGCCGCGCTGCGTGTGGCCCTGGATGCGGGACAGGTGCGTCATGCGGTACTCGATGTGTTCGCCATCGAACCCTTGCCGTCGACGGCCTGGCAATGGTCGCATCCGGGCGTGACGGTGCTGCCCCATTGCTCGGCCCCGACCGATTGCCAGACCGCCTCGGCCATCGTGGCGGCCAATATCGCGCACTATCGCAACAGTGGCGAGATCCCCGCCAACGTCGATCTCAAGCGAGGCTACTGATCAGTCCAGACGATAGTCCGGGCCGCAGCGTACGGCCGGCGGCAGGGGCTGGCCGGCCAGTTCGCGCAGGGAGCGCTCGATTTCCACGCTGATGGCTTCCAGTGCCAGGCCGTTGGGGCTGATGGCAAAGGGCTCGGCGATGTCGCAGGCGATCGCCTCCAGCGCCAGGAAGGTATAGGACACGAACACCGAGATCAGCGGCGTGGCATAGCCGATGGCATCGACCAGGCCGAAGGGCAGCAACAGGCAGTAGATGTAGACGGTACGGTGCAGCAGCACGCCATAGGCAAAGGGAATGGGCGTGGATGCGATGCGTTCGCAGGCACCGATGCAGTGGTTGATCTCGTTGAGCTGCTGGTCGCAGGCCCACAGGCGGGCATCCGATAGCCGTCCTTCATCATTGGCGCGGGCCAGCAGGCCGCGCAGCTGGTCCATCACCGCCACCGGCAGATAGCGGGCCTGACCCAGCTGCTGTGCCTGCGCCGCCGGCAGCAGGCGCTCCAGGTCGGCTTGCGGTGAGCTCTTGCGTAACTGGTGCTTCAGCGCATGCACCAGCAAGACGATACGGTCGATGAACAGCTGGCGCTGTGCAGTGTCGCCGCCGGCATAGTGCAGCCATTGTGAGCCCAATGCACGTGCGGCGATCAGCAACGCGCCCCAGATCTTGCGTCCCTCCCAGTAGCGGTCATAGCTGGCATTGTTGCGAAAGGCCAGGAAGATGGCCAGCGCCACACCCAGCAAGGTGAATGTGGAGGTATTGAGCGGCAGCTTGTCGCCGAAGATCTTGCCACCGGTAAAGACCGCCAGGGTCGACACGGCCGTCATCAGCAGCATCTGCGGAATGATGGCGCGCAGTACGGAGCCGTTCCAGACGAACAGCATGCGGAACCAGTGGGGCTGGGGACGAACGATCATGGCGGTGGTTTCCTGATAAAGCCGCTGGGACAGGCCGGGCCTGTCCTGTGCAGGGATTCCATGATAGTGCGGCGGGCGGCGGCTGGCGTGTACAGATGTTTGCACGCGTTGCAGATACAGCAACGGCGCCACAGCGCACAAGCTCAGTCGCGCGCGATCGTGAAGCCGATGCTGTTGTGCCCGCCATTGCTGTAGGCGAAAGCACGCCCGCCATGCATGCGCGCCACCGCCTTGACGATGGCCAGGCCCAGGCCGTGGCCATGGCTGCCATTGATATCCTGACGGGCGCTGTCGACGCGGTAGAAGCGGTCGAACAGGCGCGGCAGGTGCTGCTCGTCGATGGGCGCGCCGGGGTTGGTCACGGCCACGCGCACGGTTTCTTCCTGGCTGGCGATATCGATGCGGATCAGCGCGCCGACCGGCGAATGCTGGATGGCGTTCTGGATCAGGTTGGTCAGGGCGCGCTTGAAGAGGGCCGTCTCCATCATCGCGGTGGCGTCGGTATCGCCGGCCACCGTGATGATCATGCTGGCGTCATCGAGCACGAACTCAAAGAAATCCACGGTCTTCTGCACCTCGTCGGCCAGGCGCGCCGGCACCCGCGCGGTCGCCGCCTCGCCCTGGTCGGAACGGGCCAGGAACAGCATGTCGTTGATGATGGAACGGATGCGATCCAGTTCTTCCAGGTTCGATTGCAGCACATCCTTGAATTCGCCCGCGCTGCGCTCACGCGCCAGCGCCACCTGGGTTTCGCCGATCAGGTTGGCCAGGGGCGTGCGCAATTCATGGGCGACGTCGGCGTTGAAGGCTTCCAGCTGGGTATAGGCTTCCTGGATACGGCCGAGGGCGCCGTTGAAGGCTTCAGCCAGCACCGACAGTTCTTCCGGCAACGACTCCACCGGCATGCGCGCCGAGAGCTTGCGCGGCGTGAAGTTCTGCGCTCGCGCCGACATGCGCCGCAGGGGCGCCAGCCCGGCCCGTGCGATCCAGTAGCTGGAGATGACGGCCAGCACGATCCCCAGCAGCGAGAACACCGTGGTGGCCAGCAGGAAGGTGCGTCGCATCTCGAAGTAGGGGGCGCCATCCACGCCCACGGTGACCTGCACTTCGGGTCTCTCCTCGAAGGCCGGCAGGGTACGGGTCATGATGTGGACCGGGTATTGCCGCCCCGGCAGGTGCAGGCGGCCCACCGACTTGCCGTCGTCCTCGGTGATGTGGCTGGAATGCAGGTGCGTGAGGTCGCCGAAGGTGAAGCGCGGATCCTTGCCATCGATCCAGAAGGAGACGTGCTGGTCGGCCTGGGTCAGGGTGGCCAGCTTCAGTTGCACCCGGCCCCAGCGCTCGGTATTGCCGGCGCGGCTGATCTGGTAACTGATGTCGTTGAGGGTGGTAAAGAGGCCGTCGCGCTCGTGGCGCATCAGCTCGCCCTTGAGCACGGTGTAGAGCACGATCCCGGCCAGGGCAAAGATGAACAGTGCCGAGGCCGCCGACATCAGCACCAGCCGGGCCGTGATCGATTGGCGCAGCGGCAGGCGCAGCCAGGGTTGGTGCGGTTGGGCGGGATCGGTCATGGTCAGACCTGGTCAGTCATCGCTGGCCTCGCCGGCGGCGCGTGGTTCCAGCACGTAGCCCATGCCCCGCACGGTATGCAGCAGTTTCTGCTCGAAGGGCGCATCGATCTTGGCGCGCAGGCGCTTGATGGCGACCTCGACCACATTGGTATTGCTGTCGAAATTCATGTCCCAGACCAGTTCGGCAATGGCCGTCTTGGACAGGATCTCGCCCTGGCGGCGCGCCATCACGGCCAGCAGCGCGAATTCCTTGGCGGTGAGGTCGATGCGCAAGCCGCCCCGGAAGGCCTTGCGCGAGAGCAGGTCGATCTGCAGGTCGCCGATGCGTAACTGCGCCGGCTCCTGCGAACGTCCGCGCCGGGTCAGTGCCTGCAGGCGGGCCAGCAGTTCGAGGAAGGAGAAGGGCTTGATCAGGTAATCGTCGGCGCCCTCGTGCAGACCCTTGATGCGGTCTTCCACGCTGTCGCGGGCGGTCAGCATGATGACCGGGGTCTGCTTGATGGTGCGCAGCGAGCGCAGCACCGAGAAGCCATCCAGCCCCGGCAGCATGACGTCGAGCACGATCACGTCGTAATCATGCTGGATCGCCAGGTGCTGTCCGTCCACCCCGTTGGAGGCCAGGTCGACCGCGCATCCCTGCTCGGTCAGGCCCTTGCAGAGGTATTCGGACATCTTTTGCTCGTCTTCGACTATCAGGATCTTCATGCGCTCTCCACCTGCCGCGCCGGGGCAGGACTCCCCGGTTGCGGCCTAGACCGGATTCTACCTGTCCGGCTTTTTTCGGTCATCAGTGTCCTGGCGGTTGTGCCTTGGCCAGCCGGGCGGCCTTGCGTTCCTGGCGGGCCTGTTTCTTGTCCATGTACCAGTAGTGCGCTCGATCCAGGTACAGGTAGACCACCGGCGTGGTGAACAGCGTCAGTGCCTGCGACAGCACCAGGCCACCCACCATCGAGAAGCCCAGCGGGCGACGCAGCTCGGAGCCGGCACCGTGGCCCAGCATCAGCGGCAGGCCAGACAGCAGGGCGCACATGGTAGTCATCATGATGGGGCGGAAGCGCAGCAGGCAGGCCCGGTAGATCGCTTCTTCCGGCTTCATGCCCTGGGTGCGTTCGGCGGTGAGGGCGAAGTCGATCATCATGATGCCGTTCTTCTTGACGATACCGATCAGCAGGATGATGCCGATCAGGGCGATCACCGACAGGTCGTAGCCGCCCGCCATCAGGATCAGCAGCGCCCCCACGCCGGCCGAGGGCAGGGTGGAGAGAATGGTCAGCGGGTGGATGTAACTTTCATAGAGCAGGCCCAGCACGATGTAGACGGCGATCAGGGCAGCCGCGATCAGGTAGGGTTGCGACGAGAGCGAATCGCCGAAGGCCTTGGCCGTGCCCTGGAAGTTGCCCACCAGGGTCTGCGGCGCGCCCATTTCTTCCTTGGTCTTGTTGATGATATCCACGGCCTCGCCCAGGGACACACCCTTGGCCAGGTTGAAGGAGATCGTCACCGCCGGGAACTGGCTCTGGTGGCTGATCGACAGGTAGGAAGTCTTGGTCGTGTCGACCTTCACGAAGGTCGACAGCGGCACTTGCTGACCGGTCAGGGGGGAGGTCAGGTAGAGCTTGTCGAACAGGGCCGGGTCCTTCTGCAGCTCCGGCGTGACTTCCATGACCACGTGATAGCTGTTGATCTGGGTGAAGTACTGGGCGACCTGGCGCTGGCCGATGGCGTCATAGATGGTGGCGTCGATCAGCGAGGGCGAAATGCCGAAGCTGGAAGCGCGTGCCCGGTCGATCGTGATGACGGCGGCGGCGGCCTGGTTCTGCTGGTCGGAGGCGACGTCGGTCAATTGCGGCAGCTGGCGGAAACGTTCCAGCATGCGCGGCGCCCACACGTTCAATTCATCCAGGTCGGTATCGGTGACGGTGTACTGGTACTGGGTACGTGCCAGGCGGCCACCGACGTTGATGTCCTGGCTGGCCTGCATGAACAGGTTCACCCCTTGTACGCCAGCCACCTTGGGGCGCAGGCGCGTGATGATCTCGTCGGCGTTGGCGGTGCGGCCTTCGTCCTTGGGTTTCAGGGCGATGAAGAACTGGCCGGTATTGAAGGTGGTCGAGCCGGCGCTCATGGCAAAGCCGGTCACGTCGGGATCCTGGCGCACGATCTCGGCGACCTTCAGGAGACGCTTTTGCATGGCCGCCGAGGAGGTGTCCTGGGCCGATTCAGCAAAGCCGACGATCACACCGTTATCCTGCTGCGGGAAGAAACCCTTGGGGATGAAGATGAACAGCACCACCGTCAATGCCACCGTGGCGATGAAGCTCATCAGGGTGATGAACTGGTGCTTCATCACCACGTCCAGGCCGCGCTTGTAGCCGCGCAGCATGGCGTCGAAACCGCGCTCGAAGAGCTGGTACAGCTTGCCGTGCTGGTTGGCGTGCTCGCTCTTGAGGAAGCGCGAGCACAGCATGGGCGTGAGCGTGAGCGAGATGATCACCGACACGCCGATGGTCAGGGTCACCGTCACGGCGAACTCACGGAACAGGCGGCCGACGATGCCGCCCATGAGCAGCAGCGGGATGAACACCGCCACCAGCGAGACCGAGATCGAGATGATGGTGAAGCCGATCTCGCCCGCCCCCTTGAGGGCGGCTTCCATCGGCGACATGCCTTCCTCGACGTAGCGATAGATGTTTTCCAGCATCACGATGGCGTCATCCACCACGAAGCCCACCGCGATGGTCAAGGCCATCAATGACAGGTTGTCGAGGCTATAGCCCACCACATACATCACGGCGGCCGTGCCCATGATGGCCAGCGGCACCGTCACGCTGGGGATCAGCGTGGCGGCCACATTGCGCAGGAACACGAAGATCACCATCACCACCAGGGCAATGGTCAGTATCAGGGTGAATTCGACGTCTTCGACCGAGGCGCGGATGGTCTGGGTGCGGTCGATCAGGGTATTGACGTGGATGGCGGCCGGAATGGCGGCACGCAGGCGCGGCATGGCGGCCTTGATGCGACCCACGGTCTCGATCACGTTGGCACCGGGTTGCTTGGTGATGGCCAGCACGATGGAGCGGCCATTGGTGATGCTGTGGTCGCTGCCAGCGGCCGCGCCGGAGAACGCCCAGGCGGCGATCTTGTTGTTTTCGGGGCCATCCACGGCCACGCCGATGTCCTTGACACGGATCGGCGCGCCATTGCGCCAGGCCAGGACCATGTCATTCCACTGGGCGGCCTTGAGCAACTGGTCGTTGGTATAGACCGTGAAGCTCTGGTTGGCGCCATCGACCGTGCCCTTGGGCTGGTTCACGGTGGTGGTGGCGATGACACCGCGAATGTCTTCCAGGCTGATGCCCAGCGTGGCGATCTTGGCCGGATCGATCTGGATGCGCACGGCCGGTTTCTGCTGGCCGTTGACGTTGACCAGGCCCACCCCCGAGATCTGCGAGATCTGCTGGGCCAGGATGTTGTCGGCGTAGTCGTTGACCACCGTCAGCGGCAGCTCATCGGACTGCACCGACATGATCATGATGGGCGAGTCGGCCGGGTTGATCTTGCGGAAGGTCGGCGGATTGGGCAGGTTGGCCGGCAATTGCCCGGTCGACGCATTGATGGCGGCCTGCACGTCCAGTGCGGCGGCATCGATGTTGCGGTTCAGGTCGAATTGCAGGGTGATCTGGGTGCTGCCCAGGGTACTCTGCGAGGTCATCTGCGAGAGGCCGGCAATGAGCGAGAACTGGCGCTCCAGCGGCTGGGCCACGTTGGAGGCCATGGTCTCGGGACTGCCTCCGGGCAACTGCGCGGTCACCTGGATGGTCGGGAAGTCCACCTGCGGCAGCGGTGCCACCGGCAGCAGCGGCCAGACCGCCACCCCGACCAGCAGGATGGCGATGGCCAGCAGCGTGGTGCCGATGGGGCGTTTGATGAAGGCTGCGGAAACGCTCACTTGGTGCTTCCTTTCGCTTCCGGATTGGCAGCAGCAGCTGCTGCCGGCTTGGCGCCAGCAGGCTTGCTTTCCACGATGCGCGTGCCCGGCTTGAGCTTGTACTGGCCGTCCAGCACCACGCGCAACTCAGGCTTGAGGGCGGCGTCGGCCACCAGCACGGCGATGCCGTCCTGGATACGCTCCACCTTGACGGGCTGCACGAAGGCCTGGTCCTGGGCATCCACGGCGTAGACATAGGTGCCTTGCTGGTTGCGCTGGATGGCCGCTGCCGGCAGGGTCGGCACCTCGCCATGGGTATTCATCTGCAGACGGGCGTTGACATACTGGCCCGGCCACAGCTTGTGGTCGGCATTCTCGAAGCGGGCTTTCAGTTGCACGGTGCCGTTGCTGGTATTGATCTGGTTGTCCAGCAAGATCAGCTTGCCGGTGGCAAGGGTGTCCTGCGAGTCGCGGGCATAGGCCACCACCTTGAGCGGATGCTGGCTGTCGCGCTGGGCCTGGTTGATGGTGCCCACGGCTTCTTCAGGCAGGGTGAAGAGCAGGGTGATCGGATCGATCTGGTTGATGACCACCAGGCCATTGGCATCGGCCGCATGGACGATATTGCCCGGATCGACCAGGCGCACGCCGACCCGGCCCGAGATGGGGGCGGTGATGGTGGTGTAGCTCAGTTGCACCTTGGCATAGGCGATCTGGGCGTCATCGGTCTTGACAGCCGCTTCGAGCTGGGCCACCAGGGCCTTTTGCGTATCCAGCTGCTGCTGGGTGGCCGCATCCTGGCCGCGCAGGGTGGTGTAGCGCTGCAGGTCCAGGCGCGCATTGAGCAATTGCGCTGCATCCTTGGCCCGCTGCGCTTCGGCCTGGGCCAGCTGGGCCTGCAGGGCGCGCGGATCGATCTGGGCCAGCAGCTGGCCCTTCTTGACGTCTTCGCCTTCCTTGAACCCGACCTTGTCGAGCTGCCCATCGATGCGGGTCTTGACCGTCACGCTGGCGTTGGCCGTGACCGTGCCGACGCCGGCCAGGTAAAGCGGCAAGTCGCGTTGCTGCACCGTGGTGAGGCTGACCGATACCGGCGGTGCGGCCTTGGCGGGGGCCTGGTCGGCGGCGCTGGCGCGCTGCATGTGCAGCCAGCCACCGGCACCGGCGGCCAGGATCAGGGCCGTTGCCACGGCGACGGCGGTAGAAGAGCGCTTGGGAGCTTGGGAGGATGTGGTCATGCCTGAAACTCGTCCTGAAATGATCGCTGGGTAAGTCGGAATACGTGATACGTCGCAATGGATGATGGAGACGCTAGCGCGCGGCCACCGGGGTTGCCGCCGCAGTGGCGGCCTGGTCGATCTGGCCAGCCTGCCAGCCACCGCCGGTCGCCTTGACCAGCGCCACGCTGGCCACCAGCTGGCGACCCAGCAGGGTGACGGCGCTACGCTGGTTGGTCAGCGAGGTGGCCTGGGCGGTCACCACCGAGAGATACGTGGTGGTACCGGCCTGGTACTGGCTCAGGGCCAAGCGTTCTGCCAGCTGGGCCGATTTCACGGCCTGGGCCTGGACCACGCTTTCCTGGTCGAGCACGCGCAGGGTGGAGAGGTTGTCTTCCACTTCCTGCAGGCCACCCAGCACGGTCTGCTTGTACTGCGCCACGGCGGCATCGTAGGCGGCCAGGGCCGAATCGTTGCGGGCGCTGCGGGCGCCACCGTCGAAGAGCGTCTCGGCCAGCAGGGCACCCAGCGACCAGACGCGGCTGGGGGTATCAAACAGTTGCGCGAAAGCCAGGCTGCTGTAGCCGCCGCTGGCGGCCATGGTCAGGGTCGGGAAGTAGGCCGCGCGTGCCACGCCGATATTGGCGTTGGCGGCGGCTGCCAGGCGTTCTGCATTGGCGATGTCGGGGCGACGTTCCAGCAGGTCCGAGGGCAGGCCGGTAGGGATCTGCGGCAGGCTGGCCTGCAGGCGCTGGGCGTTGGCATCCATGGCGCTGTCGCTGGCCGCGACCGGCAACACCGGCGCCAGCGAGAAGGCCGCCGGGGCCTTGCCGATCAGCATGGCGATGGCGTGTTCGAGCTGGTTGCGGGTGGCGTCCAGGTCGATCAGCTGGGCTTGGGCGGCACGCAACTGGGTCTCGGCCTGGGCCACGTCGGAGCGCAGGGCGGTGCCGGCTTCGTACTGGTGGGTGGTCAGTTGCAGCGAGCGCGTATAGGCCTCCACGGTGCGACCGTAGAGATCCTTTTGCAGGTCGGTCACGCGCAGTTGCAGGTAATCCTGAGCCAGGGTGGCCTGGATCGACAGTCGCGCCGCCGCCAGGCTGGCCGCGCTGGCCTGGGCAGTGGCGTCGCCAGCCTCGGCGCCGCGCCGGATGCGACCCCAGATATCGGCTTCCCAGGAGGCGTTCAGGCCCACCGCATAGGTGTCGGCCAGGCGCTGCACGCCGTTGGTATTGGTCTGTGCCCGCGTCGGCCCGGCTTGCAGGCCGACGGTGGGCCACAGGCTGGCACGCGCCACCTGGGCCGTAGCCTGGGCCTGGCGATACTGGGCGGCGGCTTGCAGGATGGACTGGTTGGCGGCGTTGGCCTGGGTGATCAGGTCGTTGAGGATGGGGTCGCCATAGGCTTCCCACCAGCGCTGGCTGTCATCGATCTGGCGCGGCGTGGCCACTTTCCAGGGGCCGTTTTCCTTGTAGGCCTGCGGCAGGTCCATGCGCGGGCGCACATAGTCGGGACCGACGGCGCATCCGCCCAGCAGCGCCGCCAGCAACAGCACGCTCATTCCCCTTGTGGCGCGGAAGGGGGATTGATGTTGGGGATGTGTGAAATGACGCGTGCTGGTACTGGCGGCGCTGCGGCGGAACGGGACGACCATAAGGCTCACGGAAATGGCTGCGGATGACGGACAGGCCGCCATCTGCGCCCCTCAGCGCGAATGCATCGGCCACTGCTGCTACTGGTCGCAACTGTAATCGTTACCGGTCGACATCACGCTGACGCCAATATGACAATTTTGTCAGTTAGCGATGGGCATCACGCCAACGTAGGCGGCGCGTGGCCGGATGAGGCTGCCGGTGCGCCCCTGCTCCAGGGCGTGGGCGATCCAGCCCAGCGAGCGGCCCAGGGCGAACAGGCCGAAGGCACTGCCAGGCGGCAGACCCAGATGGCGTCGCAACGCCGCCAGGGCGAAATCGACCGAGGGCGCATGGCCGGTCAGCTCGCGCATCACCTCGGTGGCAGTACGCCAGTGCGGATGCAGGGGTAGCAGGTCGGCCAGCAGGGCGCTGGCGCGCACATCGCCTTGCGGATAGAGATGATGGCCGAAGCCGGGCAGATCGTCGCCACGCGCCAGGCGCTCCCGCAGGCAAATCCCCGGATCGGCAGCCGTATCCAGTTCATCCAGCAGGGCCTCGACGCGTGCCGTGGTGCCGCCATGCAGCGGGCCGCTCAAGGCCGCCAACCCGCCGATGACGGCCGCCTGCAGGTTGGCGCCGGTGGAGGCGATGCAACGGGCGGTGAAGCCGGAGGCGTTCAATTCATGGTCGGCGCATAACACCAGCGCGCGCCGGACCAGGTCGGCCCCCGTGGCATCGAGTTGCCAGGCCTGCGCACATTGCAGATGGATGGGGGCTGCCGAGGGGGCTATCCCCAGCAAGCAGGCGGCCAGGCGGCGTACCAGCAGGCCGCAGCTGGCCAGCTGCCGTTCGGGTGGCAGGCGCCATTGGGCGCCGATGTCGTCGCCGCAGGCCAGGGCGAACAGCGGCAGCAGGGTCTGTTCGGCACGGCGACCCTGCCATTGGGCGCGCAGGGTATCGACGCCCTCGGGGAGGGGCGGCGCATGCGGACCGAAGGCATCTTCCTCCCGGCAATCCCAGAGCAGCGCGGCGGCCTGCTCCACGCTGGCGCCGACGCTGACGGTGACGGCGTCGTGGCCGCGATAGTACAGGCGCCCATCCTCGATCAGGGTCAGTGCCGACTCCAGCACCGGCAAGCCCCAGTCCAGTGCCGCCCGGGCGACTTCGCGCGGCTTGCGACCGCGGGTACGGCTGGTGGCCAGTCGTTCCACCTCGCTGGCCAGGTAGCGGCTTTCGCGCTGTTCTTCGCCCGGATGGGCGTGCAGCAGGCCTCGGCTGACGTAGGCATACAGGGTCTGGCGCGAGACGCCCAGCAGCGTGGCCGCTTCGGCCGAAGAGAGATAGGTGGCCATGAGGGATCACTTGGCAAGTCGACAGGTTGATTAAATTAATCAATATTGACGATTAATTCAAGCGGAGTAAGCTGCCATTCAAGCCCTTTCTTTTCATTTCATCTCTCTTGCACAAGGAGTGCTCATGTCAGCGCACACGGACGAACACACCGCAGCCCCCCATCACGCCATGCTGGCCCGGATCTGGTCAGCCCTCGACGGCGCTCCCGAGCTGCTGGCAGCGGTCCGCCTGCAGGGTGAGGGCGGCTTGCCCTCGGTGTTCGCCACCAGTGACCTGGCGCAAGCCTCGGTGGCGGCGGCCGGACTGGCGCTGGCTGAATTCATGCAGGCCGCTGGGGCTGGCTTGCCGGCGGTGCAATGCGACCGGCGCCTGGCGTCGATGTGGTTTTCAAGCTCGCTGCGTGCGCAGGGCTGGACCCCGCCCGCACTCTGGGATTCGGTGGCCGGCGACTATCGCAGTGCCGATGGCTGGATACGGCTGCACACCAATGCCCCGCACCATCGCGCGGCTGCCTTGCAGGTATTGGATCTGGATCCACAACGCGCCACGCGCGAAGAGGTAGCCCAGGCGGTACAGCGCTGGAACGGCACCGCGCTGGAAAGCGCCATCGTCGCCAACGGCGGCTGTGCCGCCGAGATGCGCAGCCAGGCGCAATGGGCGCTTCATCCGCAAGGGGCGGCGGTGGCCGCCGAGCCGCTGGTGGCTTGGCAGGCCTGGGATGCCGGTGCCAGGCCGCTGCCGGCGATCGATGCTGCTCGTCCGCTGGCCGGGATTCGCGTGCTGGACCTGACGCGGGTGCTGGCCGGTCCTACCGCCACACGCTTGCTGGCGGGCTTCGGCGCCGAGGTGTTGCGCATCGATCCGGCCTCGTGGGACGAGCCGGGTGTGGTGCCCGAGATGACCCTGGGCAAGCGCTGCGCCCATCTGGCGCTGGACCAGCCGGCCGACCGCGCCCTCCTGGAAGGCCTGCTGGCGCAGGCCGATGTACTGGTGCACGGCTATCGCCCGCAGGCGCTGGAGCAGCTCGGGCTGGGCGTGGCGCGGCGGCGTGAACTCAATCCGGCACTGGTCGACGTGTCGCTGGACGCCTATGGCTGGAGCGGTCCCTGGGCCGGGCGACGCGGTTTCGACAGCCTGGTGCAGATGAGCAGCGGCATTGCCCACACCGGCATGCAGCGGCGCGGCGCCAGCAAGCCCGTGCCTTTGCCGGTGCAAGCGCTCGATCACGCGACCGGCTATGTGCTGGCCGCCGCCGCACTGCGTGGCCTGAGTCGCAGGCAACTGGCCGGCAAGGGCAGTCAGGCACGGCTCTCGCTGGCGCGTACGGCGCGCTTGCTGGCCGACTATCCGCTGCCCGAAGGTAGCGACGAGGCGGCCCTGGACGGGGAAGTGGCCGCCGATTTCGATCCGGCCGTGGAGCGCACTGTCTGGGGGCCGGCCCATCGTTTGCTGGCGCCCTTGCAGGTGGCGGGGGCGCCACTACACTGGGATCTGCCGGCGTCGCCCTTGCGCGCCAGTCCCGCCCGCTGGAGGGCGTGAATCTGATCTGATGCCGGTGTTAGGAATTGTCACAAATTACGCCTGTGCTGTGCGCTGACAGGCGTCTTATAATCCTGCGAAGTTGACCATTTATCGCCTGCGCAGGACATCATGAGCACATTCCGCAAGCTGCTGACCGAGAACAAGGGAACCATCGCCTTGATGATCGTTTTCCGCAGTGCCATTGCGGATTACAACGTGGTTCCGAGTGGCTCCATGCTGCCCACCGTGATGATCGGCGACCGTATCCTGGTCGACAAGATGGCCTATGACCTGCGCCTGCCGCTGACCCATATCAGCCTGCTGCGCATGGGCGAGCCACAGCGCGGCGACATTGTCACCGTCGACTCGCGCCAGGCCGGCGAGCTGCTGGTCAAGCGCATCGTCGGCCTGCCCGGTGACGTGGTGGAGCTGCGCGACAATACCCTCTACATCAATGGCCAGCCGGCAAGCTATGGCCAGACCGCTTTGCCAGCCCAATCGGGCGACGGAGTAGACCAGGCCGCGTATCGGGACGAGCAGTTCGGCCCCATGAACCACCTGGTGCGCCTCTCGCAATCCCACCCCAGCCTGCATAGCAGCTTCGGGCCGGTGGTGGTGCCGGCAGATCACTACATGATGCTGGGAGATAATCGCGATAACAGCATGGATTCGCGCTATTTCGGCTTTTTTGCGCGCAATGAGCTGATGGGCAGGACCACCCGGATCGCCTTTTCCCTGGACACGGACAATGCCTATCGGCCCCGCTTCGAACGCTTCGGGCGCCTGCTGGACAAGTCGGCCCAGGCCAGCCCGGCGGCAAAGCAACAATAAATTCAGGTAGCAAGCGACGAGGCACTGTCCTGATCCGGTCGTTGGATCAAATATATTCGCTTTTTTTGCTGTCAATCGCTCAAGTTGTCGCAAAGCATGCCGTTACCAGACACGGAAAACATGCAATTGCCATCTGGAGCACATCATTTCTCTCACCTTCATCTCCGATCCGGCCACCGGTCGCCGCAGGAATGCCGTCAGTCATGACGCCATCCTCGATGCCACTTACGTGATGCTCGAGGAGATTGGTTTCGACAAGCTGTCCCTGGAAGGGGTGGCGGCGCGTGCTGGCGTTGGCAAGGCCACCATCTATCGCTGGTGGCCCAACAAGAGCGCCCTGGCCATGGAATCCCTGCTGCGCGCGGTGGAGCCGACACCGCCGATCGGTGACTGTGGCTCGGCCCGTGCCGATATCGAACTGCACATGATGCAGTTCTCGCAGTTGTTGCGCGGCAAGTCGGGGAGGGTGGTGCGCGAGATGATCGCGCTGGCCCAGTTCGATGACGTGACGATGCGCATCTTCAATGACAATTACCTCGCACCGCGCCGGGAGGCGCTGGTCAATGTGCTGCGCCGCGGTGCCCAACGCGGCGAGTTCAGGGACGATGCCGACCTGAACCTGGTCTTCGATCTGCTGTATGCCCCCTTGCTGCAGCGACTCCTGACCGGCAGTGCCGACATCGATGAACGCCAGATCCAGTCCCAACTGAAGCTGGTACTCGGAAGCATCTCGCTTTCCCAACCTTTTTTAGCGACTAGTAAAATTTCGAGTCAACAAGCGTAAATTTTGTTGAGTAGCAGATAATTTGCACCTAGAATCCGAGACGAAACGTATCGTATTGGTTCTGGGCAAGTGAGCTTTTGCGTCAAAAAAATCGCAGTCGTAAAAAACGGCGGCGATGTGCATGACGCTTGATGGCACCTGAGGTGTCATTTTCATTCCCTCGTCTTCGAAAGAAGCGCGACGGAATCGCCCAATGGGAATGCGAGTCGCGCAATTGCGCGGCTGGTCTCTCCCGTCTGGCCTGCACAGGCAGGCCGACTCCATACCTGCGTTCACCATAGACAGATTTGACTGGCTTCCCGCGAGGGAGGCCGGGTAACGGTTGCCGTTTCGCACTTGGGCGTCCTCGTGACGGCGGTGCGGCAGCTCAGGGGTACACACACATGCAAGTGCAAGGGGGAAATATGCACAGCGAAGCGATGCAGGAATGCACGGCCGCAGGCAGCACCTCATCCGGCGGTAGCGATGACATTGCACGCACGATAGACTGGTGCCGGCGCCACCGGCACACACGGCGCTGGTGCATGGCCGGCTTCGTCGTCATTCCGGTATTGCTGGGATTCCTGTGGCTGCAGTTTGCGGCCGCCCGCAGTGGCAGCGAATGGCTGTATGCCGACCAGGTCTGCGGCTGCCGCGACGTGCTGGCGCTATGGGCCAGCGACTATGTCTGGACCCAGATGATCTGGCTGCCGGGCAATATGCTCTTCCTGCTGATCTGGGTCGCGCTGGCGATCAAGCTCTGGAGCGGCAAGCGCCGCCTGCGCTGAGCGACCGTACGCCGTCCTTCCCCGCGCGCCGCCAGGCGCGCCTCCCCATCGAGATGGTCACCTGCCGCCTGCCGCACGCAGGAATGCGAGCCCCTGCGCAGGTGAAAAATTTGCATCTTCCTGTCACGCACCAGTAATACTTGAGTGCAACAATGCGCCCCGCATCCAGACCGGCCTGGCCGTCTGTTCACTTTCCTGGGAAGAAAGTGAAACAGCGCCACGCTCCGCCATCTCAAGGGGAATTCCATGACCATCCGCATGCGTATCACGCTTCTGGTGATACTGACCTTCATTGCCATCGCCGGTATCGGTGGCTACGCCATGTACCAGTCTCGCAGCAGTGCCGTCGAGGTCCGCTCGGTTACCGAGGGGGTCATGCCCAGCGTGCTGGCGTCGTCGGACCTGATGGGCCAGCTCAAGGACGTGCAACTGGCCGCCATGGTCATGGCCACCGAGAGCGATACACAACTGGTGGAGCAGGAAAATGGCAAGCTGGCCGAGAAGAAGGCCGTGCTGGAAAAGGCCCTGGAAGCCCAGGCCCAGCAGGCTGAAGGCGTGGCCCAGCGCGGCCTGATCGAACAGGCCAAGGAAAGCCTGGACAACTATTTCGGCGCCATCGATACCGTGGCCAAGTTCAAGCTGGCCGGCAAGAACGAGATTGCCCAGGCGCAGTTCTTCGGCGGCGTGATGCAGTACCAGACCGAGCTCGAAGGCATCGTCAATACCCTGCGCATCGAGAAGAACCGCTTCAAGGACACGGCCATTGCCTCGCTCAATGGCAAGCTGGCCCAGACCACCACCACCATCAGCATCGTCACCGTGGTGGCGGTGCTGCTGCTGGGCGGGATCGGCTTCCTGCTGTATCGCCAGATCACCGGCCCCATCAGCCGCATGGCGGGCATGATGGGCGAGATCGCCACCAGCCAGGACTTTACTCGCCGCCTGCCGGTGCAACGCATGGATGAAGTGGGGCACTCCATCGTCGCCTTCAACGGCATGGTCGAGAAGATCGAGCAAGCCTCGGCCCAGGTGCGCCAGAAGACCGCCGACATGCAGGCCATGCTGCAGAACATCCCGCAGGGCATCCTGACCATCGTCGAGGGCAATACCATCCACCCGGAATACTCGGCCTTCCTGGAAACCGTCTTCGGCACCAGCGATATCGCCGGTCGCAATGTGATGGAGCTGGTCTTTGCCGACACCAACCTGGGTGCCGACACGCTGTCGCAGATCGAGGCCATCGGCGGCGCCTGCATCGGTGAAGATGTCATGAACTTCGAATTCAACGAACACCTGATGGTGGGCGAGATCGAGAAGACCACGGCCGACGGCAGCAAGAAAATCCTTGATCTGTCCTGGTCGCCGATCACCGACGAGCAGGACATGGTGATCCGCCTGATGCTGTGCGTGCGTGACGTGACCGAGTTGCGCCAGCTGGCCGCCGAAGCCAACGAGCAAAAGCGCGAACTGGAAATGATCGGCGAGATCCTGGCCGTGGCACCGGCCAAGTTCGGCGAGTTCATCGCCAGCGCCCGCAGCTTCCTGGACGAGAACGAGCAGATCGTGCATCAGAATCCGGATGCCACCGCCTTCGCCATCGCCAAGCTGTTCCGCAACATGCACACCATCAAGGGCAATGGCCGTACCTATGGCCTGCTGCACCTGGCCAACGTGGTCCATCACACCGAGCAGCACTACGACGACCTGCGCCATGCCGACAGCGGTGCGGTCTGGAACCAGGAGCAACTGCTGTTGCAGCTGGCCCAGGTACGCGAAGTGATCGACCGCTATGCCCGCATCAACGACGTCACCCTGGGTCGCGCTGCCTCGGCTGCCGCCGAGCCGGTACTGCCGGGCTATGAGCGCCATGTCCTGACCGTCGATCGCAAGCATATCCAGCAAAGCCTGCTGCGCCTGGAAAACGTCAACACCGCCAACCTGCACGAACTGGTGGCCGTGCGCAACGATGTGCGCCGCACGCTGCGCCTGCTCGGTACCGAGACCGTGCAGGACGTGCTGGCACCGGTCACCGACTCGCTGCCGGCCCTGGCGGCCGACCTGGGCAAGCACGCCCCGACCGTGCAGATCGAGGATAACGGTTACGTGGTGCATAGCTTTGCCTCGCCGTTGCTGCAGAACGTCTTCATGCACCTGATCCGCAACGCCATGGACCATGGCCTGGAAGACGCCGCCGAGCGCCAGGCCAAGGGCAAGCCGGAGGCCGGCACCATCAAGCTGGAAATGGGCGTAATGGATGACATGTTCCAGATGGCCCTGTCCGACGACGGTCGCGGCCTGGCGCTGGAAAGAGTGCGCCAGATCGGTGTCGAGAAGAATCTCATCACCGTCGACCAGGCCCTGAGCGATGCCGAACTGGCGCGCCTGATCCTGCAGCCGGGCTTCTCTACCCGCAGCGAAGTCACTGACGTCTCTGGCCGTGGCGTGGGCATGGATGCGGTACTGGACTTCGTGACCCGCGAACACGGCAAGATCGAGATCCGCTTCACCGATACCGCCGAAGGCGCGCCGCTGCGCCCCTTCCAGATCATCGTGATGCTGCCCGAGAACGTCGCGGTGGAAGTCGACGGCATCGACGTGCCTTACCCGGTGGGCGCCCACGAGATCGCCATGCCGCAGGTCCTGCCGCAAGGTGGCGATCCGCAGGTGGCCTGAGCTCGCCAACCCAAGCAAGAACCAAAGGCAGGAACCCAAAGACATGTTCAATTCGATACTCCTGGTGGCGCTGGGTGCCTTGCTGGCAGGCGTGCCCATGACCTGGATGTGGCGCCGGCAAAAGATCCGTGCCTTGCGCATGATCGACCTGGCGCAGATGGAAAGCGTCAGGCAAAGTGCCCAGGAGGCGCTGGCGCAACAGCAGGCGCAGTGGGATGAACGCCAGCAGCACATGGAAGAGGAGCGCATCGCCGCCGAGCAGCACCTGGCGCAGATGCACCGTGACAGCGAAACCATGGTGGCGCGCCTGAAGGAGCGTCAGTCCGACAGCATGACGCGTGTCATGCAGAACTGCGACGACTCGCAGGACACCATCGCCAAGCTGCTGGGCCTGGTACGCACCTTCGAGCGCTGGCACGATGACATGAACGTGCTCATCGCCCACAACCGCGAGATGCATCACAAGAACGATGAATTTGCGCTCATCGTCAACCAGGTCATCATCGTGGCGCTCAATGCCTCCATCGAGGCTGCCCGGGCCGGTGCGCATGGCCGCGGCTTTGCCGTGGTGGCTTCCGAGGTGCGCGACCTGGCCCAGCGCGCCGAGAAGCTCTCCAAGAGCTATCGCGCCAACCTGTACCAGAACGACCTGATCACCACCACCACCTTCCAGGATCTGCAGGCGGGCGGCAAGATGATCATGGGGGCGGTCATCGGCCTGGACCTGATCAACAGGAAAACCAGGGAAACCCTGGCCGAGGCGGCCTGAGCATGGAAGAACTGAGCCAGGAGGAGCCGATCTCAGCCTCCGCACGCGAGGGCTTCGATGTGTTGCTGCAGCAGTCGCTGCGCGCCAGCCTGGTCCCCTCCGACAGCAGCGCCGAGATCGTGGTGATCGACGACGTCGCCGACATCGACGGCAAGAAAATGGTGGTGCTGACCATCTCGTCCTATCTGTTCAGGCTGATGGTGATGTTCCATTTCACGCCCGACGCGCCGACGCGGGAGCACTTCGCCCGCCTCAGTCGCAGCAGCGTGGCCGAGATGGGCGAGCAGGGCTTCATGGATGCCATCGCCGAGTGTGGCAACCTGTGTTGCGGCATCTTCAACCGCGAGCTGGGACGCTTCTTCCCGCACCTGGGCATGTCCACGCCCAATGTGATCGACCGTCAATGCGCGGCCTATCTGCAACGGCTCAATTGTGCGCATATCCGCCATCTGGCCATCGACATGCCGGATTCCCCGCGCCTGTATGTCTCGCTGTGCGTCTCGGCCTACGACACGCTGGATTTTGCCGTGTCGGCGCAAGAGCAGGTCGATACCACGGGTGAGCTGGAATTGTTCTAGCCGATCTAGCCGAACCAGGCAGCCGCAAGATCGACATCAACCTCAACGATGCAAGGAAAACGTCCCACCATGGAAGCAACAGTCGCCAGCCTGGATACGGCCATCACCAGCAAGGTTCTCGTCCTGGACAAGGATGCCGATTGCTACGACACCATCAAGTCCTTTTGCGAGCGCCACAACCTGGTCGGCCTGAAGGCACATGAAGAGCATGTGATGGCAGTCTTGCGCAGCAACGTCGACCTGGGCGGCATCATGCTCTCGGAAAGCCTGGCCGGGCTGGGCGAGGACGGCCGTGGCCTGGCGCGCCGCATCCGCGAGATCCGCCCGGAGCTGCCGATCTTTCTGCGTCGTCGCCGCGAGGCACCGGATGCACCGCTGGGTGCCGGCGAAAGCGAACTCTTCTGTGCCGTCTATCGCATCGAGGAAATCGATGCCCTGGCGCCGGCGCTGGAGGCCTCGATCTTCAGCTTGCGCTACCCGAATGCACTGGTGCGCGGCATCGCCGAGATCAGCCGCATGGTGCTGGAGAACCAGTTCCCCGGCGCCAGAGTGGAGATCGAACAGCCTTACCTGGTGCGTGACCGCATCATCTTCGGCGAGGTATTCACGCTCATTCCGCTGGAGAGCAGCTGGTGCCGTGGCTACATGATGCTGCAGGCCGAGCAGAAGAGCCTGCAGGCGCTGGCGCCAGGCGAGGCGGGCGATTTCCGCGAGCTCAACAATTCCCTGGGCGAGCTGACCAACCTGATCTGGGGCTGGTTCAAGAACCGCTTCATCAACCAGAGCCAGCCCATCCAGCAGTTGAGCCAGGTACCCATCATCATCAACCACCAGCACCGCTATATCTCGTTCGGCTCGGACGATGCGCAACTGTGCTTCAAGTACGTGCTGCGGCGTGACGATGGCGCGCCCCTGGTGCTGCTGCAACGCTTCATCTTCAACCTCTCCTGGTCGCCCGAGGACTTCTCCGAGAACCAGGCATCGGTCGAGGACCTGTTCGAATCGGGTGAGCTGGAGCTGTTCTGAGCCCATCCGCATCCATCAACGACACATCATCATCTTCATCATCGAGAGAGAATTCAACATGGCACAAATCCTGGTAGTGGACGATTCGAGCACCGTGCGCGCCGAAGTGGGCGACTTCCTGAAGAAGAACGGCCTGGACGTGGCGCTGGCCGTCGATGGCCGTGATGGCCTGGCCAAGCTCAAGGGCGATCCGTCGATCAAGCTGGTCGTCTCCGACGTGAACATGCCCAACATGGATGGCCTGACCATGGCCGAGAAGATCCGCGGCGAACTGGGTAACGCCAGCGTGAACATCATCATGCTGACCACCGAGAACTCGCCCATCATGAAGGAACGTGGCAAGGCCGCCGGCATCAAGGGCTGGATCGTCAAGCCCTTCAAGGGTGAGGCCGTGCTGCCGACCTTCAAGAAGCTGGTCGGCGCCTGATCGGCAGGGGAGTAGGGGGGAGAACGGCAGCCCATGGCGGGCTGCCGTTTTTCATTGTTCTTCGAGGACCAGCTCGAAGCAGATCAGTACCGGATTGCCGCCACGTGCCAGCACGCCTTCGCAGACTTGGCCCTGCGGGTTGATCAGGCCGATTTCCAGGCGGCCGCGACCTTGCCGCACCTCGCCTGACAGGATCAGGATCTCGGTGGCGCGGTCATCCAGCACGCGACCATCCTCGAACTCGGCGCCGATGATGCTGCCCACGCTGCCGCGCACGATGGCGTGGACTATCCCATGCGCTGCGCAGGCTTGCTCGACGGCGATGGTCAGGTCCTGGTCCGGGCGGATGCGGGCCAGTACCACACGCTTGCCACTGGCGGCGGGTGCCGCATCGCTCAGGCGGGTCGGGTAGAAGAGGGTGAAGTTGGTTTCCGGGTCATAGCGGGTGGCCATGGTGGCGTCATGCAGGCCCCAGGCCTGGGCCGGCGTGGCGGCGCCGACGATGGTCTTGTCCATCATCAGGTGGCCACCCTGGCGCTGGCCGTCGCGCCCGCGCCAGACGGCGTGGCAATGCACGAAGGGTTCGCCATCCTTGCGGCCATAGGTGGCGCAGGCATATTCGATGAGGGTGCCTTCCTCCATGGCCTGCGGGGCACTGTAGAAGGCGGCATGCTGGTCGTCCACCGCCAGCGCCGGCATCAGGAAATGTAGTTCGGCGATGGGTAGATTGGCGAAGCGCACGGTGCCGCCATCCAGTCCGGCGCGGGAGAGCGGGATGCTCATGGCGTCGCGCAGGCTCAGTCCCGCTTCCAGCGTGAAATCGAGCTGCATGGCCTGGCCTTCGAGGGTGACGATGCGTTCAGGCTCGGGTTGGCCGGGATGGCGGACGGTACGGGCAAAGGCTTGTGGCGCTGGCATGCGGTCTCCTGGGCAGTGTTGGCTGCGGTCGCGGGGGTGTGCGGCCTTGTCTGGCCGTCGATCTGTATTCAGTAGGCAGAATTATCGCGCGTTCGGGACGGGTGTGCTGATGAATGTTTTTAATCGGTGCGGACGGGATAGCATGGGCTTGCGGGAGCTTGTCGCGACCCCGCCCATGCGGAGCGGGATTGAACGCTTGGCGTCACTCAGAGCGGATTGGGGACCAGCTCTGCAATCCCCACCACCGTGGTCCACGGCTTGACCTGCCAGCGCTTCACCAGGCCCTTGGTCACATAGGGATCGGCCACTGCAAACTTTTCGGCATGCTCGGCCGCACCTTGGAAGAGCAACAATCCACTTTCGGGAGGATTGCCGACCGCGCCGCCGGCCAGCATTTCGCCACGCTCGACGGCCTGCCGGCACAATGCCAGATGCTCCGGGCGCAGCGCGGTGCGGCGCTCCAGATAGTCGTCGACGAAGTCGTACATGAGCAGATACAGCATGGCGCTACTCCAGAAGATGAAGGATTCTGAATATAGCACCTGGTATCGGGTATTCAGCTTCCATTGATTTCATCTGAAGAAAGCTCTGGAACGTATGCCCACGATACTCTTCCAATGAGTGCCTGATGCGCCCGCCCACCACGGGCGGCCACGATCATGAAACAGGGGGATAGATGAAAACCTTCCATTGCGACAATTGCGGTAGCCAGGTCTTCTTCGAGAATACGGTGTGCGGGAATTGCGGGTGGATACTGGGTTATCAGCCCCATTTGCAGGCCATTGCCAGTTTTTCACCGCTGGAGACGCCAGATGTTCCGGTCCAGCCAGTCGAGCCCGGCCCCGGCCGCTGGCGCAGCATCAAGCCGGAAAACCAGGGCAGGGTCTTCAAGCAATGCCTGAACTATTGGCGCGAGAACATCTGCAACTGGATGCTCGACGAGCAGGAAACGCACGACCTGTGCGCCTCCTGCCGTCTCACCCGGGTGATTCCGACGCTGGACGAGGGCAACAATCGCGTACTCTGGAGCCGTCTGGAGACGGCCAAGCGGCGCCTGCTGCATTCCCTGTGGACGCTGGCCCTGCAGCCGGTGCCGAAGGCGGAGGATGAGGAAACCGGGCTGGCCTTCGAGTTCCTGCAGGACTTGCCGCACGGCGAGCGGGTGCTGACCGGGCATGCCGACGGCGTCATCACCATCAACATTGCCGAGGCCGATCCAGCCTATCGCGAACAGGCGCGCGAGCAGATGGCGGAACCCTACCGGACCTTGCTGGGACATTTTCGCCATGAAAGCGGCCACTATTACTTCGACCGGCTGGTGGCGGCGTCGGACTGGATAACGCCTTTCCGCGCCTTGTTCGGCGATGAGCGCCAGGACTATGGCGAGGCACTGAAAAGCCACTACGAGAACGGTCCCCAGCCTGACTGGGAAGAGCGTTTCGTCAGTGCCTATGCCAGCAGCCATCCCTGGGAGGATTGGGCCGAGACCTGGGCGCATTACCTGCACATGTTCGATACCCTGGAAACGGCCTACGCCTGCGGCGTGCAACTGAAGCCCCGCCATGCCGGGGAGCAGAAGCTGGTCATCACGGCGCCGCCGGTGGCGGCCGGCTCTTTCGACGAACTGACGCGGGAGTGGTTTGCGCTGACCTATGTGCTCAACAGTCTGAACCGCAGCATCGGCATGCCGGATTCCTATCCCTTCACCTTGTCTACTCCGGTGCTGGAGAAATTGCGCTTTGTCCATGCAGTGGTCAACGGCGAAGCTGGTGGCGAGGTGAGGGCGCCGACCTAGGCTGGAGCTGGGGTGGGGCGGCAAAAGCACAAAACCCCGGAAGCAGGCTTCCGGGGTTTTGCTTTACTGGCGCTTGCTGAAGAAAGACCGACTCAGTCGTCCCGTCCCTCCAGCGCCCGGTTCAGGCTCAGCGCCGCCAGCGAACCGACCGCACCCGAGAGCAGGTAGAAGCTCACATAGGCCATGCCGAAGTGCGCCGACAGGCCCAGTGCCACCAGCGGTGCGAAACCGGCCCCGACCAGCCAGGCCAGATCCTGGGTCAGCGCCGCGCCGGTGTAGCGATAACGGTTCTGGAAGTTGGCCGTCACGGCACCGGCAGCCTGGCCATAGGACAAGCCCAGCAACGCGAAGCCGACCAGGATGAAGGTGTTCTGGCCAGCTTCGCCGCCATTCATCAGGGTCGGCACGAAGGCCGACAGGATAGCGATCAGCAAGGCCATCGCGCCCAGGGTATTGCGGCGGCCGAAGCGGTCGGCGACCAGGCCGGAGACCACGATGCCAACCGCCATGATGACGCCACCCCAGATCTGCACCACCAGGAAATCGGAGGCATCGCGCAGCGAATACAGCTTGATCCAGGACAGCGGGAACACCGTCACCAGGTGGAACAGCGCATAACTGGCCAGGGCGGCAAGGGCGCCGATGATGATGTTGCGTCCTTGCGTCGTCGCCAATTCGACCACGCCGGCCGGCTCCAGCTCGCGCTCATCCAGCAGCTTGGCGTATTCCGGGGCCGATACCAGGCGCAAACGCGAGAACAGCGCCACCACGTTGATGGCAAAAGCCACATAGAAAGGATAACGCCAGCCCCAATCCATGAAGTCAGCCGTGGTAAGATTTGACAGCATGTAGGCAAACAGGCTGGCCGCCACCACGAAACCCAGAGGCGCCCCCAGTTGGCCCAGCGCGGCATACCAGCCGCGCTTGTGTTTCGGGGCATTCATGGCCAGCAGCGACGGCAACCCGTCCCAGGCCCCGCCCAGCGCAATGCCTTGTCCCACTCGCAGCAGCGAGAGCAGCAGGATAGCCCAGACACCGATGTGTTCAAAAGTTGGCAATAACGCAATGCCCGCAGTCGAGAAACCGAGCATGAACAGCGCCAGCGTCAGTTTGACTTCCCGTCCGTAGGTCTTCTGGATCTCCATGAAGATCGTGGTCCCGATAGGACGGGCCAGGAAAGCGAAGGAAAAGACAACGAATGCGTAGAGGGTGCCTTCCAGGCGCGGAGAGTCCGGGAAGAACACCGTCGGAAACACCAGTACCGATGCCAGGGCGTAGACGAAGAAGTCGAAATACTCGCCCGCTCGACCGAGCACGACACCCACGGCGATTTCACCCGGCTCGATATGACCGTGGTCGTGGGAAGTGGAAGGATGGTCTGGGTTCTGCTTCATTTCGCCCGAACCGTGACTGTTGTGGATGCTGGTACTTGCCATGGTTTTGTCTCCCACTGTTAGAGGTTTAGTCGCAGTACGTACTACTAATCCCAACCTGGCAGGTGGCAAGTGACAGGGTGGGACAAAACGTCCAATCGCCAACACACTTTATTGGCGTTACATTACCATGCTCTGATACATACGACTGGAAATTTCCTCCATGGTTTCTCAAATCCTCCGTCGCGGACTGCTCTTGCTTCCTGCGCTTTTGTTGGCTGGGTGCAACACCGTCGTGATGAATCCTTCCGGCGACATTGCCAACCAGCAAGCGCGCCTGATCGTCATCTCCACTGCGTTGATGCTGCTGATCATCGTCCCGGTGATCATCCTGACCCTGCTGTTCGCATGGCGTTATCGCAAGAGCAACACTTCCGCTCCCTACGAGCCTGACTGGGATCACTCGACCCGTCTGGAACTGGTCATCTGGGGCGCTCCCCTGCTGATCATCATCGCCCTGGGTCTGCTGACCTGGATCACCACCCACACGCTGGATCCGTACCGTCCGCTCTCGCGCATCGACGCCCAGCGTCCGCTGCCGGCCGACGTCAAGCCGCTGACCGTGGAAGTGGTGGCGCTGGACTGGAAGTGGCTGTTCATCTACCCGGAGCAAGGTTTTGCGACCGTCAATGAACTGGCTGCGCCCGTGGACGTGCCCATCGAATTCAAGATCACGGCCTCCAACGTGATGAACGCGTTCTACATCCCGGCACTGGCTGGCCAGATCTACGCCATGCCCAGCATGCAGACCAAGCTGCACGGCGTCATCAACAAGGCGGGCGAGTACGAGGGTTTCTCGTCCAACTACAGTGGTGCCGGTTTCTCCCACATGCGCTTTAAGTTCCACGGCATGAGCCAGGCTGATTTCGACGCCTGGGTCAAGAAGGCCAAGGCCGAGCCGGGCAGCATGCAGCGCGCCGATTACCTGAAGCTGGAACAGCCCAGCGAGCGCGAGCCCGCCCGTCTGTTCGGCAGCGTCGAGCCCGGCCTGTTCCATGCCATCCTGAATCGTTGCGTGGCCGCCAACACGGTGTGCCTGGACAAGATGATGGCGTCGGACCTGAACGTGAAGCCCGGCCAGCAGAAGCAAGACTGAGTTTGCGAGTCTGGTAGTCGTATTGGCGCGGCGGCACATTGCCGCGCCCCAATTTCCTTTTTCCCCGGGAAGTAAAGATGTCTGACAATTTTGATCTGATAAAGCTGATCTTCGGGCGGCTCAGCCTGGAAGCGATTCCATACCATGAGCCCATCCTGATCGGTACCTTCGCCATGGTGGCGCTGGGTGGAGTCGTCGTACTCGGCCTGCTCACCAAATATCGCCTGTGGGGCATGCTCTGGCGCGACTGGTTCACCAGCATCGACCACAAGCGCATCGGCATCATGTATATCGTGCTGGCCATCGTCATGCTGCTGCGTGGCTTCGCCGACGCGCTGATGATGCGTGCACAGCAGGCCATCTCCTTCGGTGACAACGCCGGCTTCCTGCCGCCGCACCACTTCGACCAGGTCTTCACCGCCCACGGCGTGATCATGATCTTCTTCGTGGCCATGCCCCTGGTGACCGGCCTGATGAACTACGTCGTGCCCCTGCAGATCGGTGCGCGCGACGTGGCCTTCCCGTTCCTCAACAACTTCAGCTTCTGGATGACCACCTTCGGCGCGCTGGGGGTGAGGGGCGCGCGATTGGGGGAGGCCGTTGCGGGCGGCGGCTGGCTGGCCTACCCGCCGCTGTCGGGCATCCTGTACAGCCCTGACGTGGGGGTGGACTACTACATCTGGGCCTTGCAGGTGGCCGGGGTAGGGACGCTGCTTTCCGGTATCAACCTGGTGGTGACCATCGTCAAGATGCGCGCCCCGGGCATGAACATGATGAAGATGCCGGTCTTCACCTGGACCTCGCTCTGCACCAACGTTCTGATCGTCGCGGCCTTCCCGGTGCTGACCGCCGTGCTGGCGATGCTGTCCCTGGACCGCGTCTTCGGTACCAACTTCTTCACCAACGACATGGGCGGCAACGCCATGATGTACGTGAACCTGATCTGGATCTGGGGCCACCCCGAGGTCTACATCCTGGTGCTGCCGGCCTTCGGCATCTTCTCTGAAATCGTCTCGACCTTCAGCGGCAAGCGCCTGTTCGGCTACACCTCCATGGTGTACGCAACGGTGGTGATCACCATCCTGTCCTACCTGGTGTGGCTGCACCACTTCTTCACCATGGGTTCGGGCGCCAGCGTGAACTCCTTCTTCGGCATCACCACGATGATCATCTCGATCCCGACCGGTGCCAAGATCTTCAACTGGCTGTTCACCATGTACCGTGGTCGCATCCGTTTCGAAGTGCCCATGCTGTGGACCATCGGCTTCATGATCACGTTCGTCATCGGTGGCATGACCGGCGTGCTGCTGGCCGTTCCTCCGGCCGACTTCGTGCTGCACAACTCGCTGTTCCTGATTGCCCACTTCCACAACGTCATCATCGGCGGCGTGGTGTTCGGCATGTTCGCCGGCATCAACTTCTGGTTCCCGAAGGCCTTCGGCTTCAAGCTCAACGACTTCTGGGGCAAGTGCTCGTTCTGGTTCTGGTTCGTGGGCTTCTACCTGGCCTTCATGCCGCTGTACGTCCTGGGCCTGATGGGCGTGACGCGTCGCCTGAGCCACTTCGATGATCCGTCGCTGCAGATCTGGTTCGTCACCGCCGCCATCGGCGCCGGCCTGATTGCCCTGGGCATCGGTTCCTTCCTCGTCCAGATCGCCGTTTCGATCCGCGACCGCAAGAAGCTGGCCGACGTCACCGGCGACCCGTGGAACGGCCGAACCCTGGAATGGTCGACCTCGTCGCCGCCGCCGGCCTACAACTTCGCGTTCACCCCGGTCGTGCATGACAACGACGCCTGGGCCGACATGAAGAAGCATGACTACAAGCGTCCCCTGGGTGACTTCGTGGAAATCCACATGCCCAAGAACACCGGTGCCGGCTTCATCATCGCTGCGCTGTCGGCAGCGGTTGGTTTTGCCATGATCTGGCACATGTGGCTGCCCGCCGTGGCCGGTTTCGTGGCCCTCTGCGTGGCCACCATCGTCCACACCTTTAACTACAACCGCGACTACTACATCCCGGCCGACGAAGTCGTCCGTGTCGAAGCAGAGCGCACTCGCCTGTTGAATAGCCATGTCTGAAGCGATTAACCACACGGCCGACGCGACGCCAAGCTCGCGCTACTTCGTCCGCCATCATCATCCGGAGAACGGCACCCTGCTGGGCTTCTGGATGTACCTGATGAGCGATTGCCTGATCTTCGCCTGCCTGTTTGCGTGCTATGCGGTCCTGGGCCGCAACTACGCCGGCGGTCCGACCGGTGCGGAACTCTTCGACCTGCCGCTGGTGGCGCTGAACACCGCGCTGCTGCTGCTGTCGTCGATCACCTACGGTTTCGCCATGCTGGCGATGCAAGCCAAGAAGAAGCAGGGCACCATCTTCTGGCTGATCATCACCGGCCTGCTCGGCGCCGGCTTCATCTACTTCGAACTCTATGAGTTCATGCACCTGATCCACGAAGGCGCCGGCCCGGCCCGTAGCGGTTTCCTGACCTCGTTCTTTGCCCTGGTCGGTACCCACGGTCTGCACGTCTCCTTCGGCATCATCTGGCTGATCGTGCTGCTGTTCCAGATCAACAAGCATGGTCTGACCGAGGCCAACGGCCGCCGCCTGATGTGCCTGTCGATGTTCTGGCACTTCCTGGACGTGGTCTGGATCGGCGTCTTCACCTTTGTCTACCTGATGGGAGTCCTGCCATGAGCCGCGGCCACCAAGAACACCCGGCCCGTCCGATGGGCCAACACGACGACCATGGCCACGGTCATGGTCACGAGGACCACGTCCCGCACGGTTCGATGAAGGACTACGTGTCCGGCTTCGTGCTGGCCGTGATCCTGACCGCGATCCCGTTCTGGCTGGTCATCAACAAGGCCATCTCCAGCACGGCGACCCTGGGTATCGTGCTGCTGATCTTTGCAGCCGTGCAGATCGTGGTGCACATCAAGTACTTCCTGCACATGAACGGCAAGTCCGAAGGTGGCTGGAACATGCTGGCGATGATCTTCACCATCATCCTGGTGGTCATCACCCTGTCCGGTTCGCAGTGGGTCATGTATCACATGAACCACAACATGATGCCGACCATGTCGCCGGAAAACATGCCCACCGAGACTGTCCCGCAATCGATGCAGGGCATGCACAGCATGCAGCAGCAACCTGCAGAGGCGCCGCAATCGAAATGAAACCGACGCCACGCAATAGCGTGACGCCCGGCAAAGAAAAGGGGGCGGCGCAAGCCGCCCCGGTATCCCGCTCAAAGGCCAGCCTGCTGTTGCTGACCCTTTGCGCGGGATTTTTCTTTCTGGTCTTCGTCGCGCTGGGAACCTGGCAGGTCTATCGCCTGCAATGGAAGCTGGACCTGATCGCCAAGGTCGACAGCCGTGTCCACGCCGCTCCGGTACCCGCACCCGGACGCCAGGCCTGGCCACAGGTCACGGTCGAGGGCGATGAATATCGCCGCGTCAGCCTGGTCGGCCGCTATCTCTACAGCAAGACCACGGCGGTGCAGGCCAGTACCGACCTCGGTGCCGGTGCCTGGCTGGTGACGCCGCTGCAGACCGCCGATGGCGATCTGGTGCTGGTCAACCGTGGCTTCGTGGCGATCTCGCCGCTCAAGCTGACCGACCTGGCCTTGCCCGATGGCGAGGCCGCACAGACCGTGCAGGTCACCGGCCTGATGCGCATGAGCGAGCAGGGCGGTGGTTTCCTGCGCAGCAACGACGCCGCGCAGAACCGCTGGTATTCGCGTGATGTGCGTGCCATCGCACAGGCACGGGCCTTGCCGCAGGAGGCGGTGGCGCCGTATTTCGTCGATGCCGACAAGGCCTCCTCCGAAGCCAATGCGGCCGTGGCACCCGATGCGCAAAAGCCGGTCGGCGGCCTGACCGTGATTGCCTTCCACAACAGCCACCTGGTCTATGCCCTGACCTGGTATGCCCTGGCCTTGATGGCCGCCGGCGCCGGTTACTGGGTGATCCGCGACGAACGCCGCTGGCGTGAGCGTATCCGGGACAGCCAGTCCCCACCTGGACAGCATTGAACAGACCGAGATCATGACCTCCGCCGATACCGTCGCCAAGCGCAAGACACTGCGGGAGCGCTGGCAGCGTCTGCGCCAGGGCGAGCAGAACCCGGCCGGCCACCAGAACATGCTGCTGCTGATCCAGCTGCGCTGGCTGGCCGTGCTGGGGCAGGTCTCCACCATCGCCTTCGTGGTGCTGGTGTTCGACCTGCACCTGCCCTTGCCGCACATGCTGGAAGTGCTGTCCTGCCTGATCGCCTTCAACATCGCCAGCCATCTGCGCTGGCATGAGCGACGCATCGCCACCAATGCCGAGCTGTTCCTGGCCTTGCTGGTGGATGTGGCCGTGCTGACCTTCCAGCTCTATCTCAGCGGTGGGCTCACCAATCCCTTCGCCTTCCTCTACCTGATGCAGATCATCCTCTCGGCCGTGCTCCTGAAGCCCTGGTCGAGCTGGGCCATCGTCGGTGTGACCATGGCCTGCCTGGCAGGGCTGGCGCTGTTTTCGGAGCCGCTGGCGCTGCCGCCGGATCACAATGCAGGTCTCCTGAGCCTATATGTGGAGGGCACGCTGATCTGCTTCCTGCTCAATGCCGGACTGATGGTGTTCTTCATCACCCGCATCAGCAGCAACCTGCGCGCCGGAGATGCCTTGCTGGCCGACCTGCGCCAGCGCGCCGCCGAAGAGGACCACATCGTGCGCATGGGCTTGCTCGCCTCCGGTGCGGCCCACGAGCTGGGTACGCCGCTGGCGACCGTCTCGGTCATCCTGGGCGACTGGAAGCGCATGCCCGAGATCAGCCAACGCCCCGACATGCTCGACGACATCAGCGAAATGGAAGCCCAGCTGCAACGCTGCAAGTCCATCGTCAGCGGCGTCTTGCTGTCGGCCGGCCAGGCACGTGGAGAGTCGTCCATCAAGACCACGCTCAACACCTTCCTCGACAGCGTCGCCGAGGATTGGCGCAAGTCGCGTCCGGTCGAGATGTTTGACTACCGCAACCTGATCGAGCAGGACCTGCCGGTGGCCTTCGACTCGGCCGTCAAGCAGATGCTGGGTAATGTGCTGGACAATGCCTTCGAAGTCTCGCCACGCTGGCTCTCACTGGAAGTGCGCGGCGAGGAAGAGTCGCTGGTCATGGAGGTCAGTGACCAGGGGCCTGGCTTCCCGGACTGGATGATCAACCAGATCGGCAAGCCCTATCAATCCACCAAGGGCAAGCCGGGGCGCGGCCTGGGCCTGTTCTTCGTGGTCAATGTGGCGCGCAAGCTGGGCGGACGCGTCTCGGCCAGCAACCTGCCCACCGCCGGTGCGCGCGTCACGCTGGAGCTGCCCTTGTCCTCGATCAGCCTGGAAGAGCCGGCCGAACCCGCGCTCGGCGGCCACCCGGGTGCTTTTACGGGCGGTGCTTGACCTGCCTCAAGCCGCATCGGCCGGGCGTTTGATGCGGATCATTCCCTTTTTCTTGTAACGGCGCCAATGCCCGGGCCCGACTCGCACTACAATAGCGGTCTGGGAAAGTAGATAGAAGAAATAGGGAATGCAACATGCCGGCTGATCGCCTGCTTTTGATCATCGAGGACGATGCCGCTTTCGCACGCACCTTGGGCCGTTCGTTCGAACGTCGTGGCTACACCGTCCTGCTCGCCGCCAATCAGGAAGAGGCGGCCGAACACCTGAAACAGCATCAACCCGGCTATGCCGTGGTCGACCTCAAGCTGGGTGGCAATGCCTCCGGCCTGGCCTGTGTGCAGATGCTGCACGCCCATGACGAGACCATGCTGATCGTGGTCCTGACCGGCTTCGCCAGCATCACCACCGCGGTCGAGGCCATCAAGCTGGGCGCCTGCCAGTACCTGGCCAAGCCCTCCAACACCGACGACATCGAAGCCGCCTTCGGCCACATCGCTGGACTGGCCGAGGTGGAGCTGTCTGCCCGCGCCACTTCCATCAAGACCCTTGAATGGGAGCGCATCCACGAAGTGCTGGTGGACACCGATTTCAACATCTCCGAAACCGCCCGCCGACTGGGCATGCACCGCCGCACCCTGGCCCGCAAGCTGGAAAAGCAGCGGGTCAAGTAGCGGGTCAAGTGGCGCGACCAGCCGCCGCCCGGATGGCGGCGGCATGACCTGGCGCAAACCGGGTCCTGCGCCAGCACCGGCCAGCGGTTATCATTACGCCCGCGATTGCATCTGCCGACCGCCAGGCTCGCCCGGCAACTTCACCAGAAGGAAATGACGTGAACCAGTTCAACTTCCCGCGCAGCATCCTGTGGACCACGACCGCCGCCATCCTGGCCAGCGCCGCCAGCGGCGCCATCGCCCAGGACACCATCCGCATCGGCGAGATCAACAGCTACAAGGCCCAGCCGGCCTTCCTGGAACCGTACCGCCGGGGCTGGGAGATGGCACAGGACGAAATCAACGCCAGCGGTGGCGTGCTGGGCAAGAAGCTGGAAGTGGTGGCGCGTGACGACAACGGCAACCCCGGCGACTCCGTGCGCGTGGCCGAAGAACTGATGGCGCGCGAACGCGTGGCGCTGCTCTTTGGCGGCTTCCTCTCCAATACCGGCCTGGCGCTGACCGACTACGCGCGCCAGCACAAGGTCTTCTTCCTCGCCGCCGAGCCGCTCACCGACAAGATCGTCTGGCAGAACGGCAACAAGTACACCTATCGCCTGCGGCCTTCCACCTACATGCTGGTAGCCTCGGTGGTCAAGGAAGCGGCCAGGCTGAAGAAGAAGCGCTGGGCCATCGTCTATCCCAACTATGAATACGGCCAGTCGGCCGTGGCCAGCTTCAAGACCCTGATGAAGCAAGCCCAGCCCGATGTCGAATTCGTGGCCGAGCAGGCCACGCCGCTGGGCAAGATCGATGCCGGCGCGGTCACCCAAGCGCTGGCCGATGCCAAGCCCGATGCCATCTTCAATGCCCTGTTCGCCGCCGACCTGGGCAAGTTCGTGCGTGAAGGCAATACCCGTGGCCTGTTCGAGAACGTCGAAGTGGTGTCGCTGTTGACCGGTGAACCCGAATACCTGGATCCGCTGAAGAACGAAGCCCCGCAGAACTGGATCGTGACCGGCTACCCCTGGTACGCCATCAACACCCCCGAACACAAGAAGTTCGTCGACGCCTATCGCAAGAAATTCAACGACTATCCGCGCAACGGTTCGCTGGTGGGCTATAGCGCACTGATGTCGATCGCCGCCGGTATCCGCAAGGCTGGCAGCACCGATGCCGACAAGCTCGCCGCCGCCTTCTCGGGCTTGAAGGTGGACACGCCCGTGGCGCCCATCGTCTATCGTGCGCAAGACCATCAATCGACCCTGGGCGCCTTCGTGGGCCGCACCGGCGTCAAGGATGGCAAGGGCATCATGACCAGCTTCAGCTATGTTGATGGCGCCTCCCTGCAACTGCCCGACGCCGAGGTCAGGAAGCTGCGTCCGGCCGACTGATTGCGCCTGATTCCATGACCCTGGCCAGCCTCACCGTCCAGTTGCTCAACGGCCTGGTCGATGCCTCCGCCATGTTCCTGGTGGCGGCCGGCCTGTCGCTGATCTTCGGCGTCACGCGCATCGTCAATTTCGCGCATGGCTCGTTCTACCTGCTGGGGCTGTACCTGGCCTATACCCTGGTCAACGCCATCGGCGCCACGCCGCTGGGTTTCTGGACGGCGGTGCTGCTGTCGGCCGTGGTCGTGGCAGGGCTGGGGGCGCTGGTGGAAATGCTGGTCCTGCGTCGTATCTATCGGGCGCCGGAACTGTTTCAGCTCTTGGCCACCTTTGCGCTGGTGCTGGTCATCAAGGATGGCTCGCTCTGGCTGTGGGGCCCGGAAGACCTGTTCGGCCCACGCGCACCCGGCCTGGCCGGCGCGGTCCACCTGCTGGGACGACGCCTGCCGCAATACGACCTGCTGCTGATCTTCATCGGCCCCCTGGTGTTGGCGCTGCTGTGGCTGCTACTCAATCGCACCCGTTGGGGGACGCTCATTCGCGCCGCCACCCAGGACCGCGAGATGCTGGGCGCGCTGGGCGTGAACCAGGCCTGGCTCTTTACCGCCGTGTTCGCGCTGGGCTGCTTCCTGGCCGGGCTGGGCGGGGCGCTGCAAGGCCCGCGCATGCCGGCCAACCTGGCCATCGACCTGGACACCATCGGCAATGCCTTCGTGGTGGTGGTGGTCGGCGGCATGGGTTCCATCGGCGGCGCCTTCGCGGCGACCTTGCTGATTGCCGAGGTCAAGGCCCTGTGCATTGCGCTGGGCAATGTCTCCCTGTTCGGCATGGAAATTTCGCTGTCGCGACTGACCCTGGTGGTCGAGTTCCTGGTGATGGCGGCCGTGCTGGTGGTGCGGCCCTGGGGCCTGTTCGGCAAGGCGCCGACGGCCGTGCGTGCCAGCGGCCTGCAGGAAGCACCATTGCACGTCGCCGGTCGCGGCGCGCGGCTGGCGGGATGGGCGCTGATGCTGGTCTTGCTGGCGCTGCCGCTGGTGGCCGGCTATTTCCCCTACCTGCCGGTGCTGATGGTGGAAATCCTGGTGGCCGTGCTCTTCGCGGCCAGCCTGCATTTCTTGATGGGGCCGGGCGGCATGCTGTCCTTCGGTCACGCCGCCTATTTCGGCCTGGGCGCCTATGCGGCGGCCCTGGTCACCTTGAAGCTTCAATGGCCCATGCCCGCTGCCATGGCCGCAGGTGCGTTGGCGGCCATGCTCGGCGCCTTGCTGTTCGGCTGGTTCTGCGTGCGGCTGTCCGGCGTGTACCTGGCCATGCTGACACTGGCCTTTGCCCAGATCGTCTGGGCCCTGATCTTCCAGTGGGATGACTTCACCGGCGGCAGCAACGGGCTGGTCGGTATCCGTCCCGCCGAGGCCGTGTCGTCGCCGCTGGCCTATTACTACCTGGCGCTGGCCTGCGCGGCGCTGGGCGTCTACCTGCTGCGCCGGGTGATCCATGCGCCCTTCGGCCTGGCCTTGCGCGCCGCCCGCGACGCTGCCCCACGCGCCGAGGCGCTGGGCATGGATGTACGTTCGCTGCAATGGGGCGGCTTTGCCGTGGCGGGCCTCTTCTGCGGATTGGCCGGCGTACTCTTCGCCTTCTCCAAGGGCAGTATCTCGCCCGAAGTCGCCGGCGTCAGCCGCTCCGTCGACGGCCTGGTGATGGTCATGCTGGGCGGGGTGCAAAGCCTGTTGGGTCCCTTGCTGGGCGCCTCGCTGTTCACCTGGCTGCAAGACCTGGTCGCGCGTGAGACCGACTACTGGCGCGCCTTGCTGGGCGGCGTGATCTTGCTGCTGGTGCTGCTCTTCCCGGGTGGCGTGGCCGGGGTATTCCGACGCCGCCGGCAGGAGGAGGACGCATGAGCCTCCTGAGCGTATCCAATCTCACCAAGTCCTTCGGTGGCGTGGCCGCCCTGGACGGGGTCTCCTTCGATCTGCCGGCCGGCCAGATGCTGGCGCTGATCGGCCCCAACGGCGCCGGCAAATCGACCTGCTTCAATGTCATCAACGGCCAGCTGGCGCCCGATGCCGGCGCCGTGCTGCTCGATGGCGAGGACATCGCCGGCCTCGACGCCCGCCGCATCTGGCAGCGCGGGGTAGGGCGCACCTTCCAGGTATCGGCCGCCTTTGCCTCCATGACGGTACTGGAAAACGTCCAGGCCGCCTTGCTCTCGCACCGACGCCAGCTGTGGCGCTTCTGGCGCCCGGCGGCCAGCTATCTGCGCGATGAGGCCATGCACCTGCTGGAACAGGTGGGTATGGCGGCCCAGGCGCACCGTGCCTGTGGCGTGCTGGCCTATGGCGATATCAAGCGGGTGGAGCTGGCCATGGCCTTGTCGAACGCACCGCGCCTGCTGTTGATGGATGAACCCACGGCCGGCATGGCCGAACGCGAACGACGCGAGCTGATGGCCCTGACACGCCGGCTGGTCACCGACCAAGGCCTCTCGGTCCTGTTCACCGAGCACAGCATGGACGTGGTCTTCGCCTTTGCCGACCGCATCATCGTGCTGGCGCGCGGCCAGCTGATTGCCCAGGGCGAGCCCGACGCGGTACGTGCCGACGAGCGTGTGCGCGAGGTCTACTTCGGCTCGGGCGCCAGCTTTGGAGGGCAGGCATGAACTCGCCACTGCTGCAGGTACAGGGCTTGCACGCCTTCTACGGCCGTGCCCACATCCTTTTCGATCTCGATCTCACGGTGGCACGTGGCGAGGTGGTCGCGCTGATGGGGCGCAACGGCGCGGGCAAGTCCACCACGCTCAAGGCCCTCATGGGCCTGTTGCCCGGCACGCGTGGCCAGTGCCATTTCGACGGTCGCGATATCACGCGCCTGGCGCCTTACCAGCGGGCCAGGCTGGGCCTGGGCTTCGTGCCGGAAGACCGGCGTGTCTTCACCGGACTGAGCGTGCTGGAGAACCTGGAAACCGGCCGCCAGCCGGCGCGTCCCGGCGCGCCGCAGTGGACGCCGGAGGCCCTGTTCGAACTCTTTCCCAACCTCGGCGCCATGCCGGACAGGCTGGGCGGGCGCATGAGCGGTGGCGAGCAGCAGATGCTCACCATCGCCCGCACCCTCATGGGCAATCCGCACCTGCTGCTGCTGGACGAACCCTCGGAAGGCGTGGCCCCGCTCATCGTCGAACAGATGGCCGAGATGATCGTCAAGCTCAAGCAGGCCGGCATGGCGATCCTGCTGTGCGAGCAGAATTTCCATTTTGCCCAGCTCGTCAGTGACCGCGCCTATCTGCTCGATCTGGGCCATGTACGGCATCAGGGGACGCTGGCTTCCGTACAAGCTCATCAGTGGGAATCCGGCCTCTGACGCGGCTTGCCGCCATGTGTTTCAAGCCTGTTGCAATTGCGTCGGAACCGCTGAGCATGCCCGTGTCCAATCCGTAGTCAAGGCTTGCCACCCGCCGCTGTATGGCTGGGGGCGCAAGCCCAGCCATACGGAGAACATCAGATGCGCAATCCAATCAAGCGCGCGCCCCTGCATTGCCCCGCCGACGACAGCAACGACGCCGGCATGCGCAATGACCTGGCCAAGGTCGCAGTGGGCGAGGACGCCAACGATATCTTCTTTGCCGCCGTGGAAATGACACGCATGCCCATGATCGTGTCCGACCCGCGCGAGCCCGACAATCCCATCATCTTCGTCAACAACGCCTTCATCAACATGAGTGGCTACAGCCGGGCGGAGGTGATGGGACGTAACTGCCGCTTCCTGCAAGGGCCGGAGACCGATCGCGCGGTGGTGGCGCAGGTGCGCCAGGCCGTGGCCGAACGGCGCGAGATCGCCACCGAGTTGCTGAACTACCGCAAGAACGGTTCGACCTTCTGGAATGCGCTGTTCATCTCGCCGGTCTATGACCAGCGTGGCGAGCTCAAGTATTTCTTCAGCTCCCAGCTCGACATCAGCCGCCGCCGCGACGCCGAACAGGCGCTGGGACAGGCGCGCAAGATGGAGGCGCTGGGGCAACTGACCGGTGGCATCGCCCACGATTTCAATAACCTGCTGCAAGTCATCACCGGCTATCTCGACATCATCCAGCTGGCCCTGCGCAGCGACGTGCCTGACCTCGACCGCGTGGCGCGCAGCACCGACAGCATCCGCAAGGCTTCCGGCAAGGCCGCCATGCTGACCCAGCAATTGCTGGCCTTCGCCCGCAAGCAGCGGCTGGAAGGGCGCACCATCAATCTCAATTCGCTCACCGAGGGCTTTACCGACCTGGTGCGCCGCACCCTGGGCGGCGATATCGCCGTGGAGACCCACCTGGCGCCAGACCTGTGGAACTGCCGCCTCGATCCGACCCAGATGGAAGTGGCGCTGCTGAACGTGCTCATCAACGCCCGTGACGCCATGCATGGCCGGGGCAGGGTGCGCATCGACACCGCCAACCAGGATCTCGACAGCGACGGGCGCGCACTGCAACTGGGCATCAAGCGCGGCCAGTATGTCTCCATCGTCATCAGCGACGACGGCCCCGGCATTCCCCCCGAGATCCTGCCACGGGTGATGGATCCGTTCTTCACCACCAAGGACGAAGGCAAGGGTACCGGACTGGGGCTGTCGATGGTCTATGGTTTCGTGAAGCAGTCGGGTGGTTCGGTGCGCATTACCTCGGGCCAGCGTGAGGGCACGCAGGTGGCGATCTACTTCCCGGCTACCCAGGAGCAGGTCGGCGGCGTCTTCGAGTACGACAGCCGCCAGCACCACCAGGGCGGCAACGAACACGTCCTGGTGGTGGATGACCGCATCGAAGTGGCCGAGCTGGCCCAGACCATGCTGGAGAGCCTGGGCTACCGGGTCAGCATGGTCAACGCCCCGGCCGAGGCCCTGCAGCTGCTGCGCAGCGGCCGACCGGTGGACCTGCTGTTCACCGACCTGATCATGCCCGGCAACATGAATGGCGTGGTGCTGGCACGCGAGGCGCGCCGCCTGCAACCGGGCATCAAGGTATTGCTGACCACCGGCTACGCCAGCGAATCGATAGAGCGGTATGGCGCCGATGGTGAATTCCCGGTCATCGACAAGCCCTATCGTCACGACGAACTGGCCCGCAAGATCCGCATCGTGCTGGATGGTGCGACCGGTGTGAGCTAGGCGCTAGGCGGGCAACAGCGCGCTATCGAAGTATCTTGCCGCCTGGCTCGCCTCCATGCCCGGCTGCCACGGCAAGCGCGCCAGCATCGGCGCCTGCAGGCGCGAGAGCAGACTCTCGACCATGGCGTCCCGGCAGGGCTCGGCAGCATCGATCTCGTTGGCGACCCAGCCCAGCAGGCGCAAGCCACGCGCCCGGATGACCTGCTGCGTGAGCAGCGCGTGATTGATGCAGCCCAGTCGCACCCCCACCACCAGCACCACCGGCAGTGCCAGCCGCGCCACCAGGTCGTCGCTGTTGCTGTGCTCATCCAGCGGCACCATGAAGCCGCCGGCGCCTTCCACCACCACCCGGTCGCAGCGCTGCCGCAATTGCGCATGGCAATGCGCCAGGTGATCAATGTCGATGCGCACGCCTTCCTCGCGGGCGGCGATATGCGGCGCGGTGGCACGCCTGAGCAGGTAGGGATTGATCCATTCGGCAGGCAGGTCGGTATTGGCGGCAGCCTGCAGGGCTTGCACATCCTCGTTACACCATCGCCCGCCTGCCTGGAAGGCCCCCGAGGCGACCGGTTTCATGCCCGTCACGCGCAGGCCCTGCGCGGCATAGAGGTGGACCAGTGTCGATGCCACCAGGGTCTTGCCTACGCCGGTATCGGTGCCGGTGACGAACAGGCTGCCGCTCATGCGCCCTCCATCACGGCGACCACGGCCTGATGCAGCTGCTGGCCCAGCCAGTGGGCCTGCTGCGCATTGAGGACATAGGGCGGCATCAGGTAGATGGTGGTACCGATGGGCCGTACCAGCAGTTCACGACGGGCTGCTTCGGCGGCCAGTCGGCGTGAGAACGTGGCCGCCGCCTGGGCGTCGTCGATGACCACATCGCAGGCCCAGATCATGCCCGTCTGGCGCACATGGCGCACATAGGCTTCCTGCGCCAGCGGCTGCATGGCCTGTGCCAGCACCGGCGCGAAGGCGCGGTTGCGTGCCAGCACATCCTCGTCGGCGAAGATGGCCAGGGTTTCCAGCGCGGCCCGGCAGGCCAGCGGATTGCCGGTGTAGGAATGCGAATGCAGGAAGCCGCGCCTGACATCGTCATCATAGAAAGCCTGGTAGATGGATTCGCTGGCCATCACCAGCGACAGCGGCAGGTAGCCACCGCTGATGCCCTTGGACAGGCACAACAGGTCCGGCCACACGCCGGCCTGCTCGCAGGCGAAGAAACTGCCGGTGCGACCGCAGCCGACGGCGATCTCGTCGGCGATCAGGTGCGCGCCATGGCGGTCGCACAGGTCGCGCAAGCCGCGCACGTAGGCCGGATCATGCATGACCATGCCGGCGGCGCACTGGACCAGCGGCTCCACGATCACGGCGGCGATGCGGCCCTGGTGCTGCGTCAGCAGGCGTTCGACGTCGGCCAGCGCGCGCACAGCCACGTCAGCAGCGCTTTCACCGGGCCGGGCTTGCCGCGCATCGGGCGAGGCGGCGATATGGGCCGGCCGCAGCAGTGCTTCATAGGCCTGGCGGAACAGCGGTGTGTCCGTCACCGCCAGGGCGCCCACGGTCTCGCCGTGATAGCCGCCCGCGATGCAGATGAACTGGTTCTTGTCGGTCTGGCCGGCATTGCGCCAGGCGTGCACGCTCATCTTCAGCGCGATCTCCACGGCCGAGGCGCCATCGGAGGCATAGAAGCAATGCCCCAGCGCGTGGCCCGTCAGGGCCGACAACTGTTCCGACAAGGCCACCACCGGCTCATGGGTGAAACCGGCCAGCATGGCGTGCTCCAGCTTGCCCAGCTGGTCCACCAGCGCGGCATTGATGCGCGCATTGGTGTGGCCGAACAGGTTGACCCACCAGGAACTGATGGCGTCCAGGTAGCGGCGGCCCTGGCTGTCATGCAGCCAGGCGCCGTGGGCATGGGCAATGGCGATGGGTGGCGCGCTTTCATGGCGGCGCATCTGGGTGCAGGGATGCCAGACGCTGCGCAGGCTGCGGGCGACCAGGCTGGTATCGGTATCGGAATGGGTGGCGGTCGTCATGCGGTGCTTTCGCGGGCGGCGCTGGCCAGCGCATCGGCCAGTCGCGCAATGTGCTCATCGGTATGCAGTGCCGACAGGCTGATGCGCAGCCGGGCGCTGCCCTTGGGAACGGTGGGCGGACAGATGGCTGGCACCCACAGGCCTTGTTCACGCAGGCGCTGCATCAGGCTGCGGGCTGCATGGTTGTCGCCCACGATGAGCGGCTGGATGGCGGTGTCGGAGGGCAGCAGCGTCCATGGCAGGCCGGCCAGCTTCGCGCGCAACTGTTCGGCCAGCGCGCGCAGATGGGCGCGCCGCCAGTCGTCGCGGGCGATGATGGCCAGGCTGGCCGAGGTGGCCGCCGCCAGCGCCGGTGGATGGGCGGTGGTGAACATGTAGGTACGGGCGCGCTGCATGATCCATGCAATCGCACTGCGCTCACCGGCGACGAAGGCGCCGGCCACACCGGCGGCCTTGCCCAGCGTACCCATGAGCAGCACGTGCGGTGCCTGCGCTGGCGTGATGCCGGCATGGGCCAGGCTGCCGCGTCCCTGCGGACCCAGCACGCCCAGGCCGTGGGCATCGTCCACCAGCAGCCAGGCGCCGTGGCGGGCACAGCTTGCCGCCAGCGCCGCCAGTGGTGCCACATCGCCATCCATGCTGAAGACCGCATCGGTGACCACCAGCTTGCGCGGGCTGCTGCAGCGTGCCAGTACCTGCTCCAGCCGGGCGACATCGTTGTGGGGAAACACCTTCAGGCTGGCTCCGGACAAACGCGCCCCATCGATCAGCGAGGCATGGCTGAGGCGATCCACGACCACCGTATCACCGGCACCGACCAGCGCGCCGATGACACCGATATTGGCCATGTAGCCATTGGTAAAGGAAAGTGCCGCCGGCCAGCCGGTGAAGGCCGCAAGCGCATGCTCCAATTGTTCGTGGGCGACGCCGTGGCCGCTGATGAGGGCGGAGGCGGCCGCCCCCACGCCGTAGTCGCGCAGGGCGTCCTGTGCCGCCGCCACGATCTGCGGATGATTCGCCAGGCCCAGATAGTCGTTGTTGCAGAAGGACAGGAACTCCCGCCCCTCCACCGTCAGCAACGGCCCTTGCGGCCCATCTACTACGCGCCGGGTGCGCAAGAGTCCCTGGCTGGCCAGGTCGGCCAGCGCATCGTCAAAGTCGATCATGGTGTTTATTCCTGGAAAACCAGCGGCAATCGTTGCAGCGCGCGGTAAGCCCCGGCCGGCTGCCAGCTCGGCGCTTCGGTCGATAGCGCCAGTGTGGGCATGGCCTGCATGAGGGCGGTGAAGGCGATCTCGGCTTCCATCTGCGTCAGCGCCGCGCCCAGGCAGACGTGTGCGCCCTGGCCGAAGGACAGGTGCATGCCCTGGTCGCGTGCGATATCGAAGCGCGCCGGATCGCTGAAGCGGCGCGCATCATGGTTGGCCTGGCCGATGTGCAGGATGGCCAGGTCACCGCGTCGCAGCGGCTGGCCGTCCAGCGTGATATCGGCCAGCAGGCGGCGACCGGTGTATTGCACCGGACTGTCATAGCGCAGCATCTCGCGTACGGCGCCGCGCAGCGCTTGCGGTTGGGACTTGAGCGCGGTCCATTGCGCAGGATGACGCAGCAGCGCCAGCAAGCCATTGCCCAGCAGGTTGCGGGTGGTCTCGTAACCGGCGAAGAGCAGGGTGCTGCACTGGGCCAGCACTTCGACCTGGGTGAGGGCGTCCCGCTGGCGCGCCTGCACGATATCGGCCAGCAGGCAGTGCGGCGGCAGGTCCTGCGGCTGGCGTAGCACTTCCTCGAAGTAGTCGCACAGGGCTTCCAGTGCGGCCTGCGCGGCCACGGTCTGGGCAGCATCCGGCGTGGGGCTGCCGATGAAGCCGGCGAGATCCGCGGCCCAGCCGATGAAGGCATCGGGCACCCGCTCGGGCAAGCCCATCAGCGTGGCAATGACCAGCGCCGGCAGGGGGCGGGCAAAGCGCGTCACGAAATCGTAGCCCTGGCGCGCATCGTCGTCGGCCAGGATGTCGGCGATCAGCTGCCCGGCCAGCGCAGCGATGGCGTCGCGCTGGTGCTCCAGTGCGGCGGGCTTGAAACCGAGATGGAGGATGCTGCGCAAGCGGCGATGCGCGCGCCCATCCAGGAACAGCAGCGAGCGAGAAAAGATGCGCTTGAAACGCCGTTGCGCTGCGGTGTGCGCCGGCTTGTCCGCATGCTCGCCCAGGCCGCTGTTGATCCAGCGCGCCGCGCGCCGCACCGAGAAGCGCGGATCGCGCAGGGCGCCGGCGACCTCGTCGTAGCCACTGATGACCCAGGCGCCGCCACAATGGGCGGGGCTCCACTGGACTGGCATCAGGCCGCCGCGGCTGCCGGCGTGAGGCCCAGACGGCCCAGCAGGTCGAGGTCCGACGACACCGGCGCGTTGGGCGTGGTCAGCAGCTTGCTGCCCAGGAAGATGGAATTGGCCCCGGCCGCAAAGCACAGCGCCTGAGTGGCGTCGCTCATGCTCTCGCGCCCGGCTGACAGGCGGATCACCGCATGCGGCAGGGCGATGCGGGCCACCGCCACGGTGCGCACGAACTCGAACTCGTCCAGCGGCGCCACATCCTGCAGGGGCGTACCGGCGATCGGCACCAGGTGGTTGATCGGCACCGATTGCGGCGGCACCGGCAGGCTGGCCAGTTGCGCGATCAGCCCGGCGCGTTGGCGGCGGCTCTCGCCCATGCCGATGATGCCGCCACAGCAGACGTTCAGGCCGGCTTCCTGTACCCGTTGCAGGGTATCGAGGCGATCCTGGTAGCTGCGGGTGGAGATCACCTGGTCATAGAAGTCGGGGGCGGTATCGAGGTTGTGGTTGTAGTAGTCCAGGCCGGCCTGCTTCAGGGCATCGGCCTGCGCCTGTTCCAGCATGCCCAGGGTCATGCAGGTTTCCAGGCCCATGGCGCGCACTTCGCGGACCATGTCGGTCAGGGCTGCCATGTCGCGCTCCTTGGGATTGCGCCAGGCCGCGCCCATGCAGAAGCGGGTCGCGCCCTGCTCGCGGGCGGCACGGGCGGCAGCCACCACCTCGTCGACGGCCATCAGCTTGCCGGCCGGCACACCGGTGTCCTTGTGATGCGCCGACTGCGAGCAATAACCGCAATCCTCGGCGCAGCCACCGGTCTTGATCGACAGCAGGCTGGACAACTGCACCTCGTTGGCCGGGTGGTTTGCCCGATGCACGCCCTGGGCCTGGTACAGCAGGTCGAGGAAGGGCAGCTCGAAGAGGGCTTCGGTGGCGCTGAGGGTGGGGGAATCGCTGGCGTTGGCGGGCTGCCGGGATGGGACGAAGCGCAGCGGCGTGCAGGCCTGGCCGTGGGCGGGGGTATCGCAATGACTCATAGATAAAATCCGAGGCAAGGGTTAAAAAGCTTAGAATTGCGTTTTGGCGGATTCTATCTTCGGTCAATTTCTTTTAACAATTTCTTTTTTTATAGATTATCTATAAATGAACAGCCTGAAAAACGAGCATCCCAGCACCGTCGAACGCATCGCCGAGGTCTTGCGCACACGCATCATCCGGGGCGAAATCGCCGGCGGGGCGGCGCTGCGGCAGGATCATGTGGCCCAGGAGTTCGCCTCCAGCCATGTCCCGGTACGGGAGGCGTTTCGCCAGCTGGAAGCCCAGGGACTGGTCCTCACTTTGCCCCGTCGCGGGGTACGGGTGACCACCGTGGACCGGGCCGCGGTCAAGGAAAATGCCGAAATGCGCGGTTCGCTGGAAATCCTGGCCCTGCGTCACGGCGCCCGCAAGTTCAGCGCCGAACACATCGGCCGCCTGGAGCAGGCACAGGAGGCCTGCGCCCAGGCCGAATCACTGGTGCAATGGGATGCCGCCAACAACCTGTTCCACGACATCCTCTCCAGCGAATGCGGGATGCCGCGCCTGCAGGCGGTGTTGAAGCAGCTGCAGCTGACCAACTCGCGCTACCTGTTCTCGACTGGCTTCAAGCGCGGCTGGCAGCCGCGCTCGGATCACGATCACATGCTCATCATCGACGCCCTGAAGGACAAGAAGACCGACCGTGCCGTGCAATTGCTGAGCATGCACATCGGCACGATGGAACGGGTGGGATTCGTGGCCGCCTGAGCCTGTCAGGCGGTGGGCAGAGCACGCTGGTGCCGGGCAAACAGCGAGGGCGGCAAGCCCGCATGGCGGCTGAAAGCCACGCTGAAGGTACTGGCCGAGCTGTAGCCAACCTGCTGCGCCACCTCCACCAGGCTGGCCTGCTCGCGCAGCAGCAGGCGCTTGGCCAGTGCCATGCGCCAGGACAGCAGGTACTGCATCGGCGCCACGCCGACTTCGCGACGGAAGCGTTCGAAGAAGGAGGAGCGCGACAGCGCCGCCTCGCGGGCCAGGCTGGCCATGCTCCAGGGCGCGGCAGGGTGGGCATGCAGGGAGCGCAGCGCCATCGCCAGCCGGGCATCGGCCAGCCCGCGCAGCAAGCCGGGGGCGGCATGCGCGCCGGCATCCGGGTCCTGGCTTGAGCGCAATGCCTCGATCAGCAGCACTTCCAGCAGACGCGACAAGACCATCTCGCGTGCCGGTCGTTGCGCACGCGATTCATCCCCGACCAGTTGCACCAGCGTCGCCAGGCGCGGATGGGCGCGCACCGTCAGCAGGTCTGGCAGCAGCGAGAGCAGCAGCGCCGAGTCGGGCGAGTCGAACACGCAATGCCCCACCACCAGCCGCACTTCTGGCGGGCCATCGGGCTCGCCCAGGCGATATTGGCCGTCGGGCAGGCGGGGTGGCGGGTGGTTTTCGTCCAGGTCCGGGCCATCGTAGTGCTGGCGGCTGGCCAGGGCAAAACCATGCAAGGCTGGCGCGAGGACGAAATCACCTGCTTCAAGGAGTATCTCCCTGCCATCGTCGTGCAAGATCCGGCAAGTTCCTTCCAGTACGGCGCAATAGAACGCCAGTTCCGGGCGGCTGCGGCGCACCCGCCAGCCACCGGCAGCCTGTACATACTTGGTGTAGCGGGCGGCGGGCTGGAGCAGGGTGACGACTTCGGTAAGGGGATCGGTGAAATCGGACATGAGCGGACATGAGCGGACGATTGCCAATGAATTGTGGACGGATGATTGTAGCAAGTCCGGATGGTGCAGCCTATGCTTCGCCTTGTTCCCTCACCACTGCAAGGAGTTGTGCATGAAAACCGTCCTCATCACTGGCTGTTCGTCCGGCTTCGGCCTGGAAATTGCCCGTTACTTCCTCCAACGTGACTGGCAGGTCGTGGCCACCATGCGCACGCCGCGTACCGACCTGTTGCCCGCCTCGCCGCATCTGCGCCTGCTGGCGCTGGACGTGACCGACCCCGACAGCATCGCCGCGGCGGTGGCGGACGCCGGCCCCATCGATGTGCTGGTCAACAATGCCGGCATCGGCGCGCTGGGGGCGGTGGAAGGCATGGAGATGGCGCAGGTGCGCGAGATCTTCGAGACCAATACCTTCGGCAGCATCGCGCTGACCCAGGCGGTCTTGCCGCAGATGCGCCAGCGCCGGGCCGGGGTGGTGATCAATGTGACGTCCTCGGTGACCCTGCGCTCGCTGCCGCTGCTGTCGGTCTACACGGCCAGCAAGGCGGCGGTGAATGCCTTTACCGAATCGCTGGCGCTGGAGCTGGCGGCCTTCGATGTCCAGGCGCGGCTGGTACTGCCGGGGCGCGCACCCGGAACGCGCTTTGCCGACAACGCCCGCCCACGCATGGCAAACACCATCCCCGAGCCCTACGCGCCACTGGCGGCGGCAGTGTTCGAGAATTTCCAGGATGTGTCGCAGATCACCCATGCAGAGGATGTGGCCGAGGCCGTCTGGCAGGCCGCCACCGACCCGGCTGCGCCCATGCGCATCCCGGCCGGGGAAGATGCCCGGGCCTGGGCGGCAGCGGCGGCGGCGGTGGTGGGGTGAGGCGCCCTGGTCAGGCTTCCGTCACCAGCCGATGCAGCATTTCGGCGGTGTCGGTCGGATGGGAGAGAAAGGGCGAATGCCCGCTCTCCAGTTCCTTGATGCGGCCGCAGCCCGCGCGCGCCGCCATCACCCGCTGCAGCACCGGATCGATGGCGCGGTCGCGGGTGCAGACGATGTAGCTTTTGGAGAGCCTGTCAAAGCGCTCACCGGTCTGCGCCACCGGCGTGACCATGGGGGCCAGCGCCTGCGGGCGAAACTGCGGCGCGGCCCAGCTGGCTACCGCATAGGGGGCGTCCTGCATGAAGGTATCCACGCGGGAGGCGGGGCTGGTCTGGGCCGAGACGGCATCGGCTTCGGTCTGTACCGGCGGCAGTTGGCTAGCCGGCATCAGGTCCGACAGCGACACCAGCGAATCGCCATCACGCGGCACGAAGGCACACAGGTAGATGATGCGCGCCAGCCGGTCGGCCACCTGTTCGGCCGCCGCCGTCACGGCGATGCCGCCCATGCTGTGTCCCACCAGCGTGACCCGCTTGCCGATGGCCTTGACCGCGCGTGCGATGGCATCCGCATACATCGCCAGGGAGACCTGCTCCAGCGGCGTGTCGTCGGCCCCGCTGCCTGGCAGGTCGATGCTGTGCACCTCATGCCCGCGCATGGTCAGCTCGGCGCTGACCGCCGGCCATACCCACTTGCCTTGCCAGGCACCGTGGATGAGGAGGAAATTGGCCATGGTGTATTTCCGTTGATGAATGATGATTGATGAGAAGGAGGCGGCCGGCATCGGCCTGCCTGAGTGCCTGAGTGTGCGCCTACGGATGTATGGATTTGTATTTCCAGTAAATCCATACTAACATCCGTAAAAAGCCGCAACAAGCCAGATAAAATCCATACAAACCTTCTTCGTCACCGCCATCACATGGACCGATCGGGACTCTCCCTGGACTGGATCAGCCAGTTCTCCGCCAATGGCGGACCCCGCTACCTGCAGATCGTGGCCTTCATGGAACAGGCCATCGCAGACGACCGCCTGCGCCCCGGTGACCGGCTGCCGCCGCAGCGCTTGCTGGCCGAGCGGCTGGACGTCGATCTCACCACCGTCACGCGCGCCTACACCGAGGCGCGCCGGCGCAACCTGCTGGAGGCACGCGGCTCGGCCGGCACCTTCGTGGCCGCGCCCAAGGTGGACCTGAGCCAGGCGATCGACCTGTCGATGAATATCCCGCCGCCACCCGCCGGCGTCGACCTGGACGATCTCCTGCGTCAGGGGGTGTCGCAAGTGCTGCTGCATAGCGATGCGGACCTGCTGATGACCTACCATCTGGGTGGCGGCAGCAGTGCCGACCGCGCCGCCGGCGCACTCTGGCTGGCGCCCATGCTGGGGCAGGTGGAGGAACAGCGGGTGCTGGCCAGCCCCGGCGCGCAAGCGGCGCTGGCCGCGCTGGTGCTGTCGCAGACGCAGCCGGGCGAGGTCATCCTGGCCGAACCGCTCTGCTATCCGGGTCTGTTGTCGGTGGCCGCGCAACTGGGCCGGCGCGTGGTGGCCGTCGGCGTGGATGGCGAAGGCATGCGGCCCGACCTGCTGGCGAGCATGGTGCGTCAGCACCGGGCGCGCCTGGTCTATCTCAATCCGACGCTGCAGAATCCGAGCACCCACACCATGCCGGCCGGTCGGCGCGCCGACATTGCCGCCGTGGTCATGCGCATGGGCCTGCGCATCATCGAGGACGATCCCTACTGGCGCTTTGCCACCCGCGCGCCGCGACCGCTGGCGCACTATGCGCCGCGCCATGTGTTCCATGTCTCGACGCTGTCCAAGTGCCTGCTGCCGGGCTTGCGCACGGCCTATGTGGTGATGCCCGAGGGCATGGCGCAGGATGAGGTGCTGGGGGCCTTGCGCTCCTTTGTGCTGATGTCCGCGCCGCTGATGACGGCGCTGTCCACCCAGTGGATCCATGACGGTACCGCTGCGACCCTGCTGGAGGGCATCCGCAAGGAAGCCTGGGCGCGCCAGGAACTGGCTCTGCGTACGCTGGGCGCGTCCGGCGCGGCGGAGTCGGGTGGTATCCACCTGTGGCAGGCGCTGCCGTCACACTGGAGCGCGCCGGAGTTCGTGCAGATGGCGCGTCGCGAAGGTCTCCACGTCATCGCCCAGGAATCCTTCGCCGTGGCCGGCGCGGCCTTGCCGGCGCCGGCCCACATCCGCATCTCGCTGGGACGTGCGCGCAGCCGTTTCGAGCTGGTCAATGCACTGCGCCGGCTGGCCGAACTGGCGCACCGGCGCGGGCCGCGCGAGGTGGTGGTCTAGCCGGCCACGACCTCTCGCCAACTGACCATCTCGCCATCAGTGGGCGGCGTGCGCCACGGCGTCCAGGATCAGGTTGGCGATCTCGTCCGGGTGCGACAGCATGGACACGTGCGAGGACGCCACCTCGATGGTCTTGGCCTTCATGCGTGCGGCCAGGAAGCGCTCCAGATCCGGCGAGGTCGTGCGGTCGTTGGTGGAGACGGCATACCAGGTCGGTTTGTTGCGCCATGCCGCCTGGGTGGTGCGCGCGGCGAACAGGGTATCGGAGATGCGTCCCTGCACCGCCGACAGCGCTCGCGCCCTGGCCGGATCAAGGTCGCCGGCGAAGTCATGCACGAAGGCCTGCTCGCTCAACTGGGCATAGCCATCGGCCTTGACCAGGCCGGCCGAGGCTGGCGGCGTCGGGAAGCGTGCGGCCAGCGCGCCGTAGTCCTCGCCCACATCCGGGGCTCGCGCAGCCACATAGACCAGGCCTGCCACCTTGGCATCGTTGCCTGCTTCGGTAATCACGGTGCCTGCCCAGGAGTGGCCGACCAGGATGGTGGGGCCATCCTGCAGGGCCAGGATGCGGCGCGTGGCCTGTACATCGTCGGCCAGCGAGGAGAGCGGATTCTGTACCGACGTCACATGCAGGCCGGCGCGTTGCAGGCGCTCGATCACCTCGGTCCAGCAGGAGCCGTCGGCATAGGCGCCATGGACCAGCACCACATTGCGGATCGGGGCGGCGGCGGTGGCGGCCGGGCCTTGCTGGGCGCTGGCGGTTTGCGCCAGCATCAGGGTGGTGCTGGCAGCCAGCAGGGTGCAGAGGAGGGTACGACGAATGGCCTTCATGGCATGTCCTTTCAGGGAGTGGAGAAACGATGGCGTCGGTCAGGCGCACGCAGCCCGGCTGTCGCTGCGCGCGGCAGGACGACAGGACGAGTGGCACCGTCCGCCCCGACCAGGGCGGAGGATTCAGGTGTGCAGAAACTGGAGAGAGATCAGCGCGGCGGCATCAGGACCAGGGTCTTCCCGGTTCCACCGCCCGCTGCAGCGGCAGCGTGGCCGGAGAATCCGGACTCACCACCGCATAGAAGTAGCGCCCCTGGCGCCAGTACTGGGTCAGCAGGCTGCCCTCCCGGCGATTGCCGCTGCCGAAGTTGAACAGCTCGCCGGGTGGGCGCAGGTAATAGACGATGGCCTGTCCCTGCGGGTTCTGGTAGACCACCATGGCCGCCGGCCCCTTGTCGCTGGCCATCAGGCGTCCCCCCACCGGGCGGAAGCCATAGGCGCTGAAGTCCGGCAGCGGCGCGGCCTGCACGAAATGGTGGTCGAGCCATTGCTGCAACCTGGCGGGATCGTCATTGCGCACATCCACCATCCCGCCTTGCTCGGCAGTGGCAAACATCCGGTAGGCCTGGGTGGCGTCGGCCATGGGCAGGTAGGTCTTGCGCATATCGGCGTCGCGCCATTGCCAGCCGCCCAGCGCACCCAGCGACAGGCTCAACAGCAGCGAGGCGGCGATGCCCCAGTGGCGGCGCTGGCGCGATTGCAGCGTGCGACGGATGCGGAAGGGATCCAGTCGTGCCGGGGTCGGCGAGGCCGGCCATTGCTCCATGGCCGCGCGCAGTTGCTGGCGCTCCTGGCGCCATTGCTCGACTTGTCGTGCCGTCTCCGGGTGCTGGCTCAGGTAGTGCGTGATGGCCGCGTGCCGGTCGGCATCGAGGTGCTCGTCGAGATAGGCATGCAGCTCGGCTTCGGTGGGGACAATGCTGTTCATTTCATGATCCGCAGGTTGGGCGCCGTGGTGGCGCCGTCATTGAGTTCGCGCAGGGCGCGGCGGGCGCGTGACAGGCGCGACATCACCGTACCGATGGGGATGCCCAGGGCATCGGCGCTCTGCTGGTAGCTCAGGCCTTCGACCGACACCAGCAGTAGCAAGGCACGCTGCTCGGCGGGCAGGCGCGCAAAGTCGGCCAGGGCCGCGCGTGAGAGCACCAGCTCTTCGGTGGACGGGGCCAGTTCGTCCTCCTCGCTGCGCGAGAACAGCGACAGCAGGCCCGCATACCGCCTGGCGCGGCGTTCGCCATCGATGAAGCGGCGATACATGATCTGGAACAGCCAGGCCCGCAGGTCGCCCTCGCCACGCTGCTGGCGGTGCGTCAAGGCGCGCTCCAGGCAAGCCTGGACCAGGTCGTCGGCGCTGTGCTCCTGCCGTGTCAGCGACAGGGCAAAGCGGCGCAGGCGCGGCAGCAGTTCGCGCAAGTCGTCATCGGTGAAATCTTGTGGCATGGCAATCCGTGTCATGCGCCATCAGGCGCGTGGTAATGCGTTCTGCCAGTAAAACGAATGGGCGCGGGGTTTATTCCCGCGATGTGGAAGATTTTATGCCGGGCGCGACAAAAAGGCTGACCACCGGGACGGGAACCCGGTGGCGATGAGGATGGATGAGGATGCGGGCGCGATCAGCGTACGCCGGACTGCGCCAGCAGCCCGTTGACGGCATCGTTGACGATGATCGAGGGCAGCGAGGTGCGGTCGTTCTTGACGATCACCATGTCCTTCTCGATATCGCCGGGCAGCTTGAGTTGCCCGATGTAGGCACAATCGGCGCTACAGGTATAGCGCAGCACGGCATCGCCGCTGACGGCCTCGATGATGTACTGGCCGTTTTCCACGCCGAAGTAGCGCACGCCCACCAGTTGCTGGCGATCCGGCGCCTGCGGGTCTTCATAGAAATACTCGCCCCGGTCCATGCGCACATAGTGGGGCCAGGGCATGCTGCCCAGCGGTGCCACGCCGGCGATCTGCGAGGTATTGAGGCCCAGTTGCAATGGTGCCGGACCGGTCGGCGCAGCGGCGCTTGCCATGGGTGTCGCGGGTGCCACTACCTGTGCGGCCGGCGCGACTGGCGCGACCGTCGCTACAGGTGCGGCCGGCGTGATGGTGGCAGCCACAGCGACGGGCGCGGATTGTACCGGCGTCACAGTAGCCAGCGCGGGGGCTGGCGCCGAGGTGCTGCGGCTGGTCTTCTGGGGCAGGCGGCTGGCGTCGGCCAGGGTGGCCGGTGCCAGCGCCTCCAGCTCGGCCTGGCGGCGGTGGTACCAGTCCAGCAGACAGGCGCGGTCGTGGCAGTTCTGCTCACGCCAGCGCCACTGCAGATCGGACTCGGCGCGGAAACTGCGGCGATCGGTGGCAGCCTGGCGCGCCCGGCGGAAGGCCCGACCCAGCTTGTCGTCCAGCGCCGAGAGTTCGGCGTCGCCACAGATGGCTTTTTCGTTGGCTGATCCGGCCTTGCTGCAATCAAAACTGGCAGCCTGCGAGGAAGAGGGAAGAGTGACGCACAGAGCGCCAAAGGTGGCCAGGGCAGCGGCGTAGGCGAGAGTTTTCATGACGATCCGTTCCGTGTTGCGAGAATGCGATGGGCGCCAGCATGGCACCACGCATGCAGCGGCAAAACGAGGATAAGAAACGGAAATTTTTTAAAATCTTTGCAGCTGAAAAAGCGTGTTGGGACTTCTTAACAATCGCCTCGCGCAACCCTCGGGACACCCAGGTAGAATCGCGTTCTTGATGTAAAAACGGATATCACCACCCCCATGCAGGAGAGCAGGCAAGCACCGGATCTGCGCCCAGGCGAGCGCGCCGGTTTCATCCTCAGCCGCCACTGGCGCGATACGCCAGCCGGTGTCGAGATCGAGTTGTGGGTCGCCACCGAGGACGGCCCGCAATGCCTGCGCCTGCCGCCACAGCAGGCGGTGGCCTTCGTGCCGCAGGCCGATCTGGAACGCATCAGTACGCTGCTGGAAGGCGAGCGCGGCTTCGAATTACGTCCCCTCGATGCGCTCAAGGATTTCAGCCAGCGTCCGGTGATGGGCCTGTATGCCCGTCACTATCGCGCCTTGCTGAAGAAGGAAAAACAATTGCTGGCCGCCGGCATCCCGGTCTACGAGGCCGATATCCGGCCGCCCGAGCGCTACCTGATGGAGCGCTTCATCAATGCGCCGCTGGCCTTCCACGGGGTGGAGGACGGCCACGGCGCCCTGGTCGAGGCACGCATCCGGCCCTTGCCCGGCTATCGGCCGCCGCTGAGGCTGGCCTCACTGGACATCGAGACCAGCTGGCACGGCGAACTCTATAGCATCGCCATCGAGGGCTGCGGCCAGCGTAACGTCTACGCGCTGGGGCCGGCCAGCGGGGCGGTCGGAGCGGTGGACTTCTCGCTGCAGTTCTGCGAGACCCGCCAGCAACTGATCGAATGCCTCAACGACTGGATGGCGCGCCATGACCCCGATGCCATCATCGGCTGGAACCTGGTCCAGTTCGACCTGAACGTGCTGCAGAAGCAGGCCGACAAATACCACGCCAAGCTGTGCCTGGGACGTGCCGGACGCCTGCTGGAGTGGCGCGAGAATGGCATGCGCGCCAATCACCTGCTGGTCAATGCGCCGGGACGGCTGGTGATCGACGGCATCGAAAGCCTGCGTTCGGCCTTCTGGAACTTCCCGTCCTTCAGCCTGGAAAATGTGGCCCAGACGCTGCTGGGCGAAGGCAAGGCGATTGCCACGCCTTATCAGCGCATGGATGAGATCGACCGCATGTTCGCCGAGGACAAGGCCGCCCTGGCGACCTACAACCTCAAGGATTGCGAACTGGTCACGCGCATCTTCGGGAAGACCGAGATCCTGGCCTTCCTGCTGGAGCGCGCCAGCGTCACCGGCCTGCAGGCCGACCGCAGCGGCGGCTCGGTGGCGGCCTTCACCCACCTCTACCTGCCGCAGCTGCATCGCAAGGGCTATGTGGCCCCCAACCTGGGCGATGCCGAGCCGATCGCCAGCCCCGGCGGCTTTGTCATGGATTCGCGCTCGGGCCTGTATGACTCGGTGATCGTGCTGGACTACAAGAGCCTGTACCCCAGCATCATCCGCAGCTTCCTGATCGATCCGGCGGGGCTGGTGGACGGCACCGTCAACGAGCCCGAGGCCGATACCGTGCCGGGCTTCAACGGTGCGCGCTTCTCGCGTCGCAGCCACAGCCTGCCGGCCATCATCGAGCAGATCTGGCAAGGCCGGGAAGAGGCCAAGCGCCAGGGCAACAAGCCCCTGCAGCAGGCGCTGAAGATCATCATGAATTCCTTCTACGGCGTGCTGGGCTCGACGGCCTGCCGCTTCTTCGATTCGCGCCTGGCCTCCTCGATCACGCGGCGCGGCCACGAGATCATGCATCACACCCGCGAACTGATCGAACAGCAGGGCTATGAAGTCATCTATGGCGATACCGACTCTACCTTCGTCTGGCTCAAGCGCGCGCACGACGACCAGCAGGCGCGTCGCATCGGACTGGAACTGGCGGGGCTGATCAACGACTGGTGGCGCCGGAAACTGGCCAGCGATTACGGACTCGACAGTGCCCTGGAACTGCAGTTCGAGGTGCATTACCAGCGCTTCCTCATGCCCAATGTGCGTGGCTCCGATACCGGCAGCAAGAAACGCTATGCCGGTTACGTCCGTACCGAGGCGGGTGAAGACAAGGTGACCTACAAGGGACTGGAGACGGTGCGCACCGACTGGACGCCGCTGGCGCAGCGCTTCCAGCAGGAGCTGTATCTGCGCATCTTCAAGCAGGAACCGTATCGCGACTATATCGCCGGGTATGTGGCCGACCTGCTGGCCGGCCGTCTGGATGCGCTGCTGGTCTACCGCAAGCGCCTGCGGCGCCAGCTCGATCACTATGAAAAGAATGTGCCGCCCCATGTGCGGGCCGCGCGCATGGCCGACCTGGTCAACCAGGAAGATGGGCGTCCGCCGCAATACCAGCAGGGCGGCTGGATCAACTACGTGATGACCACCGCCGGCCCCGAACCGCTGGAAAAGCGCAGTGCCGCCATCGACTATGCGCACTATCTGGAGCGCCAGCTGGCGCCGGTGGCCGACGCCATCCTGGTGTTCGTCGATGACAGCTTTGGCGCCGTCACCTCGCCCCAGCAGGAGCTGTTCTGATCAGGAAATGGGTAAGGGAAAAAGAAAGAGGGCCGGTCATGACCGGCCCTCTTTGCTGGCAATGCCTGGCCCGCGCGGGGCCCATGTTCAGCGCAGGCGCGAATCGCGATCGTGCAGCTCGCGGCGGGCCCGTACCGGCACCGGCACCGGCTGCAGTTCAGGCTTGCGATAGACGCGTTGCCATACATAGAGCGACGACGCTGCTGCAGCGACGACAAAATAGAGTGCGTAGAAAGCCACGGCATAGCTACCGTAGTGCAGCAGGCTTTGGATGACGTTCATGTTTCCCTCTCGTGGACAAGACCAGATTCGATGGCCTCATCCTATTCCCCGGATAAAGGGTCGCCTATCAGGGTTTTTCTGATGTGCGACCGGACAACAACCGGATCGGCCTCCCTCAAGGCGGATCCGGGATGTTGCTGGCAGCGATGCCAGGGGGAAATTGTCGCCTGATTCGGGGCGCGTCGCCAGTATCACTTGTCCAAGTGTGGCGGATTTGCCCCTCAGCGGCTGGCGGCCGGCTTGGCCAGGTCGGCCGCAGGCGGCTGCAGGTGTTGCAGCAGCTTGCCGATCATGAGGATGACGGTCAGGCCGACGATGCAGAAGAACACCGCCAGGGGCGTGAGGCTGTGGATGGACACGAAGCCGGCCAGCCCCATCATTCCCGACGACACCAGCAGCAGCGCAAAGCCGAGGATGGCACTGGTCAAACCGGCAATATGCGGGAAGATGGAATTACCCTTGGCCATCAGCGTGGGATACATGGCGCCAGCGCAGAAGGCCATCACCAGCACCGGAGCCATCAGCGTCCAGACCTGCAGACCCACGGTCAGGGCCAGCGCCAGCATGGCGAAGGCGGCAGCGGTCATCACGCGCGCGCCGATGCGCAGGCGCTGCTCGGGCGTGGGCAGGCGCGGATGGTGCAGGCGATTGGAGATGCCGCCCAGGAAATACATCACGCCAATGGCCAGGGCCAGGTAACCGAAGAAGGTCGGCGGCTCATGCAGGGTGTTTTGCACCATGAAGGGACCGACAATGTTGAACACCAGCAAGATGCTGTAGCACAGGCCCTGGGCCAGGAAGCAGCTCTGGAACACCGGGCTGGCCAGCACCTTGCGGGCATTCTTGAGCAGCGTGGCCGGATGCAGCCGCACCGGCTGCGCCAGTGTCTCGCGATAGCGCCACAGCACCGCCCACATGCCGAAGGAATAGACCAGCAGGAAGACCAGGCAGGAGCGCCAGCCGAAGGCTTCCTGCAGGTGCGCCCCGATCACCGGCGCGATAATCGGCGCCAGGCCCCAGGCGGTGGCCATGTAGGTGTAGGCATGTACCAGTTCCTGGCCGACGAAGGAATCGGTGATGATGGCCTTGGCCAGCAGGTTGGTGGCGGCGATGCCGAAGCCCTGCAGGACGCGGGCGGCCACGAAGGTTTCCAGGTTGGGCGCGGCCAGCGACAGCGCGCAGCCCAGCGTGAACATGCCCAGCCCCAGCGCCAGGATGCGCTTGCGGCCATAGGCATCGGCCATGGGGCCGAAGAGCAACTGGCCGCAGGCGTAGGCGATCAGGTAGCCGGTCACGCTGGACTGGATAGCCTGGGCCGAGGTCTCATAGTAATGCGCCATCACCGGCAGCGCCGGGACGTAGATGTCGATGGCCAGCTGTCCGGCCGACGCGAAGGCGCAGATCAGGAACAGCAGGAAGCGCGGATGATTGGGCGGATGCTTGGCGGTGGGCGGGGCAAATGTGCTCATGGGAAGGGACTGCGGGGAGTGCAAAGAGCGCTATTGTGACCGTTCACGAGGATTCCTGCTGGCGCGGGGCGGAAATGCCGGATCGGTGCCCCGCGCGGTGACGCCGCTACGCCTGCAGGCGCTGCCTCAGCGCATCGAACTGCGCGCTCCATTGCGCGTGCCAGCGCTGTCGCAAGCCCTCGTCCATCCACGCTGCATCGAGACCGTTCTGCATGAAACCCTTCAAGTCATCCACGCTGGCGCCCAGCTGCAGCATCATCATCCAGGCCCCGGTGGGCGTGATCAGGTGCAGGGTCGGATCGTCGGTATTGGGATGCAGGCGCAAGCCTGCCGCCAGCATCTGGCGGATCGGATGGTCCTGGGCCCAACGCTGCGGCGCCAGCGTGCGCAGGTAGTAGGAATTGGTCGGCACCACCGTAAAGACCAGCCCGCGTGCGATGCAGCGTTGCAGCAGTGCGGGGTTGTCGACGATGGTGTAGCCGTGATCGACCCGGTCGACCTGCAAGAGGTCGATGGCGGTGGCCACATTGTTCCAGGGCATGCCGAATTCGCCGGCATGGGCGGTGGTCTTGAGGCCCGCTTCGCGTGCCAGCCGGTAGGCTTCTTCGAACAGCTCGGGCGGGCGGTCGTTCTCGCGGTAATCCATGCCGATGCCCAGCACCTGCGGCGCGCGGTGGGCCAGCATCCACTGCACCATGGCCACGGCCTCCTCGGGGCTGGCTTCGCGGTCGATGCTGGGGATCAGGCGGCCGATGATGCCGAAGTCACGCTCGGCCGCCACGATGCCGGCGACGATGGCGTCCTGGGCCTGGTCATAGGCAATGCCCGAGATGCGCACGGTGCCGGTCGGGTTCCAGAAGAATTCACTGTAGGCCACGCCATGGGCATGGGCGTCTTCCAGGTATTCATAGGCCAGGCGGCGCAGGTCGTCGGGCTCGCGGATCAGCATGGCGTCCAGTGCGCGCAGCACGCGCAGCACGCCCACGGGTTTCTCGCCACGGGTGTAGAAGGCTTCGATATCCTCCTCGCTCACCGGATGGCCAGCACGCGCCGAGAGCGCGCTGAAGGTCTGGCGGCGCACGGCGCCGAAGAGGTGGCAATGCAATTCGACCTTGGGCAGCGCGCGCACGAATTGTTCGAGCGAAAGCGGCCCTGAGGTTGCGTCTTCAAACAGGGTCATAAAGATCAATCTTGAAAGAGGGGCGGCAAGCCGCTCAGGACAGGCTGCCCAGCAGTTCCTGCATCATGCATTGCATGGCACGCGGACCATCCACGGTCATCGCCACCTGCGCATTGGGCTTGGCCCGGCGCGGCACGCGGAATTCGCACACGGTCATGCCACGCGTGAGCCGGCCCTGCAGTTCGATATCCACCCGCGCCGGCTGGAAGCTGAACAGTTCCGGGCGCTTGATCCAGATCGCCACTGCCGGGTCATACATGGGCATGGGCACCGAGCCGTCGGGGCTGCGGATGCGCAGGTAGGCGTCGAAGTAGCCGGCCAGCCACTTTGCCCGGGGCGTGCCCAGGTCGCGCACCTGCTGCACCTCGGCCGAGGTCACCAGCAGCTGGCGGCACAGGTTCAGGCCGAACATGCGCAGCGGGATGCCGGACCGGAACACCACATCGGCCGCCTCAGGATCGGCGAAGATGTTGAATTCGGCGGCAGCCGTGTGGTTGCCCTGGTCGGCCGAGCCGCCCATGAGGATGATTTCACTGACCATGGAGGCGATCTCGGGCGCACGCTGCAAGGCCATGGCGATATTGGTCAGCGGGGCGATGCACATGAGCGTGATATCGCCCGCATGCAGGCGGATCGCCTCGATGAGCGCATCCACCGCGTGCGGCAGCGGCGAGCGTTGCAGGCGGGCCGACTGCTGGGCTTCCAGCGCGGCAATATCGACCTGCGGCAGGGCTTCGCCAGTGGTGGCCATGCCGGACTCGCCCAGGATCGATTGGGCAGTCTCGATGGCGCCGGCCAGCGGCGCGGCGCAGCCGGCGTAGACCGGCACATCCAGGCGGTAGTGCTGCTTGATGCGCAGCGCATTGTCATAGGTGGTCACCAGCGGGGCATTGCCCGCCACCACCGAGACGCCCAGCCAGCTCACGTCGAGGTTGGCCGACAGCATCAGCATGGCCAGCCAGTCGTCGAAGCCGGGGTCGGTATCAAGCCAGATCTTTTTCATTGTTCTTGTCTTGCAGGGTTGTGTTATCGGAGTTGTGCCCGGTCTCAGGCATTCAGGCATCGAGCAGCAGGGCCTCGCCGGCCGGCAGGTCGAAGGCCACGTCCTCGCCTTCGCGGGCCGTCGCCAGCGCGGCCTGCGCCATGCCGCGTACCTGGCCCAGCGGGGTCTCAAGCAGGTATTCCACGCTCTCGCCCAGGAAGCCGCGCGAGAGCACGCGGCCACGATAGGCGCCACGACCGACCGGCACCTGCTGCACGCGCCAGGCGGCGCAGGCGGTGCCGGGCGGCAGCAGGGCCAGCGGCAACTGGCCGGCGGGGCCATGCAACTGGCCGTCACGGTAGTCGAACAGGTTCTCGAAGCCCATGAAGTTGGCCACGAAGCGCGTGCGCGGGGCATTGAACAACTGCTCCGGGGTATCGAGCTGTTCGATCTTGCCGCCATTCATGACCACGATGCGGTCCGACATGGCCAGGGCTTCGTCCTGGTCATGGGTGACGTAGAGCATGGTGATGCCCAGCTCGCGCTGGATGCGGCGCAGTTCGGCACGCATCTGCACGCGCAGCTTGGCGTCGAGGTTGGAGAGGGGCTCGTCCAGCAGCAGGAGCTTGGGTTCGATGACGATGGCACGCGCCAGCGCCACGCGCTGTTGCTGGCCACCCGACATCTGGGCCGGCAGGCGCGCCTCGAAGCCGGCCAGGCCGACGGCGGCGATCACCTGTTCCACGCGCTGGCGCAGCTCGGCCGCCGGCACCTTGCGCAGGCGCAGGCCGAAGGCCACGTTGTCGAACACGTTCAGGTGCGGGAACAGTGCATAGGACTGGAACACCAGGCCGATATCCCGCTTGTTGGGCGGCAGGCGGCTGATGTCGCGGCCATCCAGGGTGATGCTGCCGCCGCGCAGCTCGATCAGGCCGGCGATGGCGCGCATGGTCGTGGTCTTGCCACAGCCGCTGGGGCCGAGCAGGGAGATCAGTTCGCCCCGCGCCACGTCCAGGTCCAGGCCTTGCACGGCGGTCTTGGCATTGCCGTAGCCGAGGGCGACTTGCTGCAATTTCAGGTAACTCATCACGTTCTCACATCACATGTATTTGGAAATGCCCAGCAGCTTCTCGGTGACCAGCACAAAGGCCATCGTGAACATCACCAGCAGCGTGGACAGCGCGGCAATGGACGGATCGAAGCTGTTTTCCATATGGCCCAGCATCTCGATGGGCAGGGTACTGATACCGGGACCGGTGAGGAACAGCGACACCGGCACCTGGTTGAAGGAAGTCACGAAGGCCAGGAAGAAGGCCGCAATCACCGCGCCGCGGATATTGGGCAAGACCACCAGGCGGAAGGTCTGGGCGCGGGTGGCGCCCAGGGTGATGGCGGCTTCCTCGATATCCATGCGCAGGTTGGCCAGGCTGGAATAGACCACCCGCACCGCGTAAGGCGTCAGCAGACCGACGTGGCCCACCAGCAGGCCCAGGAACACCGGGGCATCGACCAGCAGCACGAAGTGGCGCAGCAGGCCCAGGCCCACCAGCATGGCCGGGATGATCAGGGGAGAAGTCAGTACTTGCTTGATGACGGCCATGCCGGGAGGCGGCGTGCGCGACATCGCATAGGCCACTGGCACACCCAGCAGCAGGGCGATGACGGTCGCCAAGAGACCAATCTCCAGGCTGGTGCCGAAGGCCTGGCGGAATTCATCGGCCTGCAGCACTGCCACGATCCAGCGCAGCGAATACGAGGGCGGCGGGAAGGCCAGCGTCTCGCCACCGCTGAACCCGGCCAGGAAGACGATCACGAACGGCCCCAGCAGGAACAGCATCACGGCCCACAGCACCACGCGCGGGAACAAAGCTTGTTTCATGTCGACCTCCGGGGTGCGGCAATACGTTTCAGGCCGGCGTTGACCACCAGCGTCATGGCCACCAGGATCACGGCGATCACGTTGGCGGTGCCGAAATCGCTTTCCACGCTGACCTTCTGGTACAGCAGTGTCTCCAGCATCAAGACCTTGGGCCCGCCCAGCAGGGCCGGGGTGACATAGGCGGTGACGCTACCGGTAAAGACCAGGGGGCCGCCCACGATCAGGCCTTCCTGTGTCAATGGCAGGGTCACGCGGGTGAAGACCTGCCAGGCATTGGCCCCCAGGGTGGAGGCGGCCAGTGCCAGGTCGGCGGAAATGTTTTCCATGGCACTGACCAGCGACATCAGCATCAGCGGCAACAGCAGTTGCAGCAGGCCGACGAAGACGGCCATCTCGGAAAACAGCAGCCGTTGCGGTTCGTCGGCCAGGCCCAGATGCATCAGCACGGCATTGACCGCGCCATTGCGGCCGAACAGCACGATCCAGGCATAGGTACGGGCGATCGGCGAGACCATCAGCGGCAGGATCATCATGCCCAGCACCAGGCCGCGCCAGCGCGGCGCTACGCGCACGATGGCCTGGGCCGCCGGATAGCAGAGCAGGGCGGAGCACGCCGTCACCAGCGCGGCGATGCGCAGGGTGCGCCACAAGACCTGCAGGTGCAGCGGTTCGGCAAAGAAATCGGCAAAGCGGGCCAGGCTCCATTGCAGCGGGCCACCGTCCAGGCTGTCCGGGCCGCCGATGCGGAAGGCGTCCAGCAGCAGGGCGGCGACCGGCAGCAGGAAGCAGACCACGGTAAAGATCAGCGCCGGCATGACCAGCATCAGGCCGAGGCGGGTTTTGGATTGTGCGAGCATGGTGCGCAAACAGGTGTCGAAAAGGAGAGGCGGCGCCACGTCCGGCAGGGACGTGGCGTCACGCGATGGCGTCAGCTTCTTACTTGCTGATGCCCTTGTTCCATTGCTCCAGCCAGCCCGAGCGGTGCTTGAGCAGGTCTTCGGGCTTGACGAACTTCAGCGAGGCAATGTGCTCGCCGCCATAGGTATTGAATTCGGCCTTGTCCTTGGGCAGCACCACCTGGGTGTTGACGGGCGAATCGACCAGTTCCATGGCCAGCGCCGTCTGCACTTCCCTGGACAACCAGAAGTCCATCAGCTGGTAGGCCAGGTCGGCATTCTTCGACTTGGCGACGATGCCCATGACATTCATGCCGGCGGCCTGGCCCTCGGCGGGGATGGCCCACTTCAGCGGCATGCCGGTCTTCATCAGCTGCGCCCAGGTGAAGCGCGCCACCGGCGCGGCCCAGATCTCGTCCTGGGCAAACAGCGACGACAATTGCGCGCTGTTCTTGGTAAAGGTCACGACATTGTTCTTGATGGCGAGGATCTTCTGCATGCCGGTGGCGTAGTCGCCTCCCTTGCCACCCCAGGCCAGATCGGCCATCTGCAGGGCCAGCGGGCCTTGCGTGGTGCTGACATCGGGCAGGGCGATGCGGCCCTTGAGCTCGGGGTTCCAGAGATCCTTCCAGGACTTGGGCGCGGCGGTCTTGTCGCTGCGGTAGACCAGGCCCACCGAATAGATGGTGTAGCCGACGGCATAGTTGCCACCGATGGGATTGCGGGCGAAGGGATAGAGCTGGCCGTAGTTCTTCAGCTGGCTGTAGTCCAGCGGCTGCACCAGGCCCTTGCGGGCGGCTTCGAGCATGCCGAAGTCCGACAGCAGCACCAGGTCCACCACCGGATTGTTGCGGCGGGCATCCAGCTTGGCGATGCGGTCGGCATTGTTGCCGGTCTCGACCACGATCTCGCAGCCGCATTTTTCCTTGAAGGGGGCATAGACCAGCTTGTTGAACAGCGGCTGGGAGATCGGATAGGCCGACAGCACCAGCGTGCGTTTTTCCGCATGGGCAGGATTGCCCAGCAAGGCCAGACCGAGACCGACGGTGGCGAGGGCGGCGCGTGCGCCCGGGAAACGTGCTTTGTTCAACATGACTATCCTTGGAACCGACAAAAGACTTGTATTGTAGGCCCGACCGCCGGGGGAGCCAGCGGCCAGGCCTGGGGAGAACGATCAGAACACGTGACGCATGCCCAGCATCAGGACGGCCTGCTTCTTGTCGCTGGACGAGGGGAAGCCGAAGATGGTGGCGTTCTTGGCGTCACCGGCGGCCAGCTGGTAGCTGTAGGTGATGGCCACGTCAGTGCGCTTGGAGAGGAAGTAATCCGCCTGCAGGTTGATCTGGTGCCACTTCGGATTGGTGTTGATGGTGTCGTACTTGCCGGTGGTGTAGAAGTAGGACGCGCCCAGGTTCAGCGCCGGCGTGTAGTGGTGCACCAGGTTGATGTCGAAGTTCTGCAGCGTCAGCTTGGTGTTGTCCAGATACTCATACTTGACGTTGCTGTACATCGCGCCGAAGTCGGTATTGCCCACGGTGTAGAAACCACCGGTGCCGGAGATGCGCTGGCGGCGCACGCCGAAGGCGCTGTTGACCGCACTCTTGTTGAAGATCAGCAGCGAGCTGGCGTAGTCGTTGCCCATGGCGCCATCGGGGCTCTTGCTGCTGTTGGGCGTATCCATCTGGGTATAGGCCACGGCCCAGCGGAAGTTGCCGCCCTTGTAGCCCGAGCCGATGCTCATGACGCGGTTGGTGCTGGTGTCGCCGGCAGCTTCGCCGAAGCCGTACAGGGCGGTGACGTTGAAATCGTTGAAATACGGGCTGACGTACTTCACCGAGTTCTGCGCGCGCAGGTTGTTGTAGCCGTTGTCGTTGTCGCCGATGTGCACGCCGTTGCTGGCGATGACCACCGGACCGAGGTAATCCTTGACCGCTTCATACTGGCGGCCCAGGGTCACCGTTCCCATGCTGTTGGAGGACAGGCCCACCCAGGACTGGCGGCCGAACAGGCGACCGCTCTGCGCGGCGGCGCCGGTCATCATGTTGAAGCCGTTTTCCAGCGTGAAGATGGCCTTGTTGCCACCGCCCAGGTCTTCCTGGCCACGGAAACCGATGCGCGGGTTCTGGTTGGTGCCGGACAGCGCCTCCAGATTGTGCGGACCGCCCTGGTTGGAGAGGTAACCGACGCCGCCCGAGATCAGGCCATAGATCTCGAACTTGCTTTGCGCCTGCGCCTGCGTGCCTGCCAGCGCTGCCGGAATGGCCAGCGCGCCTATCATCCAATGTTTTTTCATGCCTGCCCCTGTGATTTTGATCATGGTCTTGCGACCGTTCATTGTTGGAATTCGCTGCGAACGGTGTGGAGCATAGGACAAGTGATTAAATAATATAATTTGTTTATATTTATAATTTCATAAATAGAACTTATAACCAGGCGGCGCGATTCTGGCGGCTTGCCCATTTCTTATGATCAAACTCAACCAGAAAGTCACGCTGCGGCACCTGCAGGCGCTGGTCACGCTGGCCGAGACCAACAGTTTCAGCCGCGCCGCCGATGCCCTGGCGGTGACCCAGCCGGCCCTGTCGGCATCCATCAAGCAACTCGAAAACCAGCTTGGGACGCGGCTCTTCGACCGCACCACGCACCAGATCAGCCTCACCGCCCAGGGCGGCGTGGTGCTGGAATACGCGCGCCACCTGCTCAATACGGCCAGCAATATCTTCGAAGACATCGAGCACGCCATCGGTACCGGACGCCACCGCATCCGGGTCGGCGCGATCCCCTCGGCGGTGACCCTGACGGCCGCCGTGATCGCCCGTTACAACCAGGCGCATGACGAGCATGTGGAAATTCTGCTACAGGACATGCCCAATGATGCCCTGCTGGATGCCTTGCATTCGGGCAAGCTGGACTTCTGTGTGGGGATCAAGCCGCCTGACTCGCTGTCCTCGCAAACGCTGGAGACGGTGAGCCTGTTCGAGGATGAGCTGGTGCTGATCGTGTCGCGCCATCATGCGCTGGCCGGCGCCAAGGAAGTGCAGTGGCGGCAGATGGCGGGGGAGGAGATCGTGATGTTTACCCAGGGCAGCGTGTGGGAATTCGCCTCGGCGGCCCTGATGCAGCATGGACTGGCCTCGTCGCGGCGCTACCAGGTGGTGCACAGCGAATCGCTCTATGGCGTGGTACGCTCGGGCATTGCCATCGGCATCATGCCCAGCCTCTATACCAGTTACCTGCGCGACGACAGCCTGCATGTGGCGCCCTTGCGCCAGCCCACCCTGAAGCGCAAGATCGTGCTCATGCGGCGCAACGAAGTCAGCCGCAGCCACTGGACCGACCACTGTTTCCGCGAACTGCGCACCGACCTGAAACAGGCCAATCACTGGTTCTGAGGCCCTTGTCAGCGCATTGTCATGATGTCGCCGCCCTGATCGGCTAAGCTTGCGCACCGGCTGTATGCAAGACCGCAGATGCAGCAACAGGCAGGAGAATCTCACATGCAACTCTGGAACACACTACGACATCCCGGCGTCAGGGCAGCCCTGCTGTCGGCCTTGCTGTTCGGGGCCGCCACGCCGCTGGCCAAGCCCCTGCTGACGGGCAACTCGCCCTGGGTCATCGCCGCCTTGCTGTATCTGGGATCGGGCAGCGGGCTGTTCATCTTCCGCCGCCTGAGGCGCGCGCAGGCGGTGCGCCTGCCACGCGCCGAAGCTGGCTGGTTCGGGGCTGCCGTGCTGGCCGGTGGGGTGATCGCGCCGGTATTGCTGATGCTGGGATTGCGCGCCGCACCGGCCTCCAGTGCGGCCTTGCTGTTGAATGCCGAGGGCGTGCTGACGGCCTTGCTGGCCTGGTTCGCCTTCCGCGAGAACGTCGATCGCCGCGTCGCCCTGGGCATGGCCGCCATCGTAGCCGGCGCCGTGGTGCTGGCCTGGCCGCGCCAGGTCGATGCGGCCGACCTGCTGCCCACGCTGTGCATCCTGGGCGCCTGCTTGGCCTGGGCCATCGACAACAACCTCACGCGCAAGGTATCGCTCTCGGACGGCTCCTGGATCGCCAGCGTCAAGGGCCTGGTGGCCGGTTCCACCAACCTGGTGCTGGCACTGGCGCTGGGAGCGCACTTGCCGCCGCTGCCGGTCATGGCGGCCACGGCCGTGCTGGGGTTCCTGGCCTATGGCGTGAGCCTGAGCCTGTTCGTGGTGGCGCTGCGCCACCTGGGGACGGCGCGCAGCGGCGCCTACTTCTCGGCCGCGCCTTTCCTGGGCGCCATGCTGGCCCTGCTCATGGGAGAGGCGCTCAGCGAGCAACTGGTGACGGCGGGATTGCTGATGGGGCTGGGCATCTGGCTGCACCTGACCGAAACGCATAGCCATGAGCACCTGCACGACGAGATCGAGCATGAACACGCACATCGCCACGACGACCTGCATCACACCCACGAGCATGGGCAGGACGTGGCGCCGGGCGTGGTCCATAGCCACCGCCACCGGCATGCCGCCACCCGCCATGCGCATGCCCACTTCCCCGACAGCCACCACCAGCACTCCCACTGAACGGGGAGGGCCGCGGGATCAGACGATCTTGCAGGGAATGGTGGTGTCTTCGTCGAAGCTGTAGAGGGCGCACAGGCGATGGTAGCCATCTGCTACCACGGTGCGCTGGCCATCCTGGCGCACCAGCAGCAGCGGCGAGATCCGGGTGCCGGACTGGATCTTCTTCAGATCCTTTTCGACGTGGGCATTGCTCATGCCCAATGGCGACAGGCCGGAGGCGCGCAGGATGTCCTTGGCCTTGAAGGCCGCCATCGGTGCTTCGCGCAGGCGGCGCACCAGGTCGGCGGTCTTCTTGTCGTCGTAGAGCAGGTTGAGGTAGGACTGGGCAGCCGGGTAGTCGTGCTCCTCGGGCTGGTCCAGCCAGTTGATGGCGGGCTTGTCTGCCTTGGCGGTCTTGTCACCCATCACATGGCTCCTTTTCTGGTGGATAGCGCATCATTTTGCACGATAACGGCCAGCTCGTCGTGCGAGCACTGGCCGGGTTCGATCCGTACTTCCTGATGCAGTTGCAGCGTCATGCCGGCAGGCACCTCGGCGTACACGGTGGATTTGAAGTGGCTGGCCCAGTGCCGATAGCGGATGGCGGCAAAGCGGGTACCATCCTGGATCTGGGCGATACGGCTGGCCAGGCAGGGTGGCAGCTGCTCGGGCTGGGCCTGCTGGTCGATGAAGCGCTCCACCGTGCCGGCCGCGTCATGATGCTCATGCGGGTCGATGCATGCGCAGGCCGACAGGCCCAGCAGGGCCAGCGCGGCGATGCCGGTTTTCCAGGACAGGTTCATGGCAGTGTCTCCATTGTAGGAGGGCGGTGGGCGCCGTAACGCATCGCCCACAGCCCTTTTTTAGAATTGCGTATGCAGGCGCGCGCCCAGCACCAGCACCGGTCCACGGTCGGCGTTGTAGGCCGGGTTGAAGATCTTCTGCACGTCCAGGGCCACCGTGGTGGACTTGGTCACGCGCAGGTTGTAGTAGGCCTCCACGATCTGCTCGGGGCGATAGTTCAGGCGGCCATCGCCGATGAACACGCCGGTGCCGCCGGCAGCCAGATAATCCTGGTGCGCCTTGGACAAGCCGTTGGCGATGGCAGCGATGCCCAGCACGTCGTCGGCGCGGCCCCAGCGCTGGCCGGTGACCTGGACCCCGGCCGTGACCGAACGCTCGACCTCGGTAAAGGAATAGGTCTCGGTCTGGCCATCGTTCCAGCTAGCCCGGAAGAACACGCCGATATCCGAGCTCAGGCTCTGTTCGCCGGCAATGCCCAGCCCGTACTTGCCCTGTTCCCGGCGCACATCGGCCACCGAGGGCGTACCGCCATTGGCGGCGGCCGCCGCCAGCGCGTCGCGGAAGCTGCCGCTGACCATGTGGTTGTGGAACACCAGCAGGCGCAGCTTGCCCGGCTGGCCGCCGATCTGGTGGGCGTGCTCGATCTCGGCCTGTTCGCCGTAGTGGCGCATGATGCGCGAATCAAGCGCCTGGCCGTTGGACTCCTGCGGCACCAGGTAGCGGCCATAGCGGTAGACCCAGTCGTTGTCGTAGTACTCGATGGCTGCGCCCCAGGTGTAGCCACGGGTATCGGCGGCATAGTCGAAAGCGCCGTGGGTGAGCAAGGACCAGTTCAGGAACTGGGTGCGACCGTCATGGGCGTAGGCATTGTTGTCGAAGACGTCGGTGATGGCGTAGTTGCCGGCGGTCACCACCACCCGGCGCGCGCTGATGCTGGTGGCCAGCTGGTTGGCGTCGGACTCCACCCGGGTGGTTTCGCCGTCCAGGTTCCAGGTCTGGCGCAGGAACAGGCGGGCGCGATAGAAGGTCGGATTCGGCCCGGACGATTTCTGCTGCTCGGAATTGATCATGCCGCCCAGGCCGGTCAGGCCTGACATGGGGACCGATTGCACCACCTCCGGGTCGAAGTACAGCTCGGTCCCCTGGGCCAGGCGCAAGCCGAAGAACAGCGTGCCAGAGAACGAGTAGGTTTTCTCTGCCTGCGTCCCCAGACTGTTGGGACCGCTATAGGCAGCATCGAAGGGGGACTTGCGCTGCCAGATATAGGTAGCCTGGCCGTGCATGTTCCAGGGTTCATCGCCAGAGTCGGCGGGTTCGTCAGCGGCGAAGGCCAGCACAGGCAGCGGCAGCAGGGCCGCGAGTAGATAGCGTTTCATGCGTCATGTCGGCGGCACGCTGGCCGCCGTTCCCCTTTTCTTATTGGTGGATGGTTCAAAGATCCTGGTGCCACCAGCCGCCACCCAGCGCCTGGAACAGCGCCACGGTGTCGGACAGCCGCACTGCCTGCGCCTGCACCCGCGACTGGCTGGCCGAGAGCAGGTTCTGCTGTGCCAGCAGCACTTGCGGATAGCCGGCAATCCCCGCCTTCCATTGCGCCTGGGCCGCGTCGAAGCTGCGCTGGGCAGCGCCTTCGGCGCGCGTGGCGGCGTTGAGTGCGTCGGCATCGGCAGCAATCGCGTGCAGGGTATCGGCCACGTTCTGGAAGGCCCCCAGCACCACGCTGCGGTACTGCGCGCCGGCCTGGTCAAGCCCGGCCTCGGCGGCACGCTGCTGGTGTTGCAGGCTGCCGCCATGGAAGATTGGCGTAGCCAGGTCCAGCCCCAGGGTCCAGAAGCCCGGCCCCGAGGTGAACAGCTTGGAGAACTCCTGGGCCGAGCTGCCGATGGCGCCGGTGATGGTGAAGCTGGGCAGGCGATTGGCGATGGCGATGCCGACCTGGGCCGACGCCGCCTGCAGTTGCGCCTGGGCCGCACGCACGTCGGGGCGCTGCTGTACCAGGGTGGAGGGCAGGCTCAGCGGCAGTTCGGTCGGCAAGGTCAGGGCCGACAATTGCACCTGGGGCGTACCGCCCTGGCCGGGGAAGCGACCGGCCAGCACCGCGATCTGGTCGCGCTGCTGGGCCAGCTGCTTGCGCAGGCCCGGCAAGACCGTCTGCGCCTGGGCCAGCAGGCTTTCCTGGGCGGCCACGTCGGCCAGGCCCAGTGCGCCCAGCGCACGCTGCTTGCGCACCAGTTCCAGCTGTTGCGCGGCCAGCGCCTCGGCCTTTTCGGCGGCCTGCAACTGGTCACGCAGCGAGGCTTCGTTGACCACCGCCAGTACCACATTGGAGACCAGGGTCAGGTAGGTGGCATTGCGCTGGAAGCGTTGCACCTCGGCTTGGGCGCGGCCGGCCTCGATCTGGCGGCGCGTACCGCCAAAGATATCGGGCGCGTACGAGATGTTGAGCTGGGCGGTATGCAGGTTGTAGATATAGCTGTTGTCGGCCAGCGGGCTGGCCAGGGTATCGGCGACCTTCTGGCGCGTCGGCATGAAATGCAGGTCGACGCTGGGGAAGAGCGCGCCACCCTGTGCCGCCGCCGTCTCGCGCGCCGAGCGCAAGGCAGCCTGGGCCGCCTGCAGGTCGGCGTTGTTGGCCAGTGCGTCATCGACCAGCGCATCCAGGGCCGGGGAGCCGAAGGCCTTCCACCATTGGCCGGGCACATCCTGGCCGGCCACGAAGCGCTGGCCGTCAATGCTCTGGGAGGCCTCGACCTTCTCGGCGGTGTAGGCGCTGACCTTGGGGGCCTCGGGTTCCTTGAAATCGGGGCCGACGGCGCAGCCACCGAGGGCCAGGCCCAGCGCGGCGCAGCCTGCCAGGCCGCTCCAGCGCCGGGGGAGGGAGGTGGGGGAGTACAGGTTCAGGGACATGATGTGGTCGTCCTCAATGTGCGTTGGCATTGTTGTTGGCCGCCGCGCCCGCGCGCCGCGCCAGCATCGTCTCGACCAGGTAGTACAGGGCCGGCAGCAGCACCAGGGTCAGGATGGTGGCACTCATGAGGCCGCCCACCACCACGGTGGCCAGCGGACGCTGCACGTCACTGCCCAGGCCGTGGGCGATGGCCGCCGGCACCAGGCCCAGGGCCGCCACGGTGGCGGTCATCAGCACCGGACGCATACGTTCGAGCGCACCGCCGATGACCGCTTCGCGCAAGGGCAGGCCGGACTGGCTGACCCAGCGGTTCAGGTTGGACATCATGATGATCGCGTTCAACACGGCGACTCCGAAGAGGGCGATGAAGCCCACCGCCGAGGAGACGTTCAAGGTCATGCCGCGCAGGTGCAGGGCTACCAGGCCGCCCAGCGTGGCCAGCGGCACGCACAGCAGGATCAGCGCGGGCTGGCGCAGGTTCTTGAACTCGGCAAACAGCAGCACGAACATGAAGGCCAGCGCCATCGGCACGATCAGCGCCAGGCGTGCCTGGGCACGTTGCTGGTTCTCGAACTGGCCGCCCCAGGCAATTTCGTAGCGGGCGTGGTCGTAGTGCACCTGCTGGTCGATGCGGGCCTTGGCATCCTCCAGGAAGGACGCCAGGTCACGACCGCGCAGGTTCAGACGCACGGTCAGGTGGCGGCGGTTCATTTCACGGGTGATGGTGGTTTCGCCATCTTCCATGGTGATGCGCGCCACCTGCGAGAGCGCCACGTGGGCGCCATTGGCCGCCACCAGCGTGAGGTTGCCCAGCGCCTCCGGGTTGGAGCGTGCCTTGCTGTTGAAGACCGCGGCCACGTTGTAGCTGCGTTCCTCGATGAAGACCTGGGTCACCGGACTGCCACCGATACCGGTCTGGATCAGGGCCATGATGTCGGCCACATTGATGCCCAGGCGGGCGGCGGCGCCACGATCGACATTCACGCGCACCTGCGGCAGGCGCGGCTCCTGGTCGATGATCACGTCGGCGGCACCCGGCACATCCTGCAGCACGCCCTGCACCGAAGTGGCCAGAGTACGCATGTCGCGGAAGTCATTGCCATAGATCTTCACGGCCAGGTCGCTATGCGAACCGGAGAGCTTGTCGAGCACGCCATCGATCATGGGCTGGGTGAAGCCGACCTCGATACCGGCCAGCTTCTTGAAACGCTCCGACATGTGGGCGATCAGCTCTTGCTTGGTCCAGCCGGATTTCCATTCCGCGTAGGGGTGCAGGGTCACCGCGCATTCGATGTGCGAGGGCGTGAAGGGGTCGGTGCCATCGTCGTTGCGACCGACCTGGGTCACGATGTGCTCGACCTCGGGGAATTCGCGGGTGGCCGCGCGCAGGCGGTCGGCCAGCTCGCCGGCCTTGTCCAGCGAGACGCCCGGCGGCAACTGCACCTGCAGCCAGATCGAACCTTCATCCAGGTAGGGCAGGAAATCGCGACCGATGGTCGCCCCCAGCACGCCGATGGCGGCCAGGGTCAGCGCGGTCATGGCCAGCACGAAGCGCGAGCGTCCCACCAGGTGGCCCAGCACATTGCGATAGCGCGGCTCCAGCCACACCAGCACCGGGTTGTGGAACACCTTCACCGGACGGCGATAGGCCAGCCACGACAGCCCCGGGGTCAGCAGCAAGGCCACCAGCAGCGCGCCCAGCAGGGCAAAACCCACCGCAAAGGCCATCGGCGAGAACAGCTTGTATTCGATGCGCTGGAAGGCGAACAGCGGCAGATAGGCAATGATGATGACCAGCATGCCGAAGAAGATCGGGCGCGCCAGCTGACGCATCAGTTGCATCACGTCCTCGCCGGTGATCTCGCCTTCCGGGCGTTCTTCGCGCAGGCGCAGGATGCTTTCCACCAGCACGATGGCGCCGTCGACCAGGATGCCGAAGTCGATCGCCCCCAGCGAGAGCAGGTTGGCCGGGATCTTGAAGTGGTGCATCAGGATGAAGGCCGTCAGCAGCGACAGCGGGATCGTGATGGCCACGATGGCCGCCGCGCGCGGGCTGCCTAGGAACAGGAACAGCACCAGCGAGACCAGCACCATGCCCTCGATCAGGGTCTTGCCCACCGTATGGACGGTGGCCTCGACCAGCTTGCTGCGGTCGATGTAGGGGACGATCTTGACGTCCTTGGGCAGGATGTGTTCGTTGAGGTCCTCGACGGCCGCATGCACGCCCTGCATGACGCGGGAAGGATTCTCGTTCTTCAGCAGCAGGGTGATGCCCTCGATGGCGTCGGCCTGATCGTCGATGCCCAGCATGCCATGGCGTTCCTGGTTGCCCAGCACGACCCGGCCCAGATCCTTGACCAGCACCGGCACGCCATTCTTTTGCGAGACCACGATATTGCCCAGGTCATCGAGGCTGCGGATCAGGCCCACGCCGCGAATGACCAGGCCCTGTTCGCCGCGCTTCATGATGCTGCCGCCGGCATTGGCGTTGTTGTTCGAGATGGCCTGGCTGATCTGGTTCAGCGAGGTGTTGTACTTGATCAGCTTGTTCGGATCGAGTTCCAGCATGAACTGGGTGGTCAGGCCGCCGAAGTTGGACACGTCCACCACGCCGGAGACCTGCTTCAAGCGCGGGATGACCTTCCAGAACTGCAGCTCGGAGAGCTCGCGCAGGTCACGCGTCTTCGATTGCAGGGTATAGCGGTAGATCTCGCCGATGGGCGAGGTCAGAGAATCCAGCCCGGGCTGGGCGCCATAGGGCAGGGTGACAGCGGAGATGCGTTCCTGCAGGCGCTGGCGCGACCAGTAATCCTCGGCGCCATCGTTGAAGACCACGGTGATGAGCGACAGGCCGAAGGTGCTTTGCGAGCGCATCACATGCATGCCCGGCGTGCCCATGATCTGGCGCTCCAGCGGGATGGTGATCTGCTGTTCGACCTCTTCGGCGGCCAGGCCATTGACCTGGGTGACCACCTGGGAGGTGACGTCGGCGATATCCGGATAGGCTTCCAGGGGCAGCTGGTTCCAGCAATACCAGCCGTACAGACCGGCCAGCAGGAACACCAGCTTGACGATGCCGCGCCGCTGGAAGCAGAGGTTGACGAGGCGTTCAATCATTGAGCAGCACTCCATCCTTGACGACCACGCGTGCGCCCGATGTCAGGCCTTCGGTGACTTCGACATCGTTGCCCACCTGGGCGCCCAGGCTGACCTTGCGAGCCTCGAACTTCCACGGCGCGACCTCGACGAAGACGCGATTGGCAAAGCCGGTCTGCACCACCGCCGACATCGGCATGAGCATGCCCACATGCGCGTGCTCGCGCAGGGTCACCTGGGCAAACATGCCCGGCTTGAGCCGCTCATCCTTGTTGGCCGCCAGGATGCGGACCTTCACGGTACGGGTATCGGGATCGAGCACCTGGGCCACCGAGCGGACCTTGGCCTGCAGGATCTGGCCGGGATAGGCGTCCAGCGCCAGCTCGGCATCCTGGCCGGCATAGACGCGTGACAGGTCTTTTTCCTGGGCGCTGGCGGTGACATAGACCGAGGACAGGTCGGCCACCGTCATCACGGAAGCGGTGGCGTCATTCCAGAAGCTGCCCACGGCGGCATTGAGTTCGATGACGTGACCGCTGACGGGCGAGCGTACAGCCAGGCGCGAGCCGCCGCCGGAGGCGCGTGCACCACCCAGGGCCGCCACGCGGGCGCGGCTGCGGGCAGCTTCGCTGTCGGCCTGTTCATAGTCGCTCTGCGCCTGCTCCAGATCACGGCGCGCCGAGATGTTGGCCTGGTCCAGGCTGCGCTGGCGCTCCAGGCTGCGACGCGTGAGCGCCAGGGCCGCCTGGGCCTTGCGGTCGTCACTGATGGCTTGCGCCAGGTCGGAGGACTCCACTTCGAAGAGGACGTCACCGGCCTTGACGTCGTCGCCCAATCGCTTCTGGATGGCGACGATGCGTCCGGTGGTCGGCGGCAGGATCCTGGCCAGGCGCGCCGGATCAGCTTCGACCGAGGCCGGCAGGCTGAAGGGCAGGGCAATATCGCGCTGTTCGATGACAGCGGTCTTCAAGGTGTCGCGCAGGGCGGACTCGGCCGGAATGACGATGGCTTGGCCTTCATGCGTCAGGATGGGGCTGGCAACGCTGCTCTTGACTTCACCGGCCATGAGCGGCATGACGCCGCGCACGGCGACGGCAATGAGGGCGGCTGCGCCAAGCAGGACGACCAGGTTCCTGGTCGTGGAGATTCTGTTTTTCATGGTGGCACCGTGGGCTGTGCAGATTGTGCGCATCGTGCGCATCGTGCGGAAACGGAGGGGCGGTGGCATCTCCCCTGTGGCGACACCACCTGCATGTCTTGCAGGCCGCATCAGCGTGGCCGGTACCAGGCTGTTGAGCGGCAGAAAACTTCGCTATGATAGGTGGGCTAGATGAAGCGCTTCCTGAATTGTTCTTCAGGAAAGAGGGCTTCACGATGATGGTTTAATTGATGGATGGAACTAGGACGGCATGCAGATCCTGCTAGTGGAAGACGACAAGAAAGCCGCCCGGCTGCTGGCCCAGGGCTTGCAGGAAGAGGGCTTCACGATCACGGTGGCGCACAGTGCCGAGCAGGCGCTGGGCCATCTTGGCGAGCGCTTCGACGTGGCCATCTTCGATCGCATGCTGCCCGGCATGGATGGCATCTCACTGTGCCAGCGCGTGCGCCAGGAGAGCGTGCAATGGCCCATCCTGATGCTGACGGCGCGCGATGCCCTGCTTGACCGGGTCGAGGGACTCAATGCCGGTGTCGATGACTATCTGGCCAAGCCATTCGCCTTCGAGGAATTGCTGGCGCGCCTGCATGCGCTGCTGCGCCGCCCGAGCAGGATGCAGGTGACCCAGCTGCAACTGGCCGACCTGCGCATCGACCTGCTGGCCCACGAGGTAGTGCGCGCAGGTCAGCGCCTGGACCTGACCCAGAAGGAATATGCCGTGCTGGTGCTGCTGGTGCGTCATGCCGGCAATGTGGTCAGCCGGCAACAGCTGGCCGAGGAAGTCTGGCATGCCGACCTGATCGCCATCGACAACCTCATCGACGTCCATATCAAGAACCTGCGGCGCAAGCTCGATAGCGGGGGCGCCGACGGGCAGACCGTGCAGATCGAGACCCTGCGCGGGCAGGGCTTTGTCATTCGCCAGGAAAGGCCGTAATCGCCATGGGTTTCAGGCAACGCTTGCTGCTGGTCCACCTGATGGCGGTGGTGATGATCGTCACCTGTGCGGCGGCCACCGGCTGGTGGCTGTTGTCGCAGTCGGTGCTGGGCCAGCTTGACGCCGCCCTGCTGGCGCTGGGCGAGACCGAGGCCGGGCTGCTCATGGAGACCACGCCCGCGGCCATCCACGTCCACGAGCCCAGTCCGGGCACGGCGCCGCCCTCGCTGGTGCGCCTGGACCGCCTGGTACAGATCATCGACGTCCACGGCAATATCCTCGGGCGCAGCAATAATCTCGGGGTGGCCGCGCTACCGGTCTCCATGAGCCTGCTCAAGAGCATGGAGCAGGGGCAGACGGTCTTTGAAACCCTGCCGCATGCCAGCGAAGAACCCTTGCGCATGGTTTCGGTACCGGTGCGCGTGGGCGATCGCAAGTTCGCCGTGCAGGTGGCCGGTTCGCTCGATGATGCCGATCGCACCCTGCAATCGGCCGCTCTGCTGTTCGGCGGACTGGCCCTGGCGCTGTTGCTGGCCCTGGCGGCAGCTGGCGCCGTGCTGACCGGGCGCCTGTTTGGTACCGTCGAACGCATCGCCGCGCAGGCGCGCCGCATCAGTGATGCCAACCTGGGCGAGCGGCTGGCCCATCCCGGCAGCGATGACGAGATCGGCCACCTGGTCAGCACCCTCAATTCCATGCTGGAACGGCTGGAGCGGGCCTTCGAACTGCAGCGCAACTTCACCGCCAATGCGGCCCACGAGATCCGCTCGCCCCTGTCGCGCCTGCGTACCGAGATCGAGCTATCCCTGCGTCGGCCCCGCTCGGGTGAGGACTATGTGGCAACCCTGCACTCCTGCCTGGAAGAAGTCGCCGGTCTCACCAGCGTGGTGGAAGAACTGCTGCTGATGGCCCGGCTCGATGCCGGCCAGGAAACCCGCACCGTCGAGAACATCCGTCTCGACCAGTTGGCCAGCGAAGGTGTGGCGAAGTGGCAAGGTGCTGCGCAGGCGCGTGGCATTGCGCTGGTGCTGCATGCGGCGCAACCGGTGCAGGCCAGGGTCGGGCAGCGCGCGGCCATGCTGGTGCTCAACAACCTGCTGGACAATGCGATCAAGTTCTCCCCGCCGCAATCCGCCGTCGAGGTCAGCGTCAGCGAAGACGCCGAAGGCGCCACCCTGGTGGTGGCCGACCACGGCCCGGGCATTGCCGCCAACGACCTGGGCCACCTGTTCGAGCGTTTCTATCGCGGGCGCGCCTCGCAACTGGAGCAGACCAGTGGTGCCGGCCTGGGCCTGGCCATCGTCAAGGCGGTCCTGGAGGGGCATGGCGCCTCCATCCTCTTTGGCAACCGCAGCGATGGCACCGGTGCGAAATTCACGCTGCGTTTTCCCAAGCCCCCCGATGCCTGAGGAGGGGGGGCGGACGATTTCAGGGCTTGCGTGACGACTTCCACGACATGCGCTGCAGGATAGGCATCTTGTCGATGAACTGATGCCACAGCGCGCCCAGGATGTGCAAGCCCACCAGGAAGTAGACGGCATTGCCCATGAGCTCGTGGACGTCCTTGATCGGTCCGCGCAATGCCTGGTTCTTGGCCATCAGCACCGGCAGGGTGGTGCCGAAGAACACCACATCGCCGCCGCCGGCCTGGGTGAACAGGATGCCGGTAATGGGCAGGCCGATCATCACCACATACAGCAGCAGGTGCACGGCCTGCGCCCCCCAGCGCTGGATCCGGGGCAGATCCAGTTCGGGCGGCACGCCCAGCAGCTGGCGCGCGAGGATGCGCAGCAGCACCAGGATCAGCACCAGTTGCCCGGCATGCATGTGGATGGTGCGCAGCAGGTCGCGCAATGGATCGCCCTTGGGCACTTCGCCACGGAATTCGATGGTGGCCAGTGCCACCACGAAGAGCAGGAAGATCACCCAGTGCAGGGTGACCGAGAGGGGATGGTAGTGAGTTCGCTTCATGGCGTAGTCGGCTTTCCGGGAGTCTCCGGTGAAACACTGGCCATCCGTGCGGCAATGGCCAGCAAGACGGGTCAGGCGTGCGTGTCGATGATGGTGCCGAGCGCGCCCGTGCTGGCCTTGGGCTTCTCGGCTTCACCCGGCGCGCTGTTGTCGCGATCACCGTCACTATCGATACCGGTCGTGCGTGCCGGGGCGGTGCCGACGTGGGTCGGTACGCTCCAGTTGCTGGACAGACCACTGATGGAAGATGTCATGCTTGGCTCCTTTCCTGGAAAGAAATGACCAGCGGCTTGCTGGCGACCCCGATGGTACGGACCCAAACTTAGGCCGGCCTTAGAGCTGGCCCGGGATAGCAGGGTTGGCCGGGGTGGCTGTCGGTATGATAAGACTTATCTGCAAGCCTGTTCCTTGATCCTGGTCGGAAAAAGCCAGCGCGATCCCGATGTGCAGGCGCTCGACGATCGTCTTGACGATCGCCAGGCCCAGTCCCGATCCCGGTTCCTGGTTGCCATTGAGCCGATAGAACGGCTCGAAGACCTGTTGCCATTGCGCCACCGGAATGCCGGGGCCGTTGTCGGCAATCACGACCCTGACCTGGCCTGCTTGCTCCTGCACCGCAATATCGATGCGCCCGCCAGACGGCGTGTAGCGGATCGCATTGTCGATCAGGTTGTTGAGCACCAGCGCCAGTTCCAGCTCGCTGGACCGGATGCGGGCGTCGCCACAGGCATCCACGCCGATCTCGATGTCCTTTTGCTGGGCCAGTGGCAGCAGGTTTTCGAGCACCTGGCGGATGAGTTCGCGCACGGCGAAGACGGTGTTCTCCCGTGGCGGCGCGGCCTGCGTCCGTGCCAGTGTCAGCAGCTGGTGCAGCAGCGCCTTGGCGCGATCGATGCCACTGCGCAAGCGCGCCAGGCGCTGGCGGCCGTCGCTGGTGAGTTCGGCCTGTTCGAAGCGCTCGGCCTGCAGCGACAGGGCCGTCAGCGGCGTACGCAGTTCATGGGCAGCATCAGCCACGAAGCGTCGCTGCACGGCAAGGGTATCGCCCACCCGCTGCAACAGGCGATTGATGGCGTCGACGAATGGCCGGATCTCGCGCGGCAGGGTGGTCGTGGCGATGGCATGCAGGTCGTCATCGCGGCGGCCATCGATCTCCTGGCTGAGCAGGTTGACCGGCGCCAGCAGGCTGCGCACCAGGCGATGGATCACCAGCAACAGCAGTGGCACCAGTGCCAGGAAGGGCAGGATGGCGCGCCAGGCATTGCGATAGGCGATCTGTTCGCGCACATCGGTTTCCTGGGATAAGGCAATGCGCACCCCGGAGTGCAAGGTGCGGACATAGATCCGGAAATATTCCCCCTGGGCTAGCACGGTCTGCAAGCCTTCCGGCAGATCCGCCGGCAAACTGAGCACATGCTCCTGCGACGGCTGCGCATGCTCCCCGCCATCCAGTTTTTGCAGGGTGATGCGGGATTCATGGTCGGCGCCGGGATAGCCGCCGACCAGGCCTTCGTCTGGCAGTGCCACCTCCAGCCGGTCCAGCAGGGACCCGACTTGCATGAGCAGATCATCCTGCAGGCCGATGGTGTCGTCATACGCTGACCTGAAACCCAGCCAGCCGGCACCGACGGCCACCACCAGGATAGCCGCCGTCAGGGTCAGCGACAGCCGCCACTGCAGCGAGGTGATCATGGTTCCCTGGCGACCAGCCATCCCATCCCCCTGACGTTCCTGATGGCATCCTTGTCGAGCTTCCTGCGCAGCGAATGGATGAGGAATTCGACGGCGTTGCTTTCTACCTCTTCGCCCCAGCCATAGATGCGCTCCTCCAGTTCCCCGCGCGAGAGGATGGCGCCGGGCCGCGCCATCAAGGCATGCAGGAGGGCGAATTCACGCGCCGACAGCGGCGTGGGCTCCTGTTCGCGCCAGCGTGCGGTCTTGGCCGCCACGTCAAGTTCCAGCGCGCCATTTGACAGCAGGTCGATCGCCACGCCCGACTTGCGCCGCAGCACCGCCCGCAGGCGCGCCAGCAGTTCGCCGATGGCGAAGGGCTTGAGCACATAATCGTCGGCGCCGGCATCCAGGCCGGCAATACGATCGTCGACGCCATCGCGGGCGGTGATGACCAGCACCGGCGTGGCCAGGCGAATACGCAGATGACGCAGGACCTCCAGGCCATCCTTGCCAGGCAGGCCCAGATCGAGCAGCACGGCGTCATAGGCCTGGTGCGCCAGCGCGGCCAGGGCCGACGGCCCGTCCCGGGTCCAGTCGACCGCGTAGCTGTTGTCCTTCAGGGCGGCGCGCACTTCCTCGCCGATCATGGGGTCGTCTTCGACCAGCAATATTCTCATCGTCTCGCCTTGGGCGGCTGGCTGCCAATGGCGATAGAGTGTAAGTCAAAAGAGACACGCCGGGGATGGTCAATGACCAGCCCCGGCGTGCTTGCAGATCAGCGTATCAGGCGTCCAGCCAGACGTTCTCGGCGAAGGAATAGCCCATCATCCCGCCCAGCGGAATCGGCGAGAGGCCCTTGAGCTTGCTGCTATGCCCATCCAGGCTGGCCAGGAACATCGGGATACCGATACCGGCCTGCTCGTGAATCATGGTCTGCATGTCGGCATACATCTGCTTGCGCTTGCCGACATCGATCTCGGCACGGGCGCCGGTGAGCAGCTGGTCGAACTTTTCGCTCTTGTAGCGCGACTCGTTCCAGGGTGCGGCCGACTGGAAGAACTGCGTCAGCAGCACGTCGGCGCTGGGGCGGGGATTGACGTTGCCAAAACCCACCGGGCTGTTGAGCCAGTGGTTGGACCAGTAACCCTCGGCCGGCATGCGCTTGAGTTCCAGCTCCAGGCCGATGCGTTGGGCGCTCTGTTGCAGCACGGTGGCGATATCCACCGAATACATGGCCGCCGTCGACGCCACCACCGGCACCCGTCCGGTCACCCCCGATTTCTGCAGGTGGAACTTGGCCTTGTCCAGATCCATCTGGCGTTGCGGCAGGCCGGCCAGGTAGAAGCGGTTGGTCGGATCGATCGGCTGGTCGTTGCCCAGTACGGCATGGCCCAGGGTGATGTTCTTCTTCATCACTTCGCGATCGAGCAGGTATTTCATGGCCATCACGAAATCGGGATTGGCGCCGGGCCCGACATCCTTGCGCAGGATCAGGTCGGTATAGGCACCGGACTGGGTTTCCAGGATGGCATAGCCGGCACTGCCCTTGATGCGTTCGATGGAGCGCGGGTTGAGGTTGGCCACCAGGTCCAGGCTGCCGGCCAGCAGGGCATTGACGCGCGCGCTCTCGTCCCCGATGCCGACCAGTTCGATCTCGTCCAGGTAGGGCTTGCCGGGCTTCCAGTAGTTGTCGTTGCGCACCATCACCGAGCGGATGCCGGGCTTGAATTCCTTGAGCTTGTAGGGCCCGGTGCCAATGCCCGCATTGAAGTCGGTGGTGCCGGCCTTGACGATATGGAAGTGGAAGGTCCCCACGATCACCGGCAGGTCGGCATTGGCCGAGGTGAGGGTGATGGTGACCTCGCCGGGGCCGCTTTCCTTGACACTCTCGATCTGGTCGGCCAGCGGCTTGGCCTTGGAGGCAGTGGCCGGATCCTTGTGGCGCAGGATGGAAAAGACCACGTCGGCCGGCGTGAGTGGCTTGCCATCATGGAAGCTGACCCCTTTGCGCAGCTTGAACACCCAGACCTTGGCATCCTTGGTAGCAAACGACTCGGCCAGCGCAGGCTGTGGCGTGAGGCTGGCATCCAGCGTGGTCAGGCCGTTGTAGAGCATGGTGCCACGGCAGTAGTCGGTCTTGTTGGATTGCTTGGCCGGATCCAGCGTATCGCTCACCGACGCCGTATCGCTGCCCACGGTGATGCGGCCACCCCGGCGCGGCGTCTGCGCATGGGCAGTCATGGCCGTGGTGGCCAACCCGCCCGCCAGGGTGGCCTGCATGCCGCCGGCCATGAGGATCTTGAGGATGTCGCGGCGGGTGGCGCCGCGCTGCATACAGGTCATCAGGCGCTGGCTTTCGTCGGCGCCGATGAGGTGGTCCAGACTGCTTTTGTTCTTGTCGTCCATGATGCTGCTCCTGAGTGGGGTGGCGGGATGGCGGGGTGCTTAGCGGCCGGCCTCGACGGCGTCGGCCAGCTCGGCCAGGGTATGGAAATGGTAGTCCGGCACCGTGTGGGCCGACGAGATGGTGCCGCCGGAGCTGGCCTTGCCATGGCGACGTTCGATCCAGCAGGTGGTGATGCCCAGGCCCTTGGAGACGCCAATGTCGTGATACTGGCTCTGCGCCACATGCAGGTTGTCGGCCTGGTGGTAGCCCCACTGGCCCTCGAAGCGGCCACGGGCATAGGCGAAGTACTGCGGATCGGGCTTCTCGCACAGCGCATCGTCGCAACTGAGCAGCATGTCGAAGGGCTCGCCCAGGGTGCGGGCAAAGTGCTGCAGCGCCCAGCTCTGGGCGTTGGTCATGGTGACCAGCTTGAAGTGCTTGCGCAGGCGCTGCAAGGCCTCGACCGAATCCGGGAAAGCCGGCCAGCTGGCCACCGAGTCGCGCAGGCCGCGTGCCAGTTCGTCGCTGTCAGGCAGGCCCAGGCCGGGGGCGATGACGTGCCAGCAGCGTTCCAGGTCGTCGGGGTACCAGCCGGTATTGCCGTCGCTGCGGGCGGCGCGATAGGCCGCCAGGAAATCCTCGTCGGAGAGCTTGCTGTCCGGCACCGCCTGGCGCAGGTAGGCGAGCATGCCGCCTTCAAAGTCAATGAGGGTGCCGACGACGTCAAACGTGAGTACCTTGAAATCTTTTAGGGCCATGTCTTGCTCCGGTGCTGGATGGAAAAGGGAAAGCGGAAAAACGGCAAATCGGGAGGGGTAAGCGCAAGGCCGCAGGAGGACATGGCCCTGGCATTGGCTATCAAGAATACGGCGGGAGGGGCAGGCGTTTCACCTGAACTGGGGAGGGCAAACCGCACAGAATTTTGTTCTGGATGGTTGTTTCAGCATGGCGACAGGGTGGCGCCTTCTGCGGCAGGCCTGTGCTGACTCAGGCCTGGTCGATCTGGCCGAAGCAGGGTCGGAGCATGCGGATGTCGGTGCGTGAGACACCGGACTCGGCAAAGACCTGCTGCCATGGCGACAGCGCCGCCCGTACTTCGTCGATGATCTGTTGTGCCTCGACCTCCCTGAGCAGGAAGCGTCGGCATTGCGACATTGCATTGGACAAGGTGCTGGCCGCACCATCGCTGCCCACGCCTATCGATTGCGGCAGGTAGGCGGCATCCAGGTGCGGCAGCAGATCGAAAGCCGGGGAGAGGCGGTAGCGACCATCCTGGCCCATCAACAGGGCATGGTTGCGCATGTGGTCATCGACATTGCCCACCAGAATATTGAAGACCATGCGCCGGAACAGCGCGTGGCTGTCGGCTTGCGCCTGGTCGTCCAGTGGCCGCAGGGCCTCCGCAATGCCGGCATAGGAATAGCGGGAGCGATAGTGTTCCGGTTCCACCTGGTCGATATCGATGAGACTGTTGGCACTCAGGTAGTGGATACGCCGGCCATCCTCCGTGCGGTCGAAGCGCGCAACCAGCAACACCGAATGGCGGCCCAGCGCGACCAGTTCGAAATCCGGGACGTCGATGCCTGCTGCATGGGCCAGGCGGAGGGTGGCATATTCCACGGCCGGCACGTCGAAACGGTCATCGAGCCGGCTGAACTTGGCGATGTATTCCTGGCCTTCATGCAACACCACGGTCTTGGGGCGTACGCCGCCCAGGCTCGCGCCAGGGAAGAACAGTCGCGCCGCCTCATCATCAAGTTCGGCGTCAGCGTCACCGGTGAGGGCCTCGATGGCCAGGGTCTGTCGTGCATCTAGGTGGGATAGGGGCTGCGGCCCAGGGCCAACCTGTGGCGGGATGCTGTGATGCGATGAGAAACCCAGGCATCCAGAGCCAAATTGCCAGCAATGGACGAACCAGTCCACGGGCGTCACCGGCTGGGCGCGTCCATATTTGCGGTTGATGCTGCTGGTCAGCCGCACACCCCAGGCATTGGGGCCGGCATCGGAGAGCACGCCAAAGGAGCCATCGCGGCGGCGGCGCACCTGCTGAGGCGCAATGCCCAGAGGCAGGTGCAGCGGATCCAGGGCAAAAGCATCCTCCTGCAGTACATAGCGCTTGCCGTAGCCGAGCATGCCATTGCCATCAGCGCCCAGTGCGAAGCCCGCCACCGGCCTCGGTGCGGCAGGGTCGGTACAGTCGAAGACGGTGCAGGCGGTCTGGTGCATGTCAGAAATCCTGATCCAGTTCCGGTGGGGCAGCCACGCGCAGATGCCTTGGCGTTTCCGGGTGGCTCACCAGCAAGGCGATGTCCGAGAGTTCCTGCAGGCTTTCCAATACCGTGAGGAAGACGCCGATGGAGACTCCGGCATCGCCCAGTTCCAGGCGACCCAGCGTGCTGCGATGAATGCGCGTCATCTGCTCCAGATCGCTCAGCGAGAGCTTGCGCGCACGGCGCGCGCGACGGATACGCGCGCCAAGACTGGCAAGCGTATCCAGGACTGCAGTAGAGATGAAATCCGATTTTTGACGCATATATGCATCATAAATCATTTTTTGACGTATATATACATCAAAAATTGGGGCTACCCCGACTAGCCCATCAAGCCACCTTGGGCTGCCACCTCCCATCCTGCCGGTAAGGCTGGTAGGCCGGCCGTGCCAGCCCCAGGTTCTCGCGCAGGGTACGGCCTTCGTACTCACTACGGAACAGGCCGCGCCGGCGCAGCTCCGGCAGGACCAGGGCGATGAAGTCGTCCAGCCCGGCCGGCAAGGTCGGCGGCATGATGTTGAAACCGTCCGCACCACCCTGGGTGAACCAGGCTTCCAGCTCGTCGGCGATACTTTCCGGCGTGCCATACAGCGACCAGTGGCCGCGTGCCGTGGCGACCCGCAGATAGAGCTGACGCAAGGTCAGGCCTTCGCGTCGCGCCATCGCCGTCACCAGGTGGAAGCGGCTCTTGGAGCCATTGGGTTCGCGCAGGTTTTCCGGCAAGGGGCCATCCAGCGGGTAGCCGGAGAGGTCGATGCCGCCGAGGTGATGCTGCAGCATCGACACCCCCACGCTGGGGTGGATGAGCGATTGCAGCTCTTCATACTTCTCCTGCGCCTCGCTGTGGCTGCGGCCGACCACCGGGAACACGCCGGGCATGATCTTCAGCTGGTCGGGATGGCGGCCATGGCGCGCCATGCGCGACTTCAGGCTGGTGTAGAAGGCCTGGGCGTCGGCCAGCGACTGCTGCGCGGTGAAGATCACCTCGGCGGTGCGCGCCGCCAGTTCCTGGCCGGACTCAGAAGATCCGGCCTGCACGATCACCGGGTGGCCTTGCACCGGACGGGCCACGTTCAAGGGCCCCTTGACCGAGAAATGGGTGCCGCGATGGTCGATCTCATGCAGCTTGGCCGCGTCGAAGAGCAGGCCCTCTTCGCGGTCATAGAGGAAGGCGTCGTCTTCCCAGCTATCCCACAAGCCCCGCACTACGTCGACGAATTCCTCTGCGCGCTGATAGCGGGCGCCATGTTCGGGATGCTTGTCGAGGTTGAAATTGCGGGCCTCATGCTCGGACCAGGAGGTCACCACGTTCCAGGCCGCACGGCCATGGCTGAGGTGATCCAGCGAGGCGAACTTGCGGGCCACGTGATAGGGCTCGTTGTAGGTGGTCGAGACGGTCGCCACCAGGCCGATGTGCTCGGTCACCTGGGACAAAGCCGACAGCAGCGTCAGCGGCTCGAAGGAGGCCGCGCGGGCGGTGCGGTGCAGGGTTTCTGGGTCGTGCGAGCGGATGGCGACGCCATCGGCCAGGAACAATGCGTCGAACTTGGCCCGCTCGGCCGCCTGGGCTATCTGCCGGTAGTGGGCGATGTTCTGGCCGGCATCGGGCTGTGCGCCAGGATGGCGCCAGCCCGCCACATGATGGCCGGTGGCCATCACGAAGGCACCCAGCTTCATCTGCTTGCGCGGCGAACTCATGGCGCCACCGTCGCTGGCTGCGGCACCCGGACCGACTCGGCCGGCTTGCGCTGCACGCTGCGCGAGACGCTGGCGCGGCCATCCACCGATACCGGTACGTCGCCGGCCACCGTGACCCGGCGCACCACGCGATGCTGGTCGCCATAGTCGTTGACGGCGTAGTGCTGGGTGGCGCGGTTGTCCCAGATCGCCACGTCGCCCACCGACCAGCGCCAGCGCACGGTGTTTTCCAGGCGGGTTATGTAGCTTTCCAGCAGCTTGAGCAGGTGTTCCGAATCCGGCGTCGGGTAGCCCAGCAGCTTCTTGACGAAATGGCCCAGCACCAGTGTGCGTTCACCGCTCTCGGGATGCACCCGCACGACCGGATGCTCGGTCTCGTAGAGGGTGGCGGTGAAGACTTCGCGATAGCGTTTCAGGCCCGCCTCGGTGGTATTGAAGCGTGCGGCATAGTCGTAGTCGTTGGTATGCAGCGCCCACAGCTGGTCGGCCAGCTGGCGCAGCGCCGGCGGCAGGTCCTGGTAGGCCTGGGCGGTATTGGCCCAGACCGTGTCGCCACCGGCAGCCGGGATCACCACCGCGCGCAGGATGGAAGCTTGCGGATAGGCCACATCGAAGGTCACGTCGGTATGCCAGGAGTTGGCCCGCCCGCCGTGTTCGGAGTCCAGCTCCAGCAGGTAACCGGTCCCATCGCGTACCGGCACCGTGGGATGCGCCACCAGTTCGCCCCAGAGCTTGCCGAAGGCTTCCTGGCCAGCATCGTCGAGGTGTTGCTGGCCACGGAAGAACAGTACCTTGTAGCGCAGCAATGCCGCGCGCACGGCGGCAAAGGTGGCCGGCTCCAGCTCGGCCGAGAGACGGATGTTGCGCACTTCCGCGCCGATGCGGCCGGCGACCGGGTGGATCTCAAGCAGGGTGTCAGACATGGCGGATCTCCTTGTTGGTAGGGCAGTACGGTGTGTCGGGAACAGCCTCGCTACTGGCCTGCCGCGCCGGTCTTGCAATGGCGGCAGGCGATATTGCTGGTGTCGGGACGGGTATCGCTGACGAAGCCGTCGCGGTTGGGCATGCGCACGGCCGCCAGCGAGGCGGCGTCAAGCACCGTGTCGGCCGGCACGATGCCGTTGAGATGGAGCAGATAGGCGCTGATCGCGTAGACCTCATCGGCACTGAGACTCTTGGGGGCGTTATAGGGCATGGCCCGGTTGATGAAATCGAACAGCGTGGTGGCATAAGGCCAGAAGCTGCCGATGGTCTTCAGCGGCTTGGCCGTGGCCAGGCTGCCGCGCCCCCCCACCAGGGCATCGGCCGGATTGCCCTGGCCCTTCTCGCCATGGCAGGCCGCGCATTGCTGGGCATAGAGCACGCGTCCCTGCGCGACGCTGCCGCGACCTGCCGGCAGGCCGTGGCCCTGGGCGTCGACATCGATGTTCCAGGGCGCTACGACAGGCTCGGCCAGGGGCTGGCCGATACCGTAGAGCTGGGCATGCGCACTGCCGGCCAGCAACGACAGCAGGATGGCCGGCAGCAGCCGCGCCAGGGCCGCCACCCGGCTAGACCTGGACATTGGTAATGACGCCATCGGCAGCCACCTTCCAGCTCTGGATTGCATTGAAGTGATAGTTCGATTCCAGCCCGCGCGCATCGACCAGTTGTCGCCCGGTCGGCTGCACATAGCCACTCTCATCGATGGCCCGGCTTTGCAGCACGGTGGGCGCGCCGTCCCAGCGCCAGGGCAGGGTGAAGCGCGTGAGGGCGCGATCGAGCACCGGTTCCTGCAAGGTGGCCGTACTCCAGTTGCGCCCGCCGTCGGTGGAGACATCGACCCGCTTGATGCGTCCGCGCCCGGTCCAGGCCAGTCCCGAGATCTGGTAGAAGCCCGCCTCGCGCAGGCGATGATCGGGGGCCGGGAAGGTGATGACCGACTTGGTCTCCATCAGGAAGGTGAATTGCCGCGCCGTGCCATCGGGCAGGGAGTCGGTGTACTTGGAGGTTTCCTCGCGCGACATGAAGGGCGCGCTCCCGACCTTGAGGCGGCGCAGCCATTTCACGCTCATGTTGCCTTCGAAGCCGGGCAGGAACAGGCGCAGCGGATAGCCGTGTTCGGGGCGCAGGCGCTCACCGTTCTGGGCATACACCAGCAGGGCATCGTCAAGCGCCTTGCTGATGGGGATGCTGCGTGACATGCCGGCGGCATCGGCCCCTTCGGCCAGGATCCAGCTAGCCTGCGGATCCACGCCCACTTCGTCCAGCACGACAGACAGTGGCACGCCGGTCCACTCGCAGCAGGACAGCAGGCCATGGCTGAATTGCAGCGAGGCCGTGCCCGGCCCCTTCCATTCGCGTCCGGTATTGCCCGAACACTCCAGGAAGTGGATGCGCGACACCGAGGGCAGGCGCACCAGGTCGTCCATCGTAAAGAGTGTCGGCCGGGCCACCAGTCCATGTACCGCCAGGCGATGCTGGCCAGGGTCGATCAGCGGGATGCCTGCATGGTGGCGCTCGAATACCAGCCCGGTCGGCGTGATGATGCCGAACAGGTCCTGCAGCGGCGTCATCGAGGAATTGGCGCCGGGGAAGGGGGCGCTGCCGCGTGTACGGCGGACCACGTTCTTTTCGTAAGGCGAGGGCTGGCCGTAGGGATGCCACAGGGCCGGCTCGCCCGGCGTCTTGCTCCACGGCGCCACTTCCAGTGGCTGGGCCTGGCCGGCCGTGGCGGCAGACACCGCTGGTGCCAGCGCGGCCCCCGCAAGCGCACCACCGGCACGCAGGAACTGCCGCCGGCTGGAAGGAGAAGCGGAGCGGCTCATACCGCGAATTGCCACAAGGCAGCCGGCAAGGGTGGCGCCAGCGCACGTTCCGGCTTGAGCGGTGGCTCGGCCAGGCTGGCACTGTCGTGCGAGAACTCGTCGAGCACCTGCTGCTTGACGCTGGCAAAGCCGAGGTCGGCGCGGTCGCGCGGATGGGCCAGCGCCACCGGCACGATGCGGCGCACGCGGCCCGGGCGCGGTTCCATCACCACTACCTTGTCACCCAGGTAGACGGCTTCTTCCACGTCATGGGTCACCAGGATCATGGTGATGCCCTCGGCCTGCCAGACACGGTGCAGCTCCTGTTGCAGGTAGGCGCGGGTCATGGCGTCGAGCGCGCCGAAGGGCTCGTCCAGCAAGAGGATCTCGGGCTTACTCACCAGTGCGCGGGCAATGGCCACGCGTTGCGCCATGCCACCCGACAACTGGTGCGGATAGGATTTCTCGAAACCCTGCAAGCCCACCAGGGCGATATGCTCGCGCACCGCCTCGCGCTTTTGCGCGGCCGTGCCGGGTGCGTTGAGCAGGCCCAATTCGATATTGCCTTCCACCGTCAGCCAGGGGAACAGGCGATGCTCCTGGAACACGATGCCGCGCTGCAGGCTTGTACCCACGATGCGCTGGCCATCCAGCAGCACCTGGCCCTGGTACTGGTCTTCCAGCCCCACGATCAGGCGCAGCAGGGTGGACTTGCCGCAACCGCTGGTGCCGACGATGCTGACGAACTCGCCGGGCGCGATGTGCAGCGTCACGTCTTCCAGCACGGCCAGCTCGCCGTCCTTGACGGCATACGATTTACTCAGGTGCTGGATTTCCAGCGTACCGGCCTGGGCCATCTTCTCTCCTTGGAAAATTCAGAATTTTCAGAATTGCGCTACCGAACGCCCGCGCCATGCCAGCAGGCGGCGCTCGATGCGCGCGGCCAGCCAGTTCAGGGCAAAGCCGACAAAACCCACCACCAGCACGCCGAAGATCACCAGATCCATCAGGAACAGTTCACGCCCGTCGATCATGGTGTTGCCGATGCCCTGGCCAGAGACCAGCAGGTATTCCGCCCCCAGCGTGGCCAGCCAGGCATACACCAGGGCCAGGTGGATGCCGGCCAGGATGGAGGGGGCCGCCGCCGGCAGCACCAGCTTGGTGAGCCACTGGCGACGGCTGAACTTGAGCACGCGGGCGGCCTCGATCAGTTCGCCCGGCACGCTGCGGATGCCTTCGAAGGTGTTGAGCACTACGGGAAAGAAGGCCGCCAGCGACAGGAAGGCCACCTTGGCCGCATCGCCCAGGCCGAACCACACCGACAGCAGCGGAATCCAGGCAAACAGCGAAATCTGCTTCAGGGTATGGAAGGTCGGCCCGATCATCCGTTCGAATAGCCGCGACAGGCCGAAGGCGATGCCGAAGGCCAGGCCCGCCGTCACGCCAATGGCCAGGCCGATGAGGTCGCGCCGCAGGCTGGCTGCCAGGGCAAGGGCCAGGTCGCCACTGAGCAACTGCTGCACGGCGGTGTCCCACACCTTGCCCGGCGGCACCAGCAGTGGCGAGGTCGACCAGTGCAGGCGCGCCGCCAGCCACCACAGCAACACCAGTGCAATGGGCAGCACCCAGCCGCGCAAGGCAGGCGGCACCGGGTGACGGTCATGTCGGGAGGTACTCATGGCAGTTCCTCAAAAACCGCTGCGGCGCCAGCCGAGCAGGATCACTTCGATACGTGCCAGCACCTGGTCGCCCAGGTAACCCACCACGCCCACCACCGCCACGGCGGCAATCACCACGTCCAGCTGGAACAGCTGGCGACCGAACACGATCATGTAGCCCAGCCCCTCGGAGGACGCCAGCAGTTCCACCACCACCAGCGCCAGCCAGGCATGTGTGAAGCCATAGCGCACGCCATTCCAGATCGGCGGCAGCGCCGCCGGGAAGATCACCCGCCACAGCAGCTGCCAGCGCGAAAAGCGCAGCACCCGCGCCACCTCGACGTAGCGGGCCGGTACGTTCTCGATGCCCTTGTAGGTGTTGACCGCAATGGGCACCAGTGCCGCCTTGGCGATGAGGATGATCTTGAGCGCCTCGTCGATGCCTACCAGCAGCATCAGCAAGGGCAGCCAGCCCAGCACCGGTACCTGGCTGAAGGCCTTGAAGAAGGGATAGACGTAGTCCTTGAACAGCGGCGACAGGCCCATGGCCACGCCCAGCAGCAAGCCGCCGGCCACGCCCACGCCAAAGCCCAGCAACACGCGCAGAAGACTGATGCCCAGGTTGTCGAGCAGTTCGCCCGATTGCGCCAGGTCGATGAAGGTGGCCAGCACCGCTTGCGGCGAGGGCAGCACCTGCGGCGCGACCCAGCCCAGTTGCGCGGCCACCGTCCAGAGCAGCAGCAAGCCCAGCGGGAAGGGCAGCGCCAGCCAGAACGCAGCGTGGCGGCCGAAGAAGGCGGTGTAGGCGCTGCGGCCGGGCGCAGTGCCTGTCGTGGGGAGGGAGGCTGCCAAGGCAGCCGGTGGCGTGCTCATCGCTTACGCTCCCAGGATCTTGCCATCGGGCTGGAACACCGGCCAGAAGTTCTCCAGCTTCAAGTCCTTCAGGGCGGCCTTGAGGTAGCTCTGGTCGATCCACTGGTCCACATCGAAGCGCGCGCGGCTGAGCTTGAAGCGATAGGCCTGTTCCACCGAGTCCTTGTAGCGGGCGATGAGGAAGGGATCGAAGTTGGGATTGATGCGCACCCGCAGCGGCTGGCCGTCATAGTCCTCACGCCAGTGCTCGTAGGGCGTGCCGGCCTTGGCCCAGAGATGCAGCACCTCATCGCGGTTGACCTCGTCGGAAGCCCACTTGGCCGCCTTGACGAAGACCTTGACCACGCGCGCCGTGGTGTCGGGATAGTGCTGGGCGAACTGCTCGGTCACCAGCACATGCGACTGGGTGGTGAAGATGGGCGAGGCCCCCTTGCTGGTGAAGACGATGCGGGCCGCGTTCTTGTCGCGCAGGCGCAGCAGGTTGATGTTGCCGAAGGCGGCGTCGATATCCTTGGTGGAGAGTGCCGCCAGCGTGGTGGCCTGGTCCAGGTTGATAGAACGCAGCTCGCGCTCCTGCAGGCCGTTGGCTTCGAGTACGCGGTTGATGGGCAACTGTGCATTGGTGCCCTTGAAGATGGCCACGCGCTTGCCGCGCAAGTCCTTGACCGACTGGATCGGCGAATCCGGTGGCACCGCCAGGTAGATGTTGGAGCGCACGCCGGTGGCCAGCACCAGCTTGGTCTTCAGGCCCGCAGCACGCGCCACGATGGCCGGCAGGTCGCCCTGGAAGGCGAAGTCCAGTTGCTGGTTGCTCAGTGCCTCGTTGACCGCAGGACCGGCGCCCTTGAAGAAGAACCACTCGACCTTGATGCCATCGGCCTTGAATTCTTCCTCGACCCAGCCCTTTGCATTGGCCACCGCCGCCGAACTGCCCGAGAACACCGGTGGATTGCCGATGCCCGGTTGCGCCACGCCGATGCGGATGACATCGGGCCTGGCCGGCGCGGCACGCAGGGGCAGCGCCGGCAGGGTGAGCAGGGCGGCGCTGCCTAGCGCCAGATGTTTGAGCAAGTCGCGGCGATCCGATTGCATGGAGGTCCTTTCTGAACCGTGGCGTGGAGAGGGGTACAACAACAGCGCCAACCAGTATAGAAAGGGGAAATTGCCGTCGGAAAGGAATGAATTCGTATGTGCTTATGCGATGGTCGGCGGCCGGGATCGAAGCACCTCCGGATAGGCGGACAGCGTTGCTGGCGACAAAGAATTCGATCGAGAAATGTAGGTTCAATGCGATCGCCTGCAGCACGTTCTGCATCACCCCAAGTGCTTCGTGCGAAAATCTCATGACGTGCAAGATGGTAGATACATTGTATCTACGCAACACTTGAACTACCGAATGCGTGTTTATACAATGTATCTACATTACGGAGATATGCATGGAACTCTCGATCCAGAAATGGGGCAACAGCGCGGCAGTGCGCCTGTCCACCGAATTTCTCAGCCTGCTCAATGTCAAGCTGGGCGACAAGCTCACGGTCGATATCCGCCCCGAAGGCGCGCTACTGAAGCCCAAGCGCCATACCTATGCGCTCGAAGACCTGGTCGCTCAATGCGACGTCAAGGCGCCAGAACCGGCGGACATGGCCGCGTGGAGCAAGCTCAAGCCGGTAGGCCGCGAGACATGGTGAGGCGCGTCAAGTTCGAGCGTGGCGACATCGTGGTCGTCAACCTGGAGCCGACACAGGGTCACGAACAGCGCGGCGAGCATCGGCCCGCGCTGATCCTGTCGACGTCCGTGTTCAATGTGATGGGTACGGTGCTGGTGGCGCCCATCACGCAGGGAGGTGACTTTGCCCGTCACGCCGGTTTTGCCGTCAGCCTGAGTGGCGCCGGCACCCGGACCCAAGGCGCGGCGCTGGTCAACCAGATCCGCATGATGGACCTGGAAGCCAGGGGCGCCCGCAAGATCGAGAAGGCTCCCGAGGTCGTGATTGATGACGCCCTGGCCCGTCTGCAGGCCATCCTCGACTAGGCCGGCAACCTGTCCAGCCGGAAGACGTCCAATTCCCCTTCGCCGCATTGCGCGATCAGCGCCGTCTCCCAGGCCAGGTACTGGCGTGCCGCCTCGGCATTGCCTTCATGGCGGTCATGCACGAAGAACAGGTAGTCGACGCGCTGTTGCGGCGACAGCGCCGCTGCATCCACGGCCGTGGGCCAATTGGCTTGCCGTAAAGGCTCCAGCCCGGCGATCCAGGCAATCTCGCCCACACCGGCCTCGCGCAAGTCCCGCGCCGCCAGCCCCGCAAGCGCCTCACTGTCGGCAATCAGGTAGACCGTGTGCGGCGTTGCCTCCTGCGACCTGATCCATTGCCCCAGTTGCCCGCGTACCAGCCACTGGCTGCTCAGGGCATGTTCCTTCAGATAGGCAGCGCTGCTGCGCAGATCGAGCAGGCTGGCACGGCCTTGCTTGAGCTGCTCCGTAACTAGTTGCGTATTGGCCGCTGGCAGCGCCCAGCGCTCCACCGGTGCCGCCGGCAGGCGCAGCGGGGTGGCGATGCCCTGTTCCAGCACCGCCACGTCGAAGCCCAGCTGATACAGCCAGCTGGCCACGACCGGTGCGCGCACCTGTTCGTCGTCCAGCAGGATCAGCCGGCTGTTGCGCACCCCCACGTATTGATCGGTGGCCTGGATCAGCTGGCCACCGGGCGCATGTGCGGCACCGGGCAGCGTGCGGGTGCGATACTCGGCCTCGCTGCGGATATCCAGCACGAAGGTAGTACGCGCACTGTCATCGATCCAGGCCTGGGCCTGGGCCGCATCCAGGCGCGGAATGGCGAAGTGGCGACGCAAGCGTTCGGCGGCACCACGGGCGGCCGTCAGGTCGTCGGGGACCTGGTCGGGATAGCGCGCCTGGCTGCCATGCTCCAGCGTCAGGCCGGCCAGGTACCAGCCCTGGGTGCCGTTTTCCAGCGCCAGCACCGGATTGGCCAGTTGCAGGTTGCGTAGGGTCTGCGCGCCCAGGATGCTGCGCGTGCGGCCGGCGCAGTTGACCACCACCGGCACGTCGGCATCAGGCACCAGCGCGGCGATGCGGTAGGCCAGTTCGCCATTGGGGCAGGCCACCGAACCGGGGATGGTCATCTTGTGATGTTCTTCCAGCGTGCGGCCATCGAGCAGCACGAAAGGCTTGCCGTCGCGGCGCCATTGTTCCAGTTCGAGCGCGCTGATGTGGGGCGTGTGATAGGCATGCTCGACCAGTTCGCCAAAGGTCTTGGAGGGCAGGTTGACACCCTTGAAGAGCGTATGACCGGCCGTCTCCCAGCCCGGCACGCCACCATCCAGCACCAGTACCTGGCGGTAGCCCAGGGCTTCCAGCCGGGTGGCCGCGCGGCCGGCGACGCCGTCGTTGTCGTCCACCAGCACCACACGTACCTCCTTGCGCGGGGCCAGGCGTGGCGCGTCCAGTTCCAGCCGGCTGTAGGGCAGCGGAGTGGCGAAGAACAGGTGTCCTTCACCGAATTGACCGGCTTCGCGGACATCGAAGAGCGCCAGTTCGGCGCGCTGGTCCAGCCAGTGTTTCAGGGTCGTCGAAGAGATGAGATCAGCCATGATGTCGGTGTCGGTGTCGGTGTCGGTTCAGTGGGCAAGGGCGGCCTGGAAGGCGCGCGAGAGATCGTCGATCAGGTCGTGGGGATTCTCCAGGCCGACGTGCAGGCGTACGACCGGTTGGCTGCCGTCATAGTAGCTGTGCTCGGCCAGTCTTGCCGGCGCGGCTAGTTGCACCAGGCTTTCGTAGCCGCCCCAGGAGGCGCCGATGGCAAACAGCTCCAGCGTATCGATGAAGCGGCGGGCCTGCTCGCCGTCGGCCTGGCGGAAGGCAAACGACAGCAGGCCATTGGCGCCACTGAAGTCACGCTTCCACAAGGCGTGGCCGGGGTCGGAGGGCAGTGCCGGGTAGAACACGCGGTCCACCTGCGGATGCGATTCCAGGTATTGCGCCACCTGCAGGGCATTGACCTGGTGCTGCGCCAGCCGCACCGGCAGGGTACGGATGCCGCGCAGGGACAGGTAGGCGTCATCCGGGCTGACTGCCAGTCCCAGGCTGTCGCTGGCCTCGCGGATGCGCTGCGCCAGTGCATCGTCATTGACCACCACGGCGCCCTGCATGACATCCGAATGGCCGGAGATGTACTTGGTCGCCGCCAGGATGGACACCTGCGCCCCCAGTTGCAGCGGACGATACAGGTAGCCCGAGGCCCAGGTGTTGTCGGTGGCCACGATCACGCCGTGGCGTTGTGCCAGTGCCGACAGCGCCGGCAGGTCGGGGATTTCATAGAGCAACGAGCTGGGCGCCTCCAGATAGAGCAGGCGCGTCTCGGGCCGGATCAGGCTGGCGACGTCGTCGCGCGAGGGCGAGAAATAGCTGAGTTCGATGCCAAAGCGCTTGAGCAGGCTGTGGTCCACCCGTCGCAGGGGCGAATAGACGCTGTCCTGCACCAGCGCATGCTCGCCCGGCGAGAGCAGCGCCAGCAGCGTGAGCGTGATGGCGCCCAGGCCCGAGGGCGCGAGGAAGCAATGGCGCCCGCCTTCCAGGGTGGCGATGGCGCTTTCCAGCGCGCGATGGGTCTCCAGGCCATGGCGGCCATAGGCGGCCACGTTTTCGCCGGCGGCGCGGCGCTGGTGGATGTCATCGTATTCGGCCGTGCTGGCGTAGCGCAGGGTGCTGGTGCGCACCACCGGCACATTGACCGGGCCGGTACCGGAGGCCAGTTGCGGCGTGCCGGCGTGGATCAGTTCGGTATGCAGGTGGCGGCTCATGCGGCTTTCTCCGCGCGGTTGAAGAAGTTCTGGTTGTAGTTGAGGATGCGTCCGCTCTGCGGGTCGATGCCGATGCGGCCCGTCAGGGTATCCAGCGGGCGGCCATAAAGGTGGAAGTGCAGGGTCGGTGCATCGCCTTGTACATGGATGCTGTGCAAGTCGTCCGGCAGGAAGCTGATCGGCGTGCCGGGCTGCACCACCAGTTCGCGAGCCAGGCGGATGCGCGCCTGTTCCGGGTCGGAGCGGTCATCCTCGCGCTCATAAAGGCGGTTGAGTTCCTGGCCGCTGACGGCCACGATCACCGCCCAGGTGTCGTGGTTGTGCGGGAAGGTGGTCTTGCCGGGGATGATGGAATTCAGATACAGGGCGATATCGTCCTTGTCGGTGTCGGCGCCCTCGTGGTTGAGGTAGTAGCGGGTCGAGGTGGCGCCGCTGTCGGCCTGCGGCGGCGGGAAATCGGCGAAGCTGAACAGGTCGCGGCGCTCGGCCAGCGCCTGCAAGACCTCGGTGATGGCCTGCAGTGCGGCGCGGCTGATGCCCTGTTCGCCCTGCTGTTGTTCGATCTGGCGGATGCGGGCCAGGGTGGATGCCACGGCGGTGGCGCGTTCTTGGGCGATGCTCATGAGGATGTCCTGTCTGTAGTCGGTATCTGTTGTCGGGGGAGCGGCTAGACCGAGAAGCTCAGCCGGTTGAAATCGATGGGCGCGAAGCTGTTGCGTGCCGTGGCGCGTTCGCCATTGAGCGCGCGGTTGAGGAAGGCACGGGTACGCTCGTTGTCCGGTTCGGTAAAGATGTGATGCGCCGGGCCATGCTCGATGACGCGACCGCTTTCGATGAAATAGACCTGGTCGCTGACTTCCTCGGCAAAGCGCATTTCATGGGTGACCAGCACGCAGGTCATGCCGTCCTGCACCAGTTCACGGATCACGGTCAGCACTTCGCCGACCATTTCTGGGTCCAGTGCCGAGGTCACTTCGTCGAAGAGGATCAGTTCCGGTTGCATCGCCAGCGCCCGGGCAATGGCCACGCGCTGCTGCTGGCCGCCGGAGAGCTCGCCCGGATAGGCGTCGGCCTTGCCGGCCAGGCGCACCCGTTCCAGCAGCCCAAGCGCACGGCTGCGCGCGCTGGCGCGGCCCAGGCCAAGGATGCGGATCGGCGCCATCACCAGGTTCTCCAGCACCGTCAGGTGCGGGAACAGGTTGTATTGCTGGAACACGAAGCCCACGCGCTGGCGCAATTGCGCCAGTTGCGCCTCGGACTTGAGGGCGCGGATATCCACGCCATCGAGGATGATCTGGCCCGCCTGCGGGCGCAGCAGCCCCGTCACGCAGCGCAGGATGGTGGACTTGCCCGAGCCGGAGGGCCCGATGATGGAGACCGCCTGACCGCGCTGCACCTCAAGGTCGATGCCGCGCAGGATGGCATTGCCGCCCAGGGTCAGATGCACATCGCGCAGGCTGACCAGGGGCTGTGCGCTCGTTGGGGAGTCAATGGAAGGCATGTTTCTTTTCCAGGTATTGCGTCAAACGCGAAATCGGATAGCAGTAGAGGAAGAACATCAGCAGCGTCAGGAAGTACACGGCCACCGTGAAATCGACCCGGTTGACGGTGCTGCTGGCGATCTGTGCGGTGTCCAGCAAGTCCTTCACGCCCACCAGCGAGGCCAGGGCGGTGCCCATGGTGATGGTGGCGTACAGGTTCATCCACGGCGGCAGCATGCGGCGCAGGCACTGCGGCAGGATCACCCAGCGATACGCCTGCGAACGGCGCAGTCCCAGCAGGGCCGCGGCCTCCCACTGCGCCGAGGGGATCGAGCCGATGGCGCCACGGAAGATCTCGGCCACATTGGCACTGGCCGGCAGGGCCAGGCCGAGGGTCACCTTGATCCAGTCCGGGAAGGCCACGTAGTGGCTGCCCAGGTGCAGTTCGAAGGGGAAGACGTAGGTGCTGAAATAGATCAGGATCAGCATCGGCGCATTGCGAAACACCTGCACATACCAGCGTGCCAGGCGCGCTACCGGGGCCAGCGGCGAGAGCTGCAGCGCCCCCACGAACAGGCCCGCCACCGTGCCGATGGCAATGGCCAGTACGCTGATCTGGATGTTGGCGAGCATGCCCCACAGCAGCGCCGGCAGCCAGCGTTGCAGGTGGGCGGCCAGCGGCCAGCCCTGCCAGGCGGGAATCAGCCACAGCACTGTCAGGGCCAGCAGCGCCGCCAGCGCCACGGCGGTGATGGCGGGCAGCGTGATGCTGCGCAGGGTGCGCCCGCTCGCCAGGGCGATCGGGGCCGTCAGTTCACTGTTATCGGCCATAGCCAGGCATCCTCCAGTGTTGTTCCAGTACACGTCCGGCCTGGTTGACCAGCCAGGTCAACACACCGAAGAAGACCAGCATCAGCAGCATCAGCTCCAGCACATTGTCGCGCTGGCTCCAGATCATGATGGACTGGTAGGTCACGTCGCCCACCGCGATGGCCGAGGCCACGGTGGTCATCTTGACCAGGTCCACCAGGTTGTTGACCAGGCTGGGCAGGGCAAAGCGCAGCGCCAGCGGGAACTGCACCAGCCACAGCCGCCGCGTCGGCGAAAAGCCCAGCGAGGCCGCTGCCTCCAGCATCACCGGCGGCACCGCCTGCAGGCCCGCGCGCAGCGACTCGGCATGGAAGGCCGCCTTGTGCAGCGAGATCACGATCACCACCCAGATGAAGGGCGTGAGCGGATTGCCGCCGGACAGCTTCAGGGCTTCGGTCAACAGCATGTTGAGCACCAGGAAGGCGCAGTAGAGCTGCACCAGCGTGGGCGTGTTGCGGGTCAGCTCGACAAAACCGCGCGCCAGCCAGGCCAGCGCACGCTGACGCGACACCAGCATGGCCGCCAGCAACAGCCCGGCCACCAGGCTGCAGACGATGGCGGCCAGCGCCAGTTCGATCGTCACCACCAGCCCTTGCAGGAAGGAGGTGCGCTCACTGGCCGCAAGCAGGAATTCATAGTTGAGGCCGGCCGCCTTGATGGCTGCCACGGCCGCCTCGGGCCACTGCGAGATCGTCATGCCTTTGGCTCAGGCACTCTTGAACTTGTTTTGCAGCTCGGGCAGGGCCAGCGAAGGCGGGGTGATGCCCAGCTTCTTCTCGGTTGCGATCAGCCAGCCGCTCTTGTGCCAGCCTTGCACGATCTTGTCGACGGCGGCGGCGGTATCCTGTTCGCCCTTGCGGGTCCATACCACCGAGTTGCCGGGGATCAGTTCGGGTGCGATGGTGCGGTAGTTCTTCCACTCCGGATTGGTGGCCACCAGCGGATTGATCAGGGTGGCGTCATGCACGGCCGCCACGCAATTGCCACCGCGCAGTGCCAGCAGCGACTCCGAGGAACCCTTGAAGCCCTTGGGGGTGGCGCCGTAGTCGTTGGCCAGCGGCTTGGCGTAGTTGCTGCCCTGGGACAGGCAGACTTCCTTGCCGCGCAGGTCTTCCCAGCGGCGGATGCTGCTGTCGGCGGGGACGATGGCGATGCCGCCGACACGATAGAAGGGGGTGGGCGCGAAACCGAGGATCTCGTTGCGTTCCTGGGTCCATTCCATGCCGGCGATGAGCAGGTCAACCTTGCCCTGTTGCAGCAACTGCACGCGGTTGGACGGCTGCACCTGCACGGTTTCCAGCTCCACGCCCAGCTGGCGGGCAATGTCCTGGGCCAGCTCGACGTTCCAGCCGACCGGCTTCTGGTTGGACGGGTCGATGGAGCCGAAGGGACCGCCGGAGAGCATCACGCCGATGACGATCTTGTGACGGCTCTTGATCTTGTCCAGCGTGGCATCGGCGTGTGCCGGCACGGTCGCCAGCAGGATGGCAGTGCCGGCCACGGCGGTGGCGATACGGCTCAGGGAGAGTGCGGAGAAATTAGGCTTGCTCATGGAGTGGGTTCATTCCTGTTGCGTGGAAGTCGATCACTCTAATGAATGGGGCAAGCTGCGCGGAACGAATAAAAATCGATATCCTTATGCGCTAAATGCAGTTCAGCGCCCACCCGGCTGGCCTGCCGCCTGGTAGTAACGGCCGACCCGCAGGGCGCATTGCTCCAGCGCCGAACACAGGATGAAATACAGCAATCCCACCAGCAGGAACACCTCGGCCGGATACACCATCAGGCGGCTATTGACCTGGGCCGCCACGAAAGAAAGCTCGCCCACGCCGACGATATAGGCCAGCGAACTGTCCTTGACCAGCGTGACCCATTGATTGACGAAGGAGGGCAGCATGATTTGCAGCGCCTGCGGCAGGATGATGTAGCGCAGCACCTGCCCGCGCGGCATTCCCAGCGACAGGGCCGCCTGCCACTGGCCGCTGCCGATGCCGTGGATACCTGCGGCCACTGCATGGGCCAGGTAGGCGCCACCCACCAGCGACAACGCCAGCATCACCGACAGCACGCCCGGCACGTCGATGCCGAAGGCGATGGGCAAAAGGAAGTAGGTCCAGAAGATCAGCATCAGCACCGGGATGGCGCGCAGGAAGCCCAGCAGCACCACCAGCAGGCGATGCCATGGTCCCTGGCCGATGGCCAGCAGGATTCCCAGCAACAGCCCCAGGAGGGCCGAGAGCAGGGCCGAGCCGGCACTCAGGATCACGGTCAGCGCCGCGCCACCCAGCGGACCATCGGGATAATTGCCCCAGAGCAGATAGGACAGGTTGTCGTGCAGGACGGCCAGTTGCATCAATGCCTCCCCTGGCGCAGGCGACGCGCGCGCAGATGCCGGTGGCCGGCGGTTTCCATCAGGGCGATGGCGCCGATGTAGAGCAGGGTGGCCACGCCGAAGGCCTGGAAGGCCAAGAAGGTCTCGGACTCCACCTGGCGCGAGGCATAGGACAGCTCGGCCAGGCCGATGCCCATGGTCAGGGAGGTGTTCTTGAGGATGTTCATGTACTGGCCCAGCAGCGAGGGCAGGATCAGCCGTATCGCCTGCGGCAGCACGATATGACGCAGCACCTGGCCACGCGTCATGCCGATGGCGGCAGCGGCCAGGGCTTGTCCGGCCGGCACACCACGCAGGCCGGAGCGGATCTCCTCGCCGATGTAGGCGCTGGAGTAGAACACCAGCCCGCACAGCGCCGCGAGGAATTCATAGGACGGCCATGGCAAGGCCAGCGGCCCGAACAGGTGGAGCACGTGGTCGCCGTTGAGCCACTCCATCGCGCCCTCGGGAAACAGGCTGGGCACGCCGAAATACCAGAACAGCAACTGCACCAGCAATGGCGTATTGCGAAACAGCGACGTATAGAGCGTCGCCGGTACATGCAAGAACGGCGAGCGGCTGGCACGCGCGCTGGCCAGTACCGCGCCCAGCAAGGTCGCCAGCAGGGCCACCAGGGCCGTCAGCCACAGCGTGACCAGGAACCCTTGCCACATCCACAGCAGGTACTTGGGCGCCAGCCAGGGGCCGGCAAGGAAATGGGACATCATCGGAATAAATCGGAATCAAACGGACTCAGCAGGCCGCAACGACAAGCGGCCGGCACAATGCCGGCCGCCTTGCCGCTGGAGGGAAATGATTTACTTCTGGCTCAGGCGGGTATCGCCGATCTTGAACAGGCGCGGCAGCGGCTGGGCGCTTTGCGGGCCGAACCACTTGTCATAGATCTGCTGGGCGGTACCGTTCTTTTCCAGCTCGCGCAGCCAGTCGTTGAGGTAGCTCACCAGGCGGGTCTCGCCCTTGGGCACGCCCACGCCTTCATATTCTTCCGAGATGGCGAAGGCCGGGATCTCGTACTTATCCTTGTCGGGCAGCGTAGCCAGGATCGCGGTCAGCTTGGTGCCATCCTGGCTCAGAGCCTGGATATTGCCATTGCGCAGGGCGGCCAGGCCCAGCGGGGTGTCGTCATAGAGCACGACCTTGGTATCGGGATACTTCTCGCGCAGCGTGGTTTCCATGGTGGTGCCCTTGTCGGTACCTACGCGGACCTTCTTGATGTCATCAGCGTTCTTGAGCACACCCTTCTTGGCCAGGAACTGCTGGCCCGAAGCGATGTAGGGGATGCTGAAGTCGATCACCTTGGCGCGATCCTCGGTGATGGTGAAGTTGGCAAAGACCAGGTCGACCTTGTTGGCGGTCAGCAGGGGAATGCGGTTGGCCGGATTGGTCGGCACGATCTCCACCTTCACGCCCAGCTTCTTGCCCAGCTCATTGGCATAGTCCACGTCCAGGCCGATGATCTTGCGGGTGGTGGCATCGACATAACCGAAGGGCGGATTGCCGTCGAAGGCGGCCACGCGCAGTACGCCGGCCTTCTTGATGTCGTCCAGCTTGTCGGCATGGGCCGCGCCCGAGGCCAGGGCCAGTGTCATTGCCAGGAACAGCGGCGTGAAGGCCGTTTTCAGAGTCAGCGATTGCATAGGATCTTCCCTTGTTGTTGTGGAATCAGGAACGCCGCCGCGCAGGCCTGCATCGGTGCTCGTGGCGAACCGCGCAGGTGCGGGCATGGCGATCTGGTGCGGCATGCACCAAATGGGAGCGAGTATAGGAAGGGGAAACAGGATGAGGAACGACTATTTCCGCCTTTGAATATGCGAAAAATCGGCGCGGCCTGGGATCGTTCTTGCCGCTATACTGGCCTCCCTCTTTTCGTGAAGGAGCGTGTCGTGAGTCATCGCATCACCACCCTGGAGCAGCTCGATGCCGTCTACGGCCAGCCCACCGAGCGCGCCCTGGTCAAGGAACTCGATCATCTCAATGCCGACTACCAGGCTTTCGTGCGTGCCTCGCCTTTCGTGGTGCTGGCCTCGGTCGGTGAGGAGGGGCTGGATTGCTCACCCAAGGGCGACCCGGCCGGCTTCGTCCATATCCTCGACGAGCGCACGCTGGCCGTGCCGGACCGTCCCGGCAACAATCGCGTCGACAACCTGCGCAATATCCTGGCGGATCCGCGTGTATCGCTGCTGTTCATCATTCCCGGTGTGGGCGAGACCCTGCGCGTGAACGGACGCGCCACGATTTCCATCGATCCGGCCCTGCTGGCGCGCTTCGAGATGCGCGGCAAGCTGCCGCGCAGCGTGATCGTGGTGGAGATCGATGCCGCCTACTTCCACTGCTCCAAATCCATCGTGCGCTCGGCCCTGTGGTCGCCCGAGGCGCAGGTGGCGCGTACCAGCCTGCCCAGCCCGGGCCAGATGCATCATCGCCTCAGTGGCGGCGTCTTCGATGGTGCGGCCTACGATCGCGAACTGCCGCAGCGTACCGAAGCCGGGCTCTACTGATCGCGAGCACGCCCGGCACGGTCGGCCAGGATGGCCTGGGCGAACTCGACGAAGCCGGCGCCCCCCGGCCCCGCGCTGACCCAGGCCGGCGCCCGTGGCAAGTCCGCCAGGCAGCTGCGGATGGTGGACACACCCAGCGTATGGCGATAGTGCCCGAACATGGGGGCGTCGTTGAGGGAGTCGCCGCTGTAGGCCAGCAGCCGCTGCGCCTGCTCGTCGCTGACGCCATAGTCGTCTTGCAGCACCTTGCGGGCCGCGGCCAGCTTGTCATAGCCGCCTATCCAGCCCAGCACCCACAGGTTGTTGACCGTGACATCCAGCCCCAAGGCGCGCAGCGAGGTCGCCAGCGCCTGCTCACGCGCGACGTCGCCATCACGCGCGAAGGCCAGGCTGGTCAGGCGAAACGGCTGATCGTCGGCCAGCCTGGCACCGGGGACCTGGCGCAGCACCAGCTCCCCCTTGTCGCGCAACTGCTGCAGGACGGCGTCGGCGTAATCGCCATGCCAGAAGCGGCGGACCAGCCCATGCTCACCCTCGCGGCGGAAGAAGAAACCGCCGTTCTCGCCGATCACGCCATCGACCGGCCACATGCGGGCCATCTGGTCGCACCAGCCGGCCGGTGCCGCCGTCACCGGGATGACGCGGATGCCGGCCTGCTGCAACTGCTCCAGCGCGAGATAGGTGGCTGCCGACAAGCGGCCGCGCCAGGTCAGCGTCTCGTCCATGTCGGTGAGGACGAAGCGGATGTCCGCCAGCAAGCCCGGCGGGCGCTCCTGCAAGGCCCGCATCGGTCAGCGCGCTGCCGGATGGGCCGGACGCTGCAGGCCCAGGTGCTCGCGCAGGGTGCGGCCCTGGTAGTCGGTGCGGAACAGGCCGCGCCGGCGCAGCTCCGGCAGCACCAGCGCGATGAAGTCCGACAGGCCCACCGGATGGGCCGGTGACATGATGTTGAAACCATCCGCGCCACCGTCCCGGAACCAGGACTCCATCAGGTCGGCGATGTCCTTGGGCGTGCCCACTACCTGCTGGTGGCCGCGCGCACCGGCGATGCGCAGGTAGGTCTGGCGGATCGACAGGCCATCGCGCCGGGCCAGGTCCACCATCAGTTGCTGGCGGCTCTTGGCGCCATTGGTGGCGGGCAGTTCCGGCAGCGGCCCATCGACCGGATAGGGCGAGAGATCGAAGCCGACCATCTGCGACAACAGGCTCACGCCCACCACGGTGGGAATCAGTTCCTGCAGGGCCTGGAATTTCTCCTCGGCCTCGGCGCGGGTCGGCGCCACCACCGGGAACACGCCCGGCATGATGCGGATCTCCTCGGGGGCACGGCCATAGGCGGCGGCACGCTGCTTGATGTCGGCATAGAAGCTGCGCGCCTCGTCGAAGGTCTGGTGCGCCACGAAGACCACTTCGGCGGTACGTGCGGCCAGGTCGCGCCCGGCCTCGGAGGCGCCGGCCTGCACCAGCACCGGCCGGCCTTGCGGCGAGCGGGCCACGTTCAAGGGGCCACGCACCGAGAAATGCTTGCCCTTGTGGTTGAGCACGTGCAGCTTGTCGGGGTCGAAATACTGGCCGCTCTCCTTGTCGCGCAGGAAGGCATCATCCTCCCAGCTGTCCCACAGGCCCTGGACCACCTGATGAAACTCGGCGGCGCGCTCGTAGCGCAGGGCGTGGTCGATGTGGCGATCGAGGTTGAAGTTCTCGGCCTCGCCATCGCCACTGGACGTCACCAGGTTCCAGCCGGCCCGGCCGCCGCTGATCTGGTCCAGCGAACCGAACTTGCGGGCGATGTTGAAGGGCTCGTTGAAGGAGGTCGAGGCGGTGCCGATCAGGCCAATGCGCTCGGTCACCGCAGCCAGCGCCGAGAGCAGTGTCAGCGGCTCGAACTGGTCCGCGCGCGCGGTGCGGGACAGCGCCGCCAGGTTGCGGTTGCGCACGCCCACCGAGTCCGAGATGAAGATGGCATCGAACTTGGCCGCTTCGGCCTGGCGCGCCAGCGCAACATAGTGCGCGAAATGGCTGCCGGCATCGGCCTGGGCCTCGGGATGGCGCCAGCCAGCGATGTGGTGGCCGGTCTGCATGAGGAAGGCGCCGAGGGCGAGTTGTGGTTTGGCTTGGGTCATGATGGTGAGGATGAAGGATCAGAGGCTTTCGGCGGGCTGCAGTGCCGTCGATGCAGCGTGGAGTGCGGCTGCCAGTGCATGGGCGGTCAGCGTGGCGCCGGCCAGTTGTTCGCCGATGGCGTTGGACTCCCAGTTCACGCCGCGCAGCGGATGGCCCACGGCAAACAGGCCCTCCTGCAATTGCCCGTCGGTGGTGTAGAGCGCGCCCGTTCCCGGATCGGCATCGATGCCGAAACCGGTGGCATGACGACGGACCAGTCGGCGACGCTGCAGCGCCGTCACCAGCGGATCGCGGATGTGCTGCCAGTCGAATTCGTAGCCGGCGGCATTGGCCACGCGGTCCACCAGCAGGGTCTGGACGGTGTCCTGGCCGCGTGGCGTCCATTGCACGGCGACCTTGTCACCGACCCGTTGCAAGCCGTGCAGACGACCGGTCAGCTGGCGCAGGCGGCCCTGTTGCTGGTAGCCGGCCAGCTTGCGGCTGGATTCGGGGCCGGCACGGTGCAGCGAGATTTCCCAGAAGGGGCGCAGATGGCGCAGGAAGCGGCGCCGGTCGGCCGGGCTGGCCTTGGCCCACAGGGCTGGCACATGGGGGCGGATGGCCGGCGGCAGGTGCTGCCAGTCGGCGCCGGCGGCGCGCACGGACCGGCGCGCCGCACGGGTAGCCCTGAGCAGCTCGCGCAGGGTGGCAGGCAGGCGCTGGCCATCGAGCACATCGGGCCAGGCTGTCTGTGCGCGGCGCGGCTGCACCAGCAAGCCATGGCGCGACAAGGCATGGAACTGCCCCTTGAAGCCGGCCCGGTCGGCGCTGAAGGCGGCATCCAGCGCCGTCAGGCTGGAACCGATCAGCAGGATATCCTCGTCCTGCGCTGCGCCTTGCCAGGCGGCGACATTCCAGACGTCGTCGATATAGCGCGCACCCAGGGCCTGGCGTTGTTCCGGCGAGCCCACGAAACGGTCCTCGCCCTTGCGGAACAGGCCCAGGGCCAGCACCACGCGGCGGGCCGACAGGCGGCGACCGTCCTCCAGCAACAGCGTATGACCGGCCGTCTGCGCCTGCGGCAGCAGGTCGACCACACGGCCTTGCAGAGTCTCCAGGCGTACCAGCGCTCCGGCATCCTGCGCGGCCTGCCGCAGTTCATCCTGGAGATAGCTGCCGTAAAGCCAGCGCGGAGGAAAAGCCTCCAGGAAGCCGGCCTCGGCCACGCCGGGCGGTGGCGTCCAGCCATGGCGCTGGGCATGGCGGGCCAGCCATTGCGGCAGGTGGGTGGGCTGGTCCGGGTAGAGGCCGAACAGCTGCGCCGTGCCATTGACGATATGGTCGGGATTGTCGGTGCTGTAGGCGATGCCGCGGCCGATCTCGGCGCGGCTCTCGATAAGGGTCAGCGTCAGCGGCGCGTGCTGGCCGCTGGCGGTCACGGCGCGCAAGAGCTTGATGGCGGTGACCGTGCCGGCAAAACCACCGCCGACGATGGCAATATCCGAAGTCGTTTCTGGCATCGCAGTTCCATAGTAATCAAGGTAATGGAAACGATACTAAGACAGCCGATATGATCGCGCTGCGCCCATTTTTCATGTGCTTATGCGCTTTTTGCATCATCGCGAAAAGCTAACAAAAACGGCCGCATGAAGCGGCCGTCAGGTCTTGCAGGTCTATCCTTCAACGCCGCCCGCGCTGGGCCGACAGGCGTCGTACCACCGTGAGCAGGCAATCGATTTCCTCGAAGGTGTTATAGAACGCCAACGAAGGCCGTACCGTGGTTTCCACCCCGAAGCGGCGCAGGATGGGCTGGGCGCAATGGTGACCCGTGCGCACGGCGATACCTTCCTGGTTCAGTGCCCGGCCCACTTCCTCGGTGCTGTAGCCATCGAGGACGAAGGACATCACGCTGGCCTTGTGGGCCGCCGTGCCGATCAGGCGCAGGCCGGGAATCTCGCCCAGCTTGTGCATGCCATACTCCAGCAGGGCATGCTCGTAGCTGGCGATGTTCTCGATACCGATGCGGTTGACGTAGTCGATGGCCGCGCCCAGGCCGACGGCATCGGCAATATTGCCGGTGCCGGCTTCGAAGGTATTGGGCAGCGGCTGGAACACCGTCTTCTCGAAGGTGACGTCGGCGATCATGTTGCCGCCGCCTTGCCAGGGCGGCATGTCTTCCAGCACCTCGCGCCGACCCCACAGGGCGCCGATCCCGGTGGGACCGAAGACCTTGTGACCGGAGAAGACGAAGAAGTCCGCCCCCAGTGCCTGCACGTCGGTGCGCATGTGCGACACCGATTGCGCGCCATCGACCAGCGTGCGGGCGCCGGCCAGGCGGGCCAGCTCGATGATCTCGCGGGTCGGGGTGACCGTGCCCAGGGCATTGGAGACCTGGGTGACGGCCACGATCCTGGTACGCTCGTTCAAGAGCTTGGCGTATTCATCCAGCAGCACCTGGCCCGAATCATCCACCGGGATCACCCGCAGCTTGGCGCCTTTCTCGGCCGCCAGCTGTTGCCAGGGGACGATGTTGGCGTGGTGCTCCAGGTGCGAGACGATGATCTCGTCGCCCGCGCCCACATGCTTGCCGCCCCAGGACTTGGCCACCAGGTTGATGGCCTCGGTGGTGCCACGCACGAAGATGACTTCGTTCACATCGGGTGCATTGAGGAAGGCGCGTACACGCTCCCGTGCACCTTCATAGGCATCGGTGGCCCGCGCGGCCAGTTCGTGCGCAGCGCGATGGATGTTGGAATTCTCGCGCCGGTAGAACTCGCTGATGCGGTCGATCACCGACTGCGGCTTCTGGGTGGTCGCAGCGTTATCGAACCAGATCAACTGGCGGCCATTGACGCGTTCCTGCAGGATAGGGAAGTCGCGGCGCACCGCATGCACGTCGAAAGCCGCCGCCTGGTTGGCGCCAGCAGGCTGGTGCACCGCATGCGGCGCCGGCTTGGCCGGTGTCACATAGCCGCTGGGCAACTCCACTGCGTGCAGGAAGTAATACTGCGGCTCCGTGCTGGCAGCAGGCCCCACCTGGGCGGCACCCGGATGACCATGACCGCCGTCGAGGAAGTAATAGCCCGCCGTGGAAGCTGCCGCCGGAGCGGCTGCCGGGGCTGCCTGTGGCGCACCGATGACCGCGCCGCCCAGGCGCGGCTCATAGGCCGGCAGGGTGGAAAAGACCTTGTCGGGGGTACCGTTGCCAGCAGCGGCAGCCGGAGCCAGCGACGGCGCACGGTTACCCAGCGTCAGCACCTGATGCGGCGAAGACGGGATCAGGTTCAGACCCGGTGCCAGTCCCTGCGGAATGGCCGTGCCCGGCACGCCCTGGCTGGTGCCGGCAGGGCTGGACAGGGGCGAAGCCGGCGGCGTGAAGTTGGCCGGTGGCTGCGCCCCCGGCACCCGGGCAGCCCCGGGGAAGGAGGACGCGGCAAACAGCTCGGTGGCCAGTCGCGCCAGCTGGGCCGGATCGAACGGCGCGGCCGACGCGTCCTGGCCCGGCAAGCCGGCGCCCTCGGATGCGGAAGTGAGGATGCTCACGATGGCGACCTCTTATTTGTAGGTATCGGGATAGTCGTGATACTTGTTGATCTCGACATCGTCCAGCACCGCCAGCGCATCGCTGGTCAGCACGGCCAGCGAGCAATACAGCGAGATCAGGTAGGAGGCGATGGCATGGTTGTTGATGCCCATGAAGCGCACCGACAGGCCCGGGCTCTGTTCGCCCGGCAAGCCCGGCTGGTACAGGCCAACCACGCCCTGGCGCTTGTCGCCCACGCGCAGCAGCAGGATCTTGCTCTTGCCATCGGCCACCGGCACCTTGTCCGAGGGGATCAGCGGGACGCCACGCCAGGTGATGAACTGCGAGCCGAACAGGCTGATGGTGGGCGGGGGCGTGCCGCGACGGGTGGCTTCACGGCCGAAGGCGGCGATGGCCAGCGGGTGCGCCAGGAAGAAGGCCGGTTCCTTCCAGACCTTGGTGAGCAGCTCGTCCAGGTCGTCCGGGGTGGGTGCGCCGGTCAGCGGGAAAATGCGCTGCTCCTCGGTCACCTGGGCCAGCAGGCCGTAGTCGGGGTTGTTGATGAGTTCGCTTTCCTGGTTTTCCTTGATGGTCTCGATGGTCAGGCGCAGCTGCTCCTTGATCTGGTCGTGCGGGCTGCTGTAGAGATCCGAGACGCGGGTGTGCACGTCCAGGATGGTCGAGACCGCGTTGAGGAAGTACTCGCGCGGCTGCTCTTCATAGTCCACGAAGGTACGCGGCAGCTGGTTTTCTTCCTGGCGGGCGGTGCAGGTGACCTTGATCGATTCCGGGTTCTTGACCTTGTTCAGGCGATAGATGCCAGCCTCGACCGGTACCCATTGCAGCAGGTGGGTCAGCCAGCGTGGGCTGATGGTGTCGAGCTGGGGTGCGGTCTTGGTGGCATTGGCGAGTTGCCGTGCTGCGTTATCGCCGAGTGCGGTGGTACCGCCGACAGTTGCGGACATCTGGACTCCGTAGGGTAAGGTTGCAGGGACTGCTGGATGCGCACGGGTGCGCGATCAGTACGTGGGACAGTGCGTCAAAAAAAGGGCAGGCGAAGTGTCGCGGCTGCGGGCCTGGGCCTCAACATGCTATAGCCATCAACTTGAGGCCACGCACCAGGTTCTGCTGATTGATGTGTTCTCCGTGGGTGACCAGGGCCGAGGGCGAGAGGGTCAGCGCCGTGGCCAGTTTCTCCACCGTCACCAGCGAGGCGATGGCGGTGCCACGCTCGATCTCGCCGATGTAGGAGCGGTTGAGGTTGGAGTTCTCGGCCAGCCGCTCCTGCGACCAGCCGCGCGCACGTCGCAACTGGCGCACGCCGATGCCAAAGCTTTGCACCAGCGCACTGGCCAGCGCCTCCTCGTCGGCCGTGCGCGGCGTTGTGGGCGCGCTGCTCATGCCGCCGCCGCGCTGACCAGCGAGAGCGCATCCTCGCGCGAAGCCGCTTGCGAGATGTGGGCCCCGGCCGGTACGTCATGCGTGAGCCAGACATTGCCGCCGATGACCGCGCCCCGTCCCAGGCGGATACGGCCCAGGATGGTGGCCCCGGCATAGATGACCACATCGTCCTCGACGATGGGATGGCGGGCCCGGCCTTTCTCCAGCTTGCCGTCGGCGTCGGTGGGGAAGCGCTTGGCCCCGAGCGTGACGGCCTGGTAGATGCGCACATTGTTGCCGATGATGGCGGTCTCGCCGATCACCACACCGGTGCCATGATCGATGAAGAAGCCCGCACCAATCTGCGCGCCGGGATGGATGTCGATACCGGTGGCGCCATGGGCCAGTTCGGCGATGATGCGCGCCAGCAGTGGCAGGCCCAGCTGGTACAGCCGGTGCGCCAGGCGGTAATGGATCATGGCCAGGGTGCCGGGATAGCACAGCAGCACCTCGTCCACGCTGCGCGCAGCGGGGTCACCCTGGTAAGCCGCCAGCACGTCGGTATCGAGCTGGCTGCGGATCTGCGGCAGCGAGGCACCAAAGGCCCGGGTGATGGAGATGGCATCCTCGTCCAGCGTGGGCGTGGCCTGCCCGAGCAGGCCGGCGCTGTACTTCAGTTCCAGCCTTACCTGTTCCAGCAGCGCATGCAGGGCGGCATCGAGGGCATGGGCGACGTGGAAGTTCTCGCTCTCCTGGCGCAGGTCGGGCGGGCCCAGGCGCATCGGGAAGAGCACGCCCTTGAGCGTATTGACGATGCCGTCAAGCGCATCGCGCGAGGGGAATTCGCGGCCATTGGAATCATTATTGCGCCGCTGGGTGACCCGCCAGTCCACCCGCGCTTCATGCAGGGACTGGACGATCTGGTGGATATCGAAATTGGCCATGGGATAGTCGTGACTGTTCTTGTTCAAGCCGGCGGCTGCACGAGGGCAGGGGAGATCGATGCCTGCAATCAGGCGCTCAGTCCTGCACCCAGGGCAGGCCATGGAAACGCCAGCCATCGGCCTTCCCGCGCTGCTGCGTGGCATCGATCTCGCCCTCGAAGCCTTCCAGCACATTGAAAATACAGGTCAGTCCGGCCTTGCTGGCCGCCTCGGCCGCCGCCGCCGAACGCTTGCCGCTGCGGCACAGCAGCAGCGCCGGGACGTCCTTGCCACCGATCTTGCTCTCCAGTTCGCGCACGAAGCGCGGATTGCGTGACAGCGCCGTGCCGGTCGCCCAGGCCACGTGCAGGCTGTCCGGCACATGGCCGACGAACTTGCGCTCCTCGGCGCTGCGCACATCGACCAGCAGCACCTTGCCGGCAGCCACCAGTGCCCAGGCGGCCTGCGGGGCAATCCCGCCGGCATAGGGCAAGCCGGCAGCGGCGGCCTGGTCGCGGATGGCGGCCAGCTCGGGTGGCAACTCGCGGGACGCTTGAGGGGAGGTGGGCTTGGGGATGGCACTCAGGGACGACATTGGAACTCTCCATGAACGGGGTGGTAGCACTTGCCGCTATTTACTTGATGGCTATAGACGGCAATCCATGGGCTCACTCTAAGACCGGTCCCCGCTTTGGTGAACGAATAAAAGGAAAATTTGAAATGCGGAAAACGCATAAGAAAACCCTGCATTCATCACGCGGCAGCGCTTGCAAAAGCTGCGCAAGGATATGCAAATCGATTCGTTCCCCCGCCCACCCGGGCGCGGTAAGTTGGCGGCATCCGTGCGCGCACCATCAACAACATCATCGCCAAAGCCTGACGACGCTAACGCCGCCTCACACCGGGCGGCTCGCGTCATAAAGCGCGGCACGGCCAACCTGAGCAGCCGGCATCCCGCAGGGAGGGGCCGGCAAGTCGTCGAAGCAACGCCGTGGCCGCCAACAATACGATCACCGGGTCGCGGCGTCTCATGTGGAGGTGTCTGTCAAATGTCGAATCCAACAATCGCCAATGCCGTCAATTCGCAGGTCGGGCGAACTGCCCGCTTCAACGAAGACTGGCTGGCCCTGGGCATAGGCCTGCTGATCTTTGCGCTGGCCCTGAGCGGCCTGGCCGGTGCCAACCTGCTGGGCTGGGTGGTGTCCACCTCGGTCTGGCAAGACCCGGCCGGTGCCCTCGGCCCGACCGCCAAGAACTACGCCGGTCTGGGCGGCATCGGCGCCTTGCTGGTGACCTACCTGGCGCTGCTGGCCGTGCTCTCGCTGGGCGCGTCGCTGCTGAAACTGCCGGTGCGACGCTTCGCACTGAGCTTCACGGTGGTGTTTGCACTGGCCTACCTGAGCTGGTTCATCGGCAACAATGCCTACCTGGCCGCCGTGACGCCGGCCGACCTGCAGAAGTTCGACATCGGCTGGTCACTGCGGCTGACCAACGAGGGCGGCTTCGTGGTGGCCCTCATCGTCGGCCTGGTCATCAGCAATGTCTTCCCGCGCTTTGCCGACTGGCTCAAGGAAGCCATCCGCCCCGAGCTCTACATCAAGATCGCCATCGTCATCCTGGGCGGCTTCATCGCCGTGACCATCGCCGGCAAGCTGTCGCTGGCCAGCTCGGTGCTACTGCGGGGGCTGGCGGCCATCATCGAGGCCTACCTGATCTACTGGGCGGTGGTGTACTTCGTGGCGCGCAAGTGGTTCGGCTTCTCGCGCGAATGGGCCGCACCGCTGGCTTCCGGCATCTCGATCTGCGGCGTGGCAGCGGCCATCGCCACCGGCGGCGCGATCCGCTCACGCCCGGCGGTGCCGGTACTGGTGTCTTCGCTGGTGGTGATCTTCGCGGTCATCGAGGTACTGGTGCTGCCTTGGCTGGCGCAGACCTTCCTCTGGCATGAGCCGCTGGTAGCCGCTGCCTGGCTGGGCCTGGCGGTCAAGACCGATGGTGCGGCCGTGGCCGCCGGCGGCATCACCGAGGCGCTGATCCAGGCCAAGAACGCCGCCCAGGGCATCCACTACCAGAGTGGCTGGATCCTCGGCACCACGGCCACCGTGAAGGTGTTCATCGATGTCTTCATCGGCATCTGGGCCTTCATCCTGGCCTATGTCTGGACCAACCATATCAACGTCCAGGCCGGCCAGCCGCGTGCGCGGGCCAGCGAGATCTGGGAACGCTTCCCCAAGTTCATCCTGGGCTTCGTGGCGACCTTCCTGATCGGCTTCTGGCTGGCCACCACCAGCTCGCCGGAGACGCTGGCCAAGCTCACGCCGTCGGTGGGGGTGGCCAACACATTCCGGGTGATCTTCTTCATCCTGACCTTCTTCTCCATCGGTGTGCTGTCCAACTTCCGCAAGCTGTGGGAAGACGGCCTGGGCAAGCTGGTCGGGGTCTATGCATTGAGCCTGTTCGGCTTCGTGATCTGGGTCGGCCTGCTGGTGTCGTGGATCTTCTTTGCCGGTGTCAAGCCGCCGCTGGCCAACTGATTATTTTAAGGAAACGTCCATGTCGCAACAACCCACGCATGCAGAACTGAAGCAGGAACTGGCGGCCACCAAGGTGGTGGAGCCTCTGCTGCCCATCGAGAAGAAACTCATCGCCGGCAGTCTCATCACCGGCATCGCCTTGCTGGTGGTACTGGTGGTGGTCAATCACCTGTTCCCTCTGAACGTCTGAGGACGCAGCAGCCACGATAGCAGTGACGACGGCAGGCGGGCAGGGCGCGATGGCGTCCGGCCCGCCTGCGTCCATGCGCCTCACCCGGCGGGTTCCCGCCACATGACCGGACGACGACAAACGTATTAACAAATGCGAAATCGGTCGTTCCGCAGCGGGCATGGCCTGTCTTACGCTGCGCGGGTGTTTCAATTCAACATCCTCTCGGGAAAAACAATGCGCGCAAACCGCCGTCAATTTCTGCTCTCTTCCGGAGCCCTGCTGGTCTCCACCGCCTGGCCCTCGATTTCCTTCTCGCAGACCGAACCACGCCGTGGCGGCGTGCTCAACGTCCACCTCGGTTCGGAACAGCGCATCCTCAATCCGTCCCTGCGCGCCTCCACCGGTGTCTACATCGTCACCAGCAAGATCATCGAATCACTGGTGGACCTGGATGCCGACGGCAAGCCGGTACCGCAACTGGCAACCTCCTGGAGCAGTTCGGCCGATGGCAAGACCATCACCTTCAAGCTGCGTGAAGGCGTGAAGTGGCACGACGGCAAGCCCTTCACCGCCGCCGATGTGCAGTACAACGCGCTGGAACTGTGGAAGAAGCAGCTCAACTACGCCACCGCCCTGCATCTCTACCTGCATGCGGTCGACACCCCCGACGCCCACACCGTGGTCTTCCGTTACGAGCGTCCGATGCCGCTGGACCTGCTGCTGCGCGCGCTGGCCGATCTCGGCTACGTGGTGCCGCGCCACGTCTATGAAAAGACCAATGTGCTGGAAAACCCGGCCAATACCGCGCCCATCGGTACCGGCCCGTTCCGCTTCGTGGAGTACCAGCGCGGCCAGTACATCATCGCCGAGCGCAATCCCGACTACTGGCGTCGTGGCCTGCCTTACCTGGACCGCATCGTCTGGCGCATCATCACCGACAAGTCCGCCGCCACCGCCGCGCTGGAGACAGGCTCGCTGCAACTGTCGGCCTATTCGCAACTGGCCCTGGCCGACCTCGACCGGCTGCGCAAGAACCCCAAGTTCGAGGTGCGCAGCAAGGGGCTGGAGGCCAACCAGTTCAACAACACCGTGGAATTCAACTTCCGCCGCAAGGAGCTGGCCGATGTGCGGGTGCGCCGCGCCATCGTGCATGCCATCGATATCGGCTACTTCATCGACAACTTCCTCTATGGCCTGGGCAAGCCGGCCAACGGACCGATTCCCTCGACCTCGTCGTTCTCGCCCAAGGGCGCCAAGCCGCCGTATCCCTTCGATACCAAGCGCGCCGAGGCCTTGCTGGACGAAGCCGGCTACAAGCGCGGCAAGGGCGGCGTGCGCTTCTCGCTGAAGCTGGTGCCGATCCAGAACGGCGAGGATGTGCCTCTGCTGGCCACCTTCATCCAGCAATCGCTGGAGACGGTCGGCATCAAGGTCGAGATCGTCCAGTACGATATCGCCGGCGCCCTGACGGCCATCTACAAGGACGGCAACTTCGACATCGCCACCGGCTGGCACCAGTTCCGCGGCGACCCGGCCGTCTCCACCACGGTGTGGTACCGCTCGGGCAGCCCGGCCGGCGCGCCCTGGACCAACCAGTACGGCTGGAAATCCGACAAGGTCGACAAGCTCATCGACGATGCCGCCAGCGAGATCGATCCGGCCAAGCGTCGCGCCCTGTATGCCCAATGGGTGCAGGCGGTCAACGACGAACTGCCGATCTGGATGGCCACCGAGCGCGAGTTCTATTCGGTGGTCAGTCGCAACGTGCAGAACGGCCACAACAATGCCCGCTGGCCCTCCAGCAGCTGGCACGACACCTGGCTCAAGGCATAAGGAGCCACGCCATGCGTCTGTTTGCCCTGGCCGCGCGCCGCCTGCTGGCGGCGCTGCCGGCCTTGCTGATCATCCTGGCGGGGCTGTTCCTGCTGCTGCAACTGGCCCCGGGCGATACCGTCGATGCGCTGGTGGCGCAGATGGGCGGTGGCGACGCCACCATGATCGCCAGCCTGCGCGAGTATTACCGGCTCAATGACTCGGTCTCGATGCGCCTGGGCGACTACCTGTGGCGGCTGGTCCACCTGGACCTGGGTCACTCGGCGATCTATGGCAAGCCGGTGGCGCTGGTGATCGCCGAACGCCTGCCGGCCACCTTGCTGCTGATGGGCTCGGCGCTGGCGATCGCCTTTGCCGTCGGCATGGCACTGGGTGTGCTGGCCGCGCGTCGCGTGAACCGTTGGCCCGATACCCTGATCTCCACGCTGGGACTGGTGTTCTATGCCACGCCCTCGTTCTGGTTTGGGCTGATGGGCATCTTCGTCTTCGCCATCTGGCTGGACTGGCTGCCCTCGGGCGGTTTCGAATCCATCGATGTCTCGCTGCACGGCCTGGCCAGGATCACCGATATCGCCTGGCACCTGGCCTTGCCGACGGTGACGCTGTCGCTGATCTTCCTGGCGGTGTACCTGCGCATCATGCGTGCCTCCATGCTGGAGGTGTCGTCCCAGGACTTCGTGCGGACCGCGCGCGCCAAGGGCGTGGGCGAGACCGCCGTGGTGGTGCGCCACATGTTGCGCAATGCGCTCTTGCCCATGCTCACCCTGGTCGGGCTGCAGGCCGGCACCATGCTGGGCGGCTCGGTCGTGGTGGAAACGGTCTTTGCCTTGCCCGGCCTGGGCCGGCTGGCCTACGAGGCGGTGGTGCAGCGCGACCTGAACACCTTGCTGGGCATCGTGTTCGTCTCGGCCTTGCTGGTCATCGCCATCAATTTCGTAGTCGACCTGCTCTATGCGCGGCTGGATCCGCGCATCAATGGCACGCACTGATGATCTGAATTCATGAATCTGCTCAAACGTTACCTCAACAATCCCGCCGCCGTGGTCGGCCTGCTGCTGTTGCTGGCCGTGCTGGCCGCGGCGCTCTCGGCCGGCTGGGCGTATCCGCGCAATCCGCTTTCGCTGGCGGGCCGTCCCCTGCAATGGCCGGGTGACAGCAGCCGCTTCCTGCTGGGCACCGACCAGGTCGGGCGCGACATCGCCGCCCAGATCCTCTACGGCGCCCGCGTCTCGCTGGGCATCGGCGTGGTCGCCACCGCCATTGCCGCCGTCATCGGCCTGGTGCTGGGGGCGGTGGCCGGTTTCTATGGCGGCTGGATCGACGACCTGCTCATGCGCATCACCGAGGCCTTCCAGATCCTGCCCAACTTCCTGCTCCTGCTGGTGCTGGTGGCGGTGTTCGGCTCCGAGATCGGCACCGTGGTGCTCTCCATCGGTGTGGTGTCCTGGCCGCCGGTGGCGCGCCTGACACGTGCGCAGTTCCTGACGCTGCGCCATAGCGAGTTCGTGCAGGCCGCACGCAGCCTGGGCATGGGCGATGCCAAGCTGATCTTCCGCGAGATCCTGCCCAATGCCTTGCCACCGGTGATCGTCTACGGCAGCGTCATCATGGCCGTGGCGATCCTGCTGGAGAGTGCGCTGGCCTTCCTCAACCTGTCTGATCCCAACGTGCCGTCCTGGGGCAACCTGATCGGTGCCGGGCGCGGCGTGATCCGGGTGCAATGGTATGTCTCGGCCATCCCGGGCGTGGCCATCCTGCTGACGGTCCTGGGCATCTCGCTGGTGGGCCAGGGGCTCAACGACGCACTCAATCCGAGGTTGCACCGCTCATGAACGCTCCCCATCCCATCCCGGCCTCCTTGCTGGCGCCGGCGCCGGACCCGGCGGCTACACCCCTGCTGGCGCTGAAGCATCTGTCGATCGCCCTGCCCAAGGGCGCCGATCGGGCCCTGGCGCTGGATGATGTCTCCCTCGACCTGTACGCCGGCGAAGTCCTGTGCGTGGTCGGCGAAAGCGGCTCGGGCAAGTCGCTCACCGCCAATGCCGTGCTGGGCTTGCTGCCGGACGGTGTCAGGACGGTCGCCGGGCAAGCGATCTGGCAGGGCCGCGACGACCTGCTCACGCTTTCACCGGCTGCCTTGCGCCGCCTGCGTGGCCAGGGCATCGGCATGATCTTCCAGGAGCCGATGACGGCCCTGAACCCCTTGCACACCATTGGCCGCCAATTGGCCGAGGTCTTCGAGGTGCATACGGTACTGCGCCGGCGCGAGATCCAGGCGCGCGTGCTGGCCTTGCTGGAGTCGGTCCAGATCCCCGACCCGGCCCGCACGCTGCGCGCCTATCCGCATGAACTCTCGGGCGGCCAGCGCCAGCGTGTGATGATCGCCATGGCGCTGGCGCTGGAACCGGCGCTGCTGATCGCCGACGAACCCACGACCGCGCTGGACGTGACCACCCAGGCGCAGATCCTGCACCTGATCCACGATCTGCAGCGGCGACGCGGCACGGCGGTGCTCTTCATCACCCATGACTTCGGCGTGGTGGCCGAGATCGCCGACCGGGTGGCCGTCATGCAGCGTGGCCAACTGGTCGAGCAAGGGCTGGCGCAGCAGGTGCTGGGGCATCCCCGCCATCCCTACACGCAAGCGCTGATCGCGGCGGTGCCGCCGCTGACGCCGCCGGCGCCACGCCTGTTGAGCGCCAGCGATGCGCCACCCGCGCTGGAACTGCAAGGCTTGAGCAAAACCTATCGTCCGCGTGGCTGGTTCCAGCGCCACGCGAGCTCCCCAGCGGCGGTGGACGATGTCAGCCTGATCCTGCCAGCGGGCGCCACCCTGGGCATCGTCGGCGAAAGCGGTTCCGGGAAGTCCACCCTGGCCCGGCTGGTGCTGGGCCTGCTGGCGCCGGACGCCGGTCAGGTGCAGGTGGGTGGCAGCCCCTTGCCGCAGGGTGCCGCGCAGCGACGCGCGCGGGCACGCAAGATCCAGATGGTGTTCCAGGATCCCTACGGGTCGCTCAATCCGCGTCACCGGGTCGGTGAAATCGTCGCCCAGGGGCCGCTGGAGCAGGGCGTGCCGCGCCGCCAGGCCCTGGCTGAAGCGCGTGAGCTGTTTGCGCTGGTGGGGCTGGATCCGAATGCCTGGCAACGCTATCCGCACGAGTTCTCCGGCGGCCAGCGCCAGCGCATCGGCCTGGCGCGTGCCCTGGCCTTGCGACCGCAGGTGCTGCTGGCCGACGAGCCGGTGTCGGCGCTGGACGTGTCGGTACAGGCCCAGGTACTGGCCTTGCTGGCCCGGCTGCGCGAGCAACTGGGCCTGTCCATCCTCTTCATCACCCATGACCTGCGGGTCGCCGCGCAGATCTGCGACCGCATCGCTGTCATGAAGCAAGGCCAGGTGGTCGAGCAGGGCAGTTGCGCCGAGGTCTTCGGCGCGCCGGTCCATCCCTATACCCGCCAGTTGCTGGAGTCCGTCCCGGGCCGGCAGTGGCATCGAGAACCAGCCCGCGAGGGTTGAACCATCCATCAGGAGACAAGCATGAGCACTCGCATCGACCACGTGGTGATCCACGTCGAGGACGCCCTCGACGACGCCCAGGAAAAATACACCCGCCTGGGCTTTGCGCTGACGCCGCGCGGCCACCATTCCAAGGGCACCAGCAACCATCTGGCCGTCTTCGGCGATGACTACCTGGAGCTGCTGGGGGTGGAGCCGCAGCGCTCCTCGCTGCGCTGGGGCCATCCCGGCGGCCTGGCCGGACTGGTCTTCAAGACCAGCGACGCCGACCATACCTGGCGCCACCTGGTCGAACGCGGCGTGCCGCTGGAAGAGGGTGGGCCGCAATCCTTCCATCGTCCTGTGGTGGTCGATGGAGAGCATCTGGGCGATGCCCGCTTCCGCACCTTGCGCATTGCCGCCAACCGCATCCCCAACGGCCGCGTGTTCTTCTGCGAGCACGCCACGCCCGAACTGGTCTGGCGCGCGCCCTGGCAAACCCATCCTAACGGTGCCACCGGTCTGGCTGAATATGTCTATCTGGCGCTGGATCCGAGCGCGGCGCAAAGCATCCTGAGCCAGGCTTTCGGCAGCAACACGGTGACCCGTCATCGGCATGGCGTGCGCTTCCAGGCTGGCAAGACGGCCATCTGGTACCTGAGCCGGGAGGGCGTGGCGCAACACTATGGGGTGGATGTCGCGCTGGTACCGCAGGGCATAGAACGCGCCGTCGGCCTGACCGTGCGGGTGGCGTCGACCGGGACCACCCGCACGCTACTGGAGGCCAATGGCCTCTCCGACGTGCTGACGGTGGGCGACAAGCTGGTGGTGCCACCGTCCCACACCCATGGCGTCATCCTGGGCTTTGCCGAGGAGTGAGCAGTGAGGCCGGGCGCCGCGGCGCCTTGCCTGTCTTGCAATCAGGAAACGCCCGATGGTGGCAGGCGCTGAGAGCGCCTATCTTTTCCTTCATAACGAGGGAGGGGATCATGTGTACCAATGCCATGAGCATTGCGCTTCGCCATGTAAAAATCATTGCCCGGCTGGGCGACATGTCGGAGCACGACGAACCGGTGGACGAGCTGGTGCGTACCACGGTCAGGAACTGCCTGCTGGCCATGCAGGCCGCAGGTGCGGACGCGGCGGACGCCGCCGAGATCATCGAGGAATTGCTGCAGCACGAACTGGAGCTGCTGCCGCTGGAGAAGGAAAAATTCCGGCACGTGCTGGAGGCCGCCCACCTGCATGCCGAATATCTGGTCGTGACCGACCGTAAATTCCTGCATTGAATCGGACTGGCCTGCCGCGCCGGCAAGGAGGATGCATCCCTGCATCCCCCATGGCATGCAGTCCTAGCTGCCACCGCCCGCGTGGGCGTCTTCAAAGAAGTAATCCTTCCAGGAAGCCGGACGCTGCTTGATGGCGCCCACGTCAGCCAGGAACGATGCCAGCTTGTAGGTATTCTGCGGCTGCAGGGTGTATTGCACATCGGGCAGGGAAATGATTTCCTGCACGAAGGCCACCGGCAGCTTCGAGTTCTCCAGTCGCACATAGGTGGCCGCAGCCTCGGCCTTGTGGCCTTGCACGTAAGTCAATGCCTCGGCCAGCGCGCGGCGCAGGGCGGTGAAGGTCTTGGGGTTTTCCTTTTGCCAGCGCTCCGGCGCCCACAGGATGTTCAGGGTCGCCGGTCCGCCCAGGATCTCGTAGGAACTGGTGATCTTGTGGATGGCCGGATCCTTCAGTTCCTGGAACTGGAACGGCGGGCTGGCAAAGTGCGCGTTGACCTCGGTCTTGCCCGAGAGCAGGGCGGCGGCCGCTTCGCTATGCGGCAGGCTGACCGTGAGTTCGTCGAAGTGATTGAACTTGTCGCGACCATAGCGGTTGGCCGCGGCGATCTGCAACAGTCGCGCATGCAGCGAGATGGTTGTGGCCGGCAGGGCGATGCGATCGCCTCGACCGAAGTCATCCAGCGTCTTCACCGCCGGATTGCGCGAGAGCAGATAGGTCGGCAACGAACCCAGGGCCGCGATGGCCTTGATGTTCTGCTTGCCACGGGTACGATCCCAGACCGTCAGCAGCGGCGGCAGGCCGGTGGAGGCCACATCCAGGGTATTGGAGAGAATGGCGTCATTGATGGCCGCGCCACCGGAGAGCTGCTTCCACTCCACATTGGCTTGCACACCTTCCTGGGCGGCATATTTCTCGATGAGCTTCTGGTCGCGCACGACGTGCAGCAGGATGTCGCCGACATCGTACTGGTAGGCGATACGCAGCTGTCCTTCGGCATGGGCCGGAGTGCCCAGCAGCAGGGCGATGGCTGATGCGACGGCGGCCAGGCGGGCGGGCCAGCGGGCAATCCGTTTCGGTTGTTGGTGCGTGGTCAGGGAGAATGGGGACTGCATGGGATTGATCCTCTTGGTGTGATAAAAGTATTGAAACGTCCCGCTGTCCGATCCGCTCAGGCTGTCAGCAGCTCGGTGGCAGGACGTGGTATCCGCGCCGATCCTGGCGCTGCGGCCAGCAATTCACGGGTGTAGGGGTGTTGCGGCTGGCGCCAGATGTCCTGGTGGCCACCCTGTTCGACGATGCGGCCCGCCTGCATCACCAGGACACGGTCGGCGATATAGCGCACTACCGACAGGTCGTGCGAGATGAAGAGATAGGACAGGCCGAACTCCTGTTTCAGGTCCACCAGCAGGTTCAGGATCTGCGCCTGTACCGACACATCCAGTGCGGAGACGGGCTCATCGCAGATCACCAGGGCCGGCTTGAGCACCAATGCGCGGGCGATGCCGATACGCTGGCGCTGGCCGCCTGAGAACTGATGCGGATAGCGCGCCAGCGCGCTTTGCGGCAGGCCCACCAGGTCGATGATGCGGGCAATGCGGGTGCGCCGCTCGTTGGCATCCCTGACATCGTGGATCTGCAAGGCGGCATCGAGTATCTCGCGCACGCTGTGACGCGCATTGAGCGAGGCATACGGATCCTGGAACACCATCTGTATGCGCCGGCGCAGGGGCCGCATGGCCTTGCGATCGAGCCGGGCGATATCCTGGCCCTCCAGCAGGATGCGGCCGCTGCGACTTTCCTCCAGGCGGATGATGGCGCGTGACAGGGTCGACTTTCCGCAGCCCGATTCACCCACCAGGCCCACGGTCTCGCCGGGGGCAATATCCAGGCTCACCCCGCGCACGGCGTGGACCACTCCCCTGGGCGATGCGTAGTCCACCTGCAGGTCTTGTACCGACAGCAAGGGCAGGGCATCGGCAAGCACCGCCTGAGGCGGCTGGGCCAGGGTCGTCGTTGTGAGGCTGAACTGTGGCTTGCCGGGTGCATCGGGCTGGTTGCGGATTTCCGGCAGGCGTTGCTGGCGATAGTGCAGGTCCTGCTCCAGTCGCAGGGACGCCCCCAGCAGGCCACGGGTATAGGGATGCTGGGGGCGTGCGAACAGTTGCGCAGTCGGCGCGTCTTCGACCTTGTCGCCGCCAAACATGACCGCGACCTTGTCGGCCCATTGTTCCACCACACCCAGGTCATGGGTGATCAGCAGCACCGCCATGCCCAGTTCACGGCGCAACTGGTCGAGCAGTTCGAGGATCTGCGCCTGCACGGTGACATCCAGCGCCGTGGTGGGTTCGTCGGCAATCAGCAGGCGCGGTCGGTTGGCCACGGCCATGGCGATCATCACCCGCTGGCGCTGGCCGCCGGAGAGCTGGTGCGGATAGTCATCGATGCGGCGTGCCGGATCAGGAATGCGCACCAGGGCCAGCAGCTCGAGCGCACGTGCCCGCGCGGCCCGCTGATCCAGTGGCTGGTGCAGGCGGATGGCCTCGATCAGTTGCTGGCCGATGGAGAGCACCGGGTTCAGCGAAGTCATGGGTTCCTGGAAGATCATCGAGACGGCGTTGCCACGCAGGGCGACCAGCTCCGACTCGGACAGGGCCAGCAGGTCCCGCCCTTCGAAGAGGACCTGGCCCGACACCTTTGCCGACGGCCCCAACAGGCGCAGCAGCGACAGCGCCGTGGTGGACTTGCCGCAACCCGACTCGCCCACCAGGGCCACGGTCTGGCCGGCGGCGATGCTCAAGTCCAGGCCGCGCACTGCCTGGTGCTGGCCGAAGCTGACCTTGAGATCACGAATCTCGAGCAGGGATGACATGATGGACTCCCGTCTTCAGGCGGCCAGCCCGGTTGGCTGGTATTGCGCCTCCAGTTGCACGTCCAGTGCCTCGTTGAAGCGGGCAAAGAAGGCGCACAGGGCCGCACGCAGGGTCAGTTCGACGATCTGCGACTCGTTGAAATGCTCGCGCAGACGCGCCACCAGGCTATCGCCCACGCGCTGCCGGGTCACCGCCAGCGCATAGTCGCGCACCAGCAGCTCAAGCGGGCCCAGGCCGGGCACATCGGCCTCCAGGATGCGCTCGACCGTCTCGGCCGAGACCTGTTCGGCGCGCAGCTTGGGCGCATGGTGTGACACGCAGTAGCTGCATTCATTGGCCCGCGAGGCAGTCACCAGGACGATTTCCAGGTGCAGGCGCGAGATATTGCCCTCGGCGGCAAAGCCCAGCAGCAGGCCATAGAGGTGCTCGATGGCGGCAGGCCGGTGGGCCAGCACGCCCAGCATGTTGCCGAAGGCGCCATATTCGGCCTCGACCTTCTCGAAGATGCTACGGGCCGGACCCGGCGGGAGTTGCGAAGCTGACAGGGTGGAGACGCGTGCCATGGGAGTGTCCTTATTGGTGGTCGCGCGGGTCCAGCACATCGGCCAGCCCGTCGCCCAGGAGGTTGAGGGCCAGCACCGTGATCACGATGGCCAGGCCCGGAATGGTGGTGATATACCAGTCGGTGCGCAGCACTTCGCGGCCGGCGCCGACCATGTTGCCCCAGCTGGGGGCATTGGGGTCGCCCAGGCCCAGGAAGGCCAGGCTGGATTCGGTCAGGATGGCAGTGGCCACCATCAGCGAGGCCGAGACCAGGATGGGCGTAGCCGCATTGGGCAGGATGTCGCGCAGCAGGATGCGGGCGTCGGAGGCTCCCAGCGCCACGCTGGCGCGCACCATCTCGCCCTGCCTCAGCCTCAGGGCCTCGGCCCGTACCAGGCGCGCAAGACCAGGCCAGGCCGTGACACCGATGGCCAGGGCGATGGTCCACAGCGTCGGTTGCGCCACGGCCACAATGGCCAGGGCGAACAGGAAGGAGGGGATGGTCTGGAAGAATTCGGTCACCCGCATCAGGGTCGCATCCAGCCAGCCGCCGTAGTAGCCGGCCAGCAGGCCACCGCTGACACCCAGCAGCAGGGCCAGCAGGGTAGAGACGGCGGCGATCAGCAACGAGACGCGGGCGCCGTGGAAGATGCCGGCCAGCAGGTCGCGGCCCAGCATGTCGCTGCCCAGCAGGTAGGCCGGATCGGCCCCCGGATGCAGAAAGGGCTCGGCCACCATGTCCAGCGGGTCGCCCGGGAACAACCAGCCAGCGGTGGCCGCCATGGCCAGCACCAGCAGCAACAGCAGGCTGCCGGCCAGTGCCGAGGGCGAGCGCAGCAGTCGCGCTAGTGCGCCTTGCGTGGGGATGGCCGGCAAGGCCGGTGCCAGTGATGTCATGACAGCGTCCTCGTTAGAGTCGGATGCGCGGATCGAGCCGCACGTAGATGGCATCGACGATCCAGTTGACCACCACGACCACGGCCGAACTGCACAAGAGGATGCCAAGCAGGAGATTGAAATCGCGCTGGAACAGCGCTTCGAAGGCCAGGCGGCCCAGACCCGGCCAGGAAAACACGGTCTCCACCAGCACCGCGCCGCCGACCACGGCGCTAGCCTGCACGCCCAGCATGGTCACCAGCGGCAGCAGCGCATTGCGCAGCACATGCGCCAGCAGTACGCGGGGTGGCCGGGCGCCCTTGGCCACGGCCGTCCGCACGAAGTCCTGGCGCCGGACCTCGATCATGGCTGCACGCATCAGGCGCGTGTAGACCGCCATGTAGAACAGGCCCAGGGTCAGGGCCGGCAAGACCAGGTGGCGGGCCACGTCCAGCACGTGGGCCAGGCCGGTATAGCCCGCCTCGACGGTGATCATGCCGCCCACCGGCAGCCAGTCCAGCCAGACCGAGAACACCACCACCAGCATCAGGCCGATCCAGAACAGCGGGGTGGCAAAGAACACCAGCGCCAGCAGCGACACCAGCAAGTCGGTCAGCTTGCCGGCGCGGTAGGCGGCCAGGCTGCCCAGCACCACGCCACCGACTGCGGCCAGCAGGATGCTGGCCCCCATGAGCAGCAGGGTGGCCGGTATGCGCTCGGCGATGAGCTGCACCACCGGCATGCCCTGGCGGAACGAGTAGCCCAGGTCGCCCTGCAGCAGATGCAGCAGGTATTTGCCGAACTGGACGGGCAATGGCTGGTCCAGCCCGAACTGGGCGCGCAAGGCCGCCATATATTCGGGTGTGGCCGCACCGGCTTCGCCGGCCAGCACCTGAGCGGCATCCCCCGGCGCCAGTCGCAGCAGGAAGAAATTGATCACCGCCACCCCCAGCACCACCGCCAGCAATTGCAGCAGGCGGCGGCCGCTGGCGCGCAGCAGGCTGCCCCGGCGGGGCAAGACGGGCGTGACGGCGTCGACACTGATGCTCATGCCGGCCTCAACGCTGCTTGGGCTCGGTATTGGCGCCCGCATTGGCGGCCACCTTGGCGCCATTGTCGAACCAGGCATTCTTCAGCGAACCATAGACCTGGTCCACGCCGGCCACGGTGTCCTTGAGGCTGGACGACTGCACCGTGAAGAAGTGCAGTTCCAGCAGCGGCAGCGAGGGCAGGTCGGTCTGCACCTGTTGCTGCAGCTTCTTGAACAGGGCCACGCGCTCGGCCTGGCTGGGCGAACCCTGGGCCTGGCTGATCAGTTTGTCGGCCTCGGCGCTGCGGTAGCCGGAGCCATTGCTCCAGGGGATGTTCTTGCCTACCGAATCGCTCCAGTAGGCGCGGGTGACACCCACCAGCGGATCGGCAAAACCGGCGAACCAGACCACGGACAGATCGAAGTCACGGTCACCATAGACGCGCTTGGTATAGGTGGGCGTGTCCTGGGCACGTACGTTGACCTCGATGCCGACGCGCTTCAAGGCGCTGCGGATGAATTCGCCGCTGCGCTTGAAGTCGTCGCCATAGGGCAGGTAGTCCAGGTTGATCTTCAGGCGGGTACCGTCGGCACCACGCTTGAGACCGGCTTCGTCGAGCAGGGCTTCGGCCTTTTTGGGGTCATAGCCATACTGTGGCACGTCACTGGCATGGAATTGCTTCAGGGTCGAGACCACCGGACTGTCGGCGGGCTTGCCGAAGCCATACCAGACCACCTTGTTGAAGGCATTGCGGTCGATAGCGTAGGCCAGCGCCTGGCGCACCCGTACGTCCTTGAAGTAGGGACGATCCAGGTTGATATCGACGAACAGCCAGGGCGAGAGCCACTCATAGCCGCGCGTCTCCAGCTTCAGGCTGGGCAGCTTGGCCAAGCGCTCGGCATCCTTCAGGGGCACCGGCGAGAATGGGGCGTACTGGGCCTCGCCCTTTTCCAGCGAGGCTGCGCGGGCGCCGGCGTCAGGCACGATCTTGAAGACGATCTTGTCCAGGTAAGGCTTGCCCTTGTCCCAGTATTCGGGATTGCGCTCCAGCGTGATGTAGTTGCCCCGGCTCCATTCCTTGAAGACGAAGGGGCCGGTGCCCACCGGCTTGTTGTTGTAGGGATTGTTGAGGATGTCGGTGCCCTCGTAGAGGTGCTTGGGCAGCACCTGCGCGCCATTGCTGTTGAGCGAGCTGAGCACGGCCAGCGAGGGTTCGCTGAAATGGATGACCACCGTGTAGTCATCCGGGGTGTCGGTGGAGGTGACCTTGCCGTAGAGGATCTGGTTGCGCGGGTGGATCTTCTTCCAGACGTTTTCCAGTGTCCACTTCACGTCGGCCGAGGTGAAGGGCTTGCCATCGTGCCACTTCACGCCATGACGCAGGTAGAAAGTCAGGGTCTTGCCATCCTGGGAGAACGCCCAGCGCTCGGCCAGGGCCGGGCGCAACTTGAAGTCGTTGTCATATTCCACCAGGCCATCAAAGACATTGGCGCTGAAGAAGCCGGTCGGCGCGGCGGTATTGAGCGCCGAGGTCAGGATCACCGGTTCCGGCTGCAGGAGGGCGGTGAGCGTGCCACCCGGCACCGGTGGGGCGGCATGTACGATGCCGGTGACGGTCAGCATGGCGACACCCAGCAGGGCGCGCAATCGATGGAGTTGGAGCATGGTCTTCCCTCTGTGATCTGTTGTTTTGTCAGTGTTCTGCTGCGGTGACGAAGTCTGGCAAGGTCGCCACCTCAGTCCAGCCAGGCGTCCTTGAGCGAACCCTGCGACTGGTCACCCTGTGCATCGATGCCATGCAGGCGCGGCGAATGGAGGGTGAAGAAGTGCAGCTCCAGCAAGGGCAAGGTCGGCAACTCGGACTGGGTGATCTGCTGGAAGCGCTTGAACAGCGCGACCCGCTCGGCCTGGGTCGCGGCGCCCTGGGCCTGGTCGATGATCTGGTCGACTTCGGCATTGCGATAGCCGGAGGCATTGGTCCACGGCACGTTCTTGCCGATCCAGCCCGACCAGTACATGCGGGTCAGGCCGATCTGCGGGTCGGGGAAGGAGGCATTCCAGGAGATCGAGGTATCGAAGTCGCGGTCGCCATAGACTCGCTTGGTGAAGGCTGCCGTATCCTGGCTGCGGATGTTGACCTCGATGCCGACACGCTTGAGCGATTGCTTGAAGTATTCGGCGGTGCGGCGATAGTCGTCGCCGTAGGGCAGGTAGTCATTGTTGAGGGTAAAGCGCACACCATCGGGGCCGCGCTTGAAGCCCGCCTCGTCCAGCAGGGCCTCGGCCTTCCTGATGTCGTAGCCGTAGCGCGGCACCGTGGCGTCGAAGAACTGCGTCAGGGCGCTGGGCACTACCGACACGGCAGGCTTGCCATAGCCATACCAGACCACCTTGTTGAGGCCGTCCAGGTTGGTCGCATAGGCGATGGCGCGGCGCACGCGCACATCCTTGAGGTACTTGTTATCCAGGTTGAAGTCCACGTACATCACCGGCGAGGACCACTGGTAACCATTGGTCTCGACCTTCACCTTGCCGGAGGCGGCCAGGCGCTGGGCTTCCTTGGGTGGCACCGGGCTGAAGACGGCATACTGCGCTTCGCCATTCTCCAGCAGGGCTGCGCGCGCGCCGGCGTCGGGGACCACCTTGAAGACGATCTTGTCCAGGTAGGGCTTGCCCTTGTCCCAGTACTCGGGATTGCGTTCCAGGGTGATATGGCTGCCGCGCACCCATTCCTTGAAGAGGAAGGCACCGGTGCCGATCGGCTTGTTGTTGTTGGGATTGTTGAGGACGTCGCTGCCCTCGTAGAGGTGCTTGGGCAGGACCGGCGCCCCCCACGAATTCAAGGTCGACAGCAGTGCCAGCGAAGGCTTGCTGAAGCGGAAGATGGCGGTCAGTTCGTCGGGCGTGTCCACCTGCGTCAGGTTGACCAGGATGGCCTTGTTGCGCGGGTGCAGGGTCTTCCAGACGTTTTCCACCGACCACTTCACGTCGGCCGAGCTGAAGGGCTTGCCGTCGTGCCACTTGACGCCGCGCCGCAGGTGGAAGGTGATGGCCAGGCCATCCCTGGAAACCTCCCAGCGTTCGGCCAGCTGGCCATGGGCTTGCAGGTCCTTGTCATAGCTGAGCAGGCCGTCATAGACGTTGGTGGCGATCAGCGAGGTCGGCTGGGCGGTATTGACGGCCCCGGTCAGTGTGACCGGCTCGGGCTGGACGATGGCCAGCAACGTGCCGCCGGATTTGGGGGCGGCTATTGCAATACCGGATACAAAGAGTGAAGCCAAGACGAGATTGCGCAAGCGTGTAGCCATGGTGAGATCGTTTCCTGATGCGCGTTGCAGCGGACTGGTGCGCGTTTTCTTGTTGGGGGGAATGGGCAGTGGCCGAATACGCTATTAGACCAAAGCGCGTGGCCACGCCGAACGAAGCATTGCGCATGACCTTGCGCGGAAAACGCATGCTGCACGGGACGCAGATGCTTATGCGCGGACTGGCAAGGAGGGCAGGGAGGACAGCGAGCGCAGGAAGGGCCAGGGGTAGATGCCACGGTCGTGGCCGTCATCGAAGACCAGCTGGACGCCATAGTGGCCCACGGGCAGGATCTTCACCAGCCTGATGGCGGCGACCACGACGATCTTGCCGTGCTGTTGCCGCAGCGCGGTGCAATCGGCGCAGCGGCAGGCCAGGCGCAGCTGGTGATGCGACAGCTGCTGGCGCTGGCCATCGTCCCATTCGATGTGCAGGCTGGCCGAGATGGCGTGGTTGGTCAGGCTGAGTGCTTGCGGCATGGTTCAGCGGTCGCGACCGATCTGTTCCAGCGCCAGGCGTACCGACTTGCGTACTTCGGGATCAGGATCCTGTTCGGCCAGCAGCAGCGCCGGTAGCGCCGACTCGTCGCCGATCTCGCCCAGGGCCAGGGCCGACTCCTTGCGCAGGTTGCTGTTGCTGTGGGTCAGCGTGATCAGCAAGGCGCTCACGGCCCTGGCATCGCGCAATCGTCCCAGGCTGCGGGCGGCGCGCAGGCGCACCTGCCAGTAAGGATCCTCCAGGCCAGCGATCAGGTCGGCCACGGCCTCGGCCGGCTTGAGCTTGCCCAGGGTGGTGGCGGCTTCCTCGCGCACCTGCCAGTGGGCATCGCGCAGTGCGGAGAGCAGCGCAGGCAACACGGCGCTGTCCCGGGAAAAACCGAGCGCGCCGGTCGCTGCACGACGGACATCGGCGTGGGGATCCGTCACCGCCAATCCGGTCAGTGCGGCAATGGCCGACTCCTGCTTGAGATAGCCCAGCACGGCCACGGCCTCGCGCCGAACCTCGGCATCCGCGTGGGCGACTGCCTCCAGGGCCGGGGCCAGGCTTTGCGGGGCGCGCAGCTCGCGCAGGCCACGCAGGATGGCCACCAGCACCTCGGGTTGACTGGCATGGGCCTGCGCCAGCAGCAGCGGTGCCGACGATGGCAGCTTGAGCTCACTCAGTGCGTGGGCCGCAGCCTGGCGCACCTCGATATCGGCATCCTGCAGCAGCGCGATGATGGCCGCGACGCTGTCCGGGCTTTCGAAGGCTTCCAGTGCGCGCACGGCCTCCAGGCGCACGACGGCCGCCTCGTCGGCCAGCGCCTGGATCAGCAGTGGCGCGTGTTCGTCGCCGGCCTCGTCGATCAGGTCCAGCACCGCAATGCGGCGTACGGCCGGGTCGGCATGGGCAAGACGGTCGCGCCAGGGGGCGAGCTCGTCATCGAAGGTGGCGGGATGGCTGGAAGTCACAGGGTCTTTCCTTAATGGTCAATGCGGAAGTCGCAAATATCAGGAGTCAGATGGCGAACTGGATGGCATCCATGGAGGCAAGTGCCTGCCCACCCAGGGGACTGAGGCGCTCCAGCGGAACGACCCGGGCTTCGGGATGCAGCAGCGCCAGGCAGTGGCGCTTGAGTTCGGTAAAGCGCGGCGAGGTCACCAGGTCCGGGCCGCGCGGACGCGGAAAATCGATGGCCAGCTCCTCGATGATGCGCCCCGGGCGCGGACTCATGACGAGGATGCGGTCGGCCAGGAACAAGGCCTCGTCGATGTCGTGGGTGATGAAGAGGATGGTGGTGCCGATGCTGCTCCAGACCTGCAACAGCAGTTCCTGCATCTTGAGGCGGGTCTGGGCGTCGAGGGCGCCGAAGGGTTCGTCCATGAGCATCACGCGCGGCGCATTGATGAGCACGCGGGCAATCTCCACCCGCTGCTGCATGCCGCCCGACAGCTGGGCCGGGTAGCTCTGCGCGAACTCCCCGAGACCGACCAGGCGCAGCAATTGCCTGGCCTTCTCAAGCCGTTCGGCACGTGCGACGCCCTTCATCTTCAAGCCGAAGGCCACGTTGTCTATCACCTTTTGCCAAGGGAAGAGGGTGTGATGCTGGAACACCAGCCCGCGATCCGGGTGGGGGCCGCGCACCGGCTTGCCGTCGACGTGGACCTGGCCCGCGCTGGGCTCCAGATGGCCAGCCAGCGCGCCCAGCAGGGTCGACTTGCCGCAGCCGGACGGGCCCAGCACGCAGACGAACTCGCCCGGGGCGATCTGCAGCGACACGTCCTGGAGCGCCGTGAAGCGGCGTTGGCCTGTACCGAGCTGCAGGGACAGGTGCGCGATGGCCACCTGGCCGGAGGAAGGAATATGCATGGTCTACCTTTGCAACAGATACCAGGGCATCAGCCAGGCACCGAGCTTGCGGATGGCGGCGCTGCTGCCCATGCCCAACAGGCCGATGAACATCATGCCCACCACGATGTCAGCATAGTTCTGGATGGTGTAGGAGGCCCAGGTGTAATAGCCGATGCCGAACTGACCGGCGATCATCTCTGCGGTCACCAGGCAGAACCAGGCTGTGCCCATGCCGATGGACAGGCCGGTGACGATGCTGGGTGCGGCCGCCGGCAGGATGACCTGGGTCAGGATGGCGCGCGCGCCGCATCCCAGGCTGCGCGCCGAGGCCACCAGGCGCGTATCGATGCCTTCCACGCCGTGGATGGTATTGAGCAGGATGGGAAACAGCGCGCCGATGAAGGTGATGAAGATCATCGACAGCTCGGACGAGGGAAACATCAGGATCGCCAGCGGAATCCAGGCCACCGCCGGAATCGGCCGCAGCAGCTCCAGCGGTGGCAGCAGTACATCGGCCAGCCAGCGCAGCCGGCCGATCAGCATGCCCAGCACGATGCCGGCCAGCGCAGCCACCGCAAAGCCGGAAAACACCCGCACCAGGCTGGCCCACAGGTGGCTGGCCAGCCTGGGCGATTGCAGCAGCGTCCAGGCCGCCGCCAGTACTTCACGCGGGGCCGGGACATTCTGGAAGGTGACCAGGCCCAGGTTCACCCGGTGCTGCGCGGCCCATTGCCATAGCAGCAGGCAGGCCGTGATCGAGGCGACCCGCAGCAGGTAACGGCGCCACGGGATGGCAAGGGCCTGCGGCACGCTGGCCTGCCTGGGCAGATCGGGCAAGGAGGTCGCCGTGCTGGCGGGGGAACTCGGGCTCATGTCGGACTCCCGCTTAGAGGGCAGCGGCCTTGGCGGCAGCAAAATCGAGCACCTTGCCGCCATTCGCAACGGCCCAGTCGCGGGCGGAGTCCTTGAGCAGGAAGGCGCTGGTCTCGCCCTTGGCCTGTACATACCAGGCATCGGCGGCCAGCAGTTTCAGGCCGGTTTCGCGGTCATGGGCATAGACGGTACGGATCTTGCGGCCCGACTGCTCCAGCTTGCGCGCCTCGGCCAGGGCGGACTGCAAGGTCGCATAGTGACGCACCAACGGCTCGCCCTGGACCCAGATCTGGCCAACCCGGCGCGGATCGGTGATGGGCTTGCCGGTCAGGGCATCCTTGGCGTTGAGCGGCGACTTGGCGTAGTTCTTGAGCTGGGCATCGTAGTCCAGACCGGATTGCTTGAAGGCAGCCCGGATGTACTGGTCGTCGATGAAGGTATCGGCATCCAGGTCGGTCTCGGTGCGCTTCATGGCCTTGAGCGTGGCGATGGAGGTCTTGACGGCCTGGCGGTACTCCGGCTTCCACGTGAAATCACGGGTCTGCAGGCCCAGCGGGCCGTGGAACAGGTAATCCACCTCGGCCTCGATGCCAGTCACCTTGGCGATCAGCTCGCTATACTTTTCCGGCTCGGCGGCAATCAGGCGGTTGGCTTCGATGGCCGCGCGCAGGTAGGCGATGACGATCTCGGGATATTTCTTCGCATAGTCGGCATCGACCAGGCTGCCATGGAAGGTGGGCGTATTGGCCTGCGAGCCATCGAAGATCTTGCGGGCGTAGCCGCGATGCGGGAACAGCTCGGCAAAGGGAACGAAGTCGGCGTGGGCGTCGATCTTGTTGCCCTGCAGGGCGGAGCCGGCCACTTCGGGGGCCTGGGTGATGATGTTGACGTCCTTGTCGGGATCCCAGCCCTGGTCCTTGACCGCCCGCAGCAGCATGCCGTGTGCGGTGGAGGCAAAGGGCACGGAGATGGTCTTGCCCTTGAGTTCGGACAGGGACTGCACCGGCGAGTCCTTGGGGACCACGATGCCATTGCCGCTACCGGTGGTGCTGCCCGAGAGCACGGTGATGAACAGGCTCTTCTTTCCCGCCTTCTGGAAGGCCGCGCCGTTGAAGGACCCCGGGAAGTCGGCCATGGAGCCGATATCGAGCTTGCCGGCCACCATCTCGTTGGTCAGTGGCGCGCCGGAGGTGAAATTCTTCCACTGGATATCGTACTGGGCGTCCTGGTACTTGCCGTCATGGGGCAGGTACTTGTCGAGCAGCTTGAGTTCCCGGATCAGCAGGCCACCGGTGGCGCAATTGATGGTGGTGTCCTGGGTGCCGATGGCAATGCGGATGGTCTCGGCACTGGCAGAGGCTGCGGCCAGCGTGGAGAGGCCGAACAGCGCAGTGATGAGGGTGTGGCGTAATTGCATGGAGGGTTCCCTGAAAGATGAAGTCCTGCCTTTTCTGAGCGTGGATGGTCAGCGCAGCAGGTACGGTATGTCGACATGGACTGCCCCGGTGGGACAGTCCTTCTCACAGGGCATGCAATACCAGCACTCGTCGAACTTCATGTAGGCCTTGCCTTTCTCGGCATGGATGGCCAGCACGTCGAGCGGGCAGACATCGACGCAGACGGTGCACCCCTTGTCGGCGATGCATTTGTCCTCATCGATGGTGACCGGGACATTGGTGATGGAAAACGCGGTGGGCATGGGATCTCCTCTGAAGGGCTCAGGCGGCAGCCGGTTCGGCTTGCTTCTTGATGCGCAGGTGTTGGTAGGCCGACTTCTCCTGCTCGTCCAAGGCCACGATGTAGGGCTCGATGGGGCGCTTGAAGCTGACCATGCGGCCATCCTGCTTCTGCAACTGGGCGTGTACCAGCCACTGGGCGTCGTCGCGCTCGGGATAGTCGACCCGGTTGTGGTACAGGCCCCAGCGGCTCTCGGTGCGGAACAGCGAGGCCCGTGCAGCCATCTCGGCGCAATCCCGGATCGCATGCACTTCCATGGCGCGCATGAGCTCATGCGGATTGCGCGCCTGCAGCCGTGCCAGATCGTCATGGATGGCATCGAAACGCTGCAGGCCGATTTCCATCTTGCGGGTCACCTTGGGCGGCTGCAGGTAGTCGTTGACCATGCGGCGCAGCTTGTATTCCACCTGGTTGGGCGGCAGGCCGTCCTGGCGCGCCAGCGGCGCCCAGACCCGCGCACGTTCAGTGGCGACCTGCTGTTCATCGATCTCGGCCAGTGCATGGTCGGCGCAATAGCTGACCGCGCTTTCTCCTGCCAGGCGGCCATAGACGAAGGCCCCCAGCATGTAGTTGTGCGGCACGCAGGCCAGGTCGCCGGCCGCATGCAGGCCCGGCACCGTGGTGCGGGCCTGTTCATCGACCCACACACCGGAGGCGGAATGGCCGCTGCACAGGCCGATTTCTGAGATATGCATCTCCACCATCTGCTGGCGGTAGTCGGTGCCGCGCCCGGCATGGAAACGCCCGCGGCTGGGCCGTTCGTTGGTATGCAGGATGGTCTCGATGGTGCCGATGGTTTCCTCGGCCAGGTGGTTCAGCTTGAGGAAGACCGGCCCCTTGCCACCTTGCAGTTCGTTATAGAACTCCTGCATCATCTGGCCGCTCCAGTAGTCGCACTCGATGAAGCGCTCGCCCTGGCTGTTGGTCGTGAAGCCACCGAAAGGACCGGTCACATAGGCGCAGGCCGGGCCGTTGTAGTCCTTGATCAAGGGATTGATTTGGAAGCATTCGATGCCCGACAATTCGGCCCCGGCATGGTAGGCCATGCTGTAGCCATCGCCGGCATTGGTCGGGTTTTCGTAGGTGCCGAAGAGATAGCCGGAGGCTGGCAGGCCCAGGCGGCCCGCCGCGCCGGTGGCCAGCACCACGCTCTTGGCACGGATCACATGGAAGTCGCCCGTACGGCAATCGAAGGCCATGGCCCCGGCGATGCGGCCATCGTCGGCCGTCAGCAGGCGCGTGGCCACCAGGCGGTTGGTGATCTCGACGCGGGCGCGCTTGAGGCGCCGGTACAGGACCTTCTTGATGTCGTGGCCTTCCGGCATGGGCAGGACATAGGTGCCCATGTGATGCACCTTGCGCATGGCATAGTCGCCGGTCTCGTCCTTCTCGAACTTGACGCCCCAGCGATCCAGTTCCTCGATCATGGAAAAGCTGTTGCGGGCATACGCCATGACGGTCTTCTGGTTGACGATGCCGTCATTGGCAATGGTGATTTCCTTGACGTATTGCTCGGGCGTGGCAAAGCCGGGGACGATGGCATTGTTGAGCCCATCCATGCCCATCGAGATGGCGCCACTGCGCTTGACATGGGCTTTTTCCAGCAGCAGCACGCGCAGTGCCGGATTGGCTTCCTTGGCCTTGGCGGCGGCCATGGGGCCGGCGGTGCCGCCACCGATGACCAGTACGTCAACGCTCTGTACATGGGTTTCCATGCATTCTCCTTGCTTGTGGATTCGAGGGGCAGCGATCAGCTTGCTGCCGGTCCGCCGCGCGAGATGCGCAGGTGGTACTGGAAGGTCTCGCTGCGGAAATACAGGTATTCGAAGTCGAAGGGGCGTCCCTGGGCGTCGCAGGTCAGGCGCTCGATGCGCAGCAGGGCACTGCCTTGCGGCACCTGCAAGGCCTCGGCCAGGGCCGCGTCAGCCAGCACGGCGCCGATCTGCAGGTCGGCATGTCCCAGCGGGATGCCGAAGTCGTTTTCGAAGATCAGGAAGATGTCGCGCCGTTCCAGGTCTTCATGGCGCAGGCGCTCGCCCAGATCCTCGGGCAGATAGGTGATTTCCAGCGAAACCGGTTCGCCGTCCAGGTGCCGGATGCGGCGGATCTCGGTCACGCCGGTAGCGGGAGCGACCGCCAGCCGTTCGGCCACCTCCAGGGTAGCCGCCACACTGCGGTGGCCGATCACCCGGTTGTGGATCTGGTGCCCCTGACGCGCCATGGCTTCGGCAAAACCTTCGAGCCGGGTCAGTTCCTGCTGGGCCTTCTTGCGTGCCACGAAGGTCCCCTTGCCGGCGATCTTGAAGATCACCCCTTCGCGCTGCAGGTCCGACAGCGCCTGGCGCACCGTGATGCGGCTTACGCCGAAGAGGGCGCCCAGCTCGCTCTCGGAGGGCAGGCGCTCGTGGTCGCCATAGGTGCCATCCAGGATGCGCTCGCGCAGGCGATCCTTGATCTGGACATAGAGCGGGACAGGCGAGGGGGCGATGACATCGAAGGCGGACATACGGGTTCCTGGCAAATCGGGCTGGGTGATGACTGCTCGGCAACCTGTCATGACAGGTTATGACCGAGGCAATGGTAAGCACCGATGCCAGGGAGGGGAACGAATCAATTCGCGCATCGATATGCGCAAATCGTTGTCGCCAGGAGGGGAGAGATGGCCAGCCGCCATGGCGCTGGCCCGGAGCGTCAGTCCTGGCCGGACGCCACCAGCGCCCCCTCGATCCCATGACGGGCCAGGGCGGCGGCGACGAAGCCGGAGGCCTTCATCTCCTCCACAAACGCCGCCAGGTAGTCGCCCGCCTGCTGCCCACGGGCGGTGGGCAGGCCCATGGCCTGGCGGATCACCATGAAGCGCTGGTCGAGAATGCGCAGACCACCGACCTTGGCGGCGTCTGCCTGCAATTGCTGCTTCACGCCGGCGGCCACATCCAGGTGCTGCGTCAGGAAGCTGGGCACCACCGCCGCCGAGGTCGGGGTGCGCACCAGCTGGGCCTGTTTCAGTTCACGCGAGAGGTAGAGGTCATAGGCGCTGCCCTGGCCCACGGCCACCGTGATGCCGGGCCTGTCCACCTGGGCATTGGCGGTGATGGGCGAGTCGGCGCGCACGGCATAGTAGCCTTCGATGAGCACATAGGGACGGGTGAAGTGGATCTCGCGGGCGCGCTTGGGATCGATGGCGAAGAAGCCGATATCGGCCTGGCCGTCCTCAAGATTGTGCACCGACCCGGCCGCCGTCTTGCCCACCACCAGCTGCAGCGGCACGCCCAGGCGACGCGCCAGTTCGCGTGCCAGGTCGACCGAGACACCCACTGCCTGGCCGCTGCCGGCGTCCATGCTGGCCAGCACCGGATTGCCCAGGTTGATGGAGGCGCGCAGCACGCCGCCCGGCGCAAATTGCTTCACCAGCGCGGGATCCGGCCCCAGGCTCTTGAGCAACTGGGCATGGAAGGCCTCGGGCATCTGCGTCTGGGGTGCATGACCGGCACCGGGGAAGACCACCAGGCTGGCATGCGGGATGCGTGCCACGGCCTGTCGTCCCAGCTCGGCATAGTTGCCCAGCGCGCCGCGCAGCTCGGGCGGGGCGAACTCCTTGCCGATGGCGGTGTTGTCCTGGTCGCCGATCATCAGCACGGTCGGGGTCTGCAGATGCTCCAGCTCGTAGTAGACCGGCTGGGTCAGGATCATGTCGTAGAGCAGGGCCGAATTCCACGCCACCAGGGCCTTGCAGGGCCCGCGATACATGCCTGCCAGCATCTGCACCGGCGGCTCGTAGGCCGGGCTCCATTGACCGGCGAAATAGGTATTGCGCTCGTAATTGCGGATGCGCTCGGCGGTCGTGCCCAGTTCACGCGCATACCACTGGTCCACCGAGACGGGCGGCACGCCCTTGGCGCGCCAGTCTTCCAGCCCGATCGGGTCCACCAGCACCAGTTGCCGGGTCTCTTGCGGATAGCTCAGGGCATAGCGGATGGCCAGCATGCCACCGGTGGAGTGTCCGACCAGCGTGGCCTCGCGGATGCCCAGCGATTGCAGCAGGGCGTGGGTATTGGCCGCCAGTTGCTGGAAACTGAACTGGTAGTTCTCCACCTTGCTGGACTTGCAGAAACCGATCTGGTCCGGGGCGATGACGCGGTAGCCGGCGCGGCTGAGCACGTCGATGGTCGGGCCCCAGGTACCGGCACAGAAGTTCTTGCCATGCAACAGCACCGCCGTGCGGCCGTTGGCCGTACCCGCCGCCGGTGCCACGTCGAGGTAGGCCATCTCGATTTCCTGGCGTTGTGAGTGGAAGCGGAATTGCGATACCGGATAGGGATAGTCGAATCCCTCCAGTCTGGGGCCATAGACGGGGCCTGCTCTGGCATCATCGGTGGCCGCCAGGGTCAGTGAAGGGAGCAGGGCAGTCGCCAGCAGGGCGCCGGTCAATGGACGGCGCAGACGGGCGAGGAGAGAGGCGAGGATCATGGCAGCTTGGGCAGGTGAATGGCGAAGACAGGCCCGATGTTAGCCAATTTGCCGAAGCTTCGCCGGCCTTGACGAAAACTGACGCCTGGCCGTGGGCTCCCGGCGCTCAGGCTGCCCGGTTCATCTCGTCGAACTGAGCCGGCGGGACCGGGTGGCCGATCAGGTAGCCCTGGTAGCGGCCACATCCCAGCGCCGCCAGGAACTGTTGCTGCGCCAGCGTCTCCACGCCTTCGGCGATCACCTCCAGGCCGAGTGCCTCGCCCAGCGCGATGATGCTCTTGGCGATGGCCACGTCGCTGGGCGCCACCAGCAGCTCGCGCACGAAGGACTGGTCGATCTTGAGCTGGTCGATGGGCAGGCGCTTGAGCAGCGACAGCGATGAATAGCCGGTGCCGAAGTCATCCAGCGACAGCGCCAGCCCGTGGCGCTTGAGTTCCAGCATCTTGACGATGGTGCCCTGGATGTCATCGACCATGGCCGACTCGGTCAATTCCAGCTTGAGATGCGATGCACGCGCCCCGGTCCGTGCCAGGATCTCCAGCACATTGCCCACGAAGTCCGGCTGACGCCATTGCACCGCGCTGACATTGACGGCGATGACTACCGCGGCCTTCTCGTCGTGGCCGTTCCAGCGCACCGCCTGGCGGCAGGCTTGCTCCAGCACCCATTGGCCCAGCGGCAGGATCAGGCCGGATGCCTCGGCCACCGGGATGAACACGCCCGGCGAGACCGGCCCGCGTTGGGGACTGGTCCAGCGCGCCAGCGCCTCGGCACCGATCAGACGGCCGCTCAGGTCGCGCTGCGGCTGGTAATGCAGGTCGAATTCGCCGGCCTGGATGGCGCGCCGCATGTCGGCTTCCAGGCCGATGCGGAAGTGCAGCGCATGTTCCATCTCCACGTCGAAGAGGCAATAGGTGTTGCGACCATTGGTCTTGGCCGCATACATGGCCAGGTCGCCCTGGCGCAGCAGGTCTTGCACGTCGGCGTGCTGATCCTGCATCAGCGCCACGCCCACCGAGCAGGTCGAGAAATGCCCCACACCGTCCAGCTCGAAACGCCTTTCCATGGAGGCGATGATCTGTTGCGCGAAATACGCCGCCTTCTGCGTGGCCTCGGTACGCGGCAGCGCATGCAACAGCACCACGAATTCGTCGCCACCCAGCCGTGCCACCATCCCGCTTCCTGCCACCAGCACCAGCAGGCGTGCGGCAATCTGCTGCAACAGCAGGTCGCCCATGGGATGGCCAAGGGCGTCGTTGAGATCCTTGAAGTTGTCGACATCGATGAAGAACAGCGCCCCCATGGTCGGTCCGCCACCGGCCTGCAGGACGGCAGTCTGTATCTTCTCCAGCAAGAGCCGGCGATTGGGCAGGGCGGTCAGCGGGTCGTACAGGGCCAGCTGGCGCGTCTCTTCCTGCAGGGCCTTCTGGGCGCTGATGTCAAGCTGGGTACCCACATAGTGGCTTACCTCGCCACTGGGCGCGGCCACGGCGGTGAGGGTGAGGACGGCGAAGAACTCGCTGCCATCCTTTTTGCGTACCAGCAGCTCCCCATGCCATTTGCCGCGGCCATGCAATAGCACCCAGAGGTGGGACCGGAAGTCCAGCTGCGTGTTTTCCAGACGACAGGGCGGCATGGTCTGGCCGGTCAGATCGGCCAGGTGGTAGCCGGTCAGTTCGGTGAAGGCGGCGTTGACTTCCAGTATCTGGCGCTGGGCATCCATGACCCAGATCGCCTCGGCCGAATGAAAGGCGGTGGCGGCGATGCGCAAGGAGGCTTCGCTTTGCATCAGCTTGTGCGTGCGGCGCGCCACTTCCCGGCGCAGGTAGATCGCCATCAGGCTGGCACAGGCCAACAGGCCCAGCGCGCCCCCCAGCAACCACCACACATACGGCGGAATGCCCTTGTTGACCGGCCCCCATTTACCCAGGATGTCGAAATAGACCGACCGGGGATCGGCCTGCCACTGCGTCAGGTATCGATCGATGGTGGACAGCGTATCCAGGTCATGGCCCTTGCCGCTGACGAAGAACAGCTTCACCGGCTGGAACACCATGTTGGTGGCGGTCAGGTGATGGCGGTCGGCCAGCATGTCGCCGGCCTGCTGGCTGGCGATCACACCGTCGATCTGGCCGGCTGCTGCCAGGCTGAAACCGGCTTCCAGGTCCTGCAGGCCGACCAGGGTCACCTGGATCCCCGAGTTTTCCATCAGGTTGCGGAAGTAGCTCGACTGCACCGAGTTGTCCAGCACGCCGATCTTCTTGCCCTTCAGGTCGAAGACCGACTGGATTGCGACCCGTGGGTTGCGATACAGGATGGACCAGCCGTACAGCGCCGGCACGGTAGAAAACTGGACGAGCTTGTCGCGCTCCTCCGAATAGGCCACGTCAGGCAGCAGGTCGATCAGGCCGGATTGCACGCCGCGCAAGCAGGCTTGCCATTCACAGGGGACGAAACGCAGCTGCCAGCCTTCGCGATCGGCGATCTGGCGCAACAGGTCGATATGGATGCCGCTGGCCTGGCCGGCGCTATCAAAGAAGATTTTTGGCGGATTCTGGTAGACACCGACCTTCAGCTCGCGCTGCGCGCCATGTGCCTGCGGCAACATGTACAGCCACGCCAGCAGGACCAGCCACAGGCAAGACAGCCGCATCAGGCGTAGCGCAGCGGTAGGCCTGGCAATGAGGCCGTCAGAATGATCAGATCGCTTTGCTGTCAGGTAGCTTGCCAGAGTCTTCATACCGCCTGAATGCATGGTGAATTGGTTTTTTGCCAATTCTACTGGGATCAGGCTGATTTGTAAGGCCTATATGCACCCGATCCCTCGCGCACGGGGGCGGGATGCAACCAGGGATGGGCGGAAAATACCCCGGTGGCCCAGGCGATGAAGGCGCGCACTTTGGGAGACAGATGACGACGCGCCGGATAGATGGCGGAAATCGGCGTGGGCGGCGTGACCCAGTGCGGCAGGATCTCGACCAGCGCGCCACTGTCCAGGTGGGCTTGCGCCAGATAGCGGCCGATCCGGATGATGCCCAGCCCCTGCAAGCCACAGGCCAGGTAAGTGTCGACATCATTGACAGCCACAGCGCTAGGCAGCTTCACATCGATGGGGCGGCCATCGGCGACGAATTCTTCGCTGACATCGCGCCATCCTCCCTTGGGGAAATAGCGGATCACGGCATGGCCGGCCAGATCCTGCAGGGTCGCCGGATTGCCGTGGCGTGCCAGGTAGGCTGGCGCCGCACAGGACACCCGCTGCAAGGCGCCGATGGTCTGGGCCACCAGGCTGGAGTCCGAGTTGAGACCGACCCGGATGGCGCAATCGACCCCGGCCTCGACCAGGTCGATCGATTTGTCGTCTACGCCCAACACCAGTTCCAGTCCGGGGTGCGCATCGATGAAGTGACTGAGCTCGGGGATCAGCACGCTCTTGGCCAGCGAAGCCGGCATATCCACCCGCAAGCGACCGCGCAGCACGCGATCGCCATCGCCGCTGGCCAGATCGGCGACGTCATTGAGGATGCGCCGGCAATCCTCGCTGATGGCTTCGCCCTCGGGGGTGAGGCTCAGGCGCCGGGTGGTCCGCTGCAACAGCCGCACGGCCAGGTAGTCTTCCAGCGACTGCACGGCCTTGGTGACGGAGGCCGGGGAGATGTCGAGGATGGCGGCAGCCTTGGCGAAGCTCTTGGCGTCGGCGACGCAGAGGAAGATTTCCATCGCTTGGAGGCGGTCCATGGCAGCTTTCAGACGGTAAGAAGTGGCAGGAAAGGCGAGCTGCTTGGACAGTGGAAAGCGGCAGGGATTGTTTCTCGTCCTGAAATTTTCAATTTCCCCGGCGCGCATGGCTGGCCTGGCGCGGGCCGACTATGATCCTGACGCACCGTTTGTTGCGCCGGTTCGTTGCACTTTTCCACCATTCCGAAACAGGAGTCGCCATGCACACTACACCATCCACGACCACCCTGCAGCAGGCCGTCCAGGCCCCGCACCAGGGCCTGGCCATGTTCATCCGGCTGTTGCCGGCCGCGCTGTTCCTGCTGGCCGGCCTGCGCAAGATCCTGGCCTATGGCGCCACGGTCCAGCATTTCAGCGGCCTGGGGCTGCCGTTGCCTGGTCTGGTGACGCCGCTGGTCATCGCCATCGAGATCGTCTTGCCGCTTCTCTTCATCGCAGGCTGGCGCCTGCGCGAGCTGGGGGTGCTGCTGGCGCTCTATACGGTGGCCACGGGCGTGGTCGCGCACCAGTTCTGGGCCGTGCCGGACGCGCAGTTCGGCAACCAGTTCAATCACTTCTTCAAGAATGTCGCCATCGCCGGCGGCTTCCTGCTGGCGGCCTTCCCGACGGCAGCCGCCACCGCCCGGGCACGCCCATGAGAGCGGGGCCTTGCACCCCGCGCCGCAGAAGAGCGAAGGCCGCCTAGAAGAAGCCCAGCGTCGGCAGCCTGACCTGGTTCACGCTCAGGTTGCCCAGGGCATAGGCCTTGTGGCTGGTGTGGTTGTGGGTCGACACGGTGCGGATGTTGCGCCAGTGGCGATCCAGGTTCAGGTGAGACAGGGTGGCCGAGGCACCGGCGATGTCGAACAGGGCCGTGGCCGCGTGATGGGCGATGCGATCCACCGTGACCTTGGCCTTGGCGGCGGCAGCGGCTGCCTCCTGGACCTGGTCGTCGACGTCGGGCGCATCGGTCTGCAGGGCCGCATAGGCGCGGTCGGCTTGTGCGGCCGCAGCCAGCACGATGGCACGGGTAGCGAAGGCATCGGCCTCGCGCTCGCCCAGCGCCGCCAGCAGGATGGGATCTTGCGAGGCGGCTGCCGTGGGGGCGTAGTAGAAGTTGCGCTTGCGCTTGCCCAGCAGCGCGGCAGAATCGCGCGCAATGGCGCTGACCACGCCGGCAATGACTGCGGTCAGGAACAGTTGCGCGATGGTCGAGCCGAATACCGCCTGCCGTACCGGCACCTCATGGGGCAGCAGGACTTCGTCGGCCTTCACCAGCACGTTCTCCAGCAGCGTCGTGCCGCTGCCGGTCAGGCGCTGTCCCATGCCGAACCAGTCATCCACGGTCTTGACGCCTTCCCTGTCCCGGGGCAGCAGCACGATGGCGCGTGCGCCGTCTTCTGTCGAGACGGTGATGTGCAGCCAGTCCGCAAAGAGCGAGCCGGTCGAATAGAACTTCTGCCCGTTGACCACATAGTGATCGCCCTGACGCACCAGCCGCGTGGACAAGGGCCCGGCGCCCCCGATCTGGTCATGTCCCGGTTCGGTATGGGCTGCACCGATGAGCGCACCTGCCGCGACCTGTTCGCGCAGATGACGCAGGGCCGGGTGCTGCGAGGGGGTATTGAGCACACGCTCCAGCGCCACATGGTGGTTGCGCCAGATATGGGCGATGTTGGGATCGGCCTGGGCCAGCGTGATGGCCGCATCCAGGGTCTCGACCAGACTGGCACCGCCGCCACCGTAGCGGGCCGCCAGGCGGCGTGCGCCGAAGCCGGTGGCCTTGATCTCGTTGATGAGGGCGAAGGGTTGTTCGCGCTGGGCATCGCGCTGGGCGGCGCCGTCGGTGATACGTTGCAGCAGTTCGGCTGGGAAGGCAGACATGAGGGCGTGTCCTGTATGAGTGGCATCGTTGTTGATGGGATGCAGACATCATAGGGGCAGCCATGAGCAGGCCAAACTGCGAATTTCTTCTTAGCTTGTGCGTCGTGCGCATAGCATGTACGCGTGTCGCCGCGAACGTGTCAGGCAGGAACGTGGTGGTCAGGCTCGACAGACAAGCGCATTCCCACTGCCTTAAGCACTGCCAGCAGCGTTTTCAGCGTCGGATTGCCCTTCGGCGAGAGAGCGCGATACAGCGATTCCCGGCTGATACCGGCTTCGGCAGCCACCGCAGCCAGGCCGCCGTATGCTTCCGCCACGGTGCGCAGCGCCAACAGGCCGGCAGCCCGATCATCCGGATTGTCGAGCGACTCCATCGCCGCCTTGAGATACTCCACGGCCAGATCCCGATCTGCACGCAGTTCAGCCACCTCCAGATCGTGATGAGAGACCGCCGCGTTTGGTTTGCTCATGTTTGCCTCCGCTTCCATTCGATCCAGAACAGCTCGATCGACGATACGCCTGTAACTTAAAAGCTACAATCGTATCAGGCGCAACACGGCTGCAATACTGGCCTTGAGTCGTATTGACGGCATTGATTGCTTCTGGAGCGATACGAATGCACGCCCAGGTGGCAATGCCGTTCAGCTAAGCTTGTTGCCAGTCCCGAAGCCTGCTTGACTTTGCTTGCGCCACCGCTGACCGTTCGTCCTGAGTAGCGGCGTAGCCGTGTATCGAAGGCGCACCTGCACACCAGGCTCAAGTGCGCCTTCGATACGCCCCTAAAGGGCCTACTCAGTCCGAACGGTTTCAAATGGATTGAAGAGAACTTAAGCAAAATCGCCGCGCCAGATGACTCTGGAGCGGCGAATTTTTCTTAACTGAACTGCATTACGCCCAGGTGGGCGGCTTTGACTGGGCAGCCCGGCAACAGCGGCCGGGCACCCCAGGATGAGACAGGCGCTTAGCCCAGACGCTTGACCCAGCCGAACTTGTCTTCGGCGCGGCCTTGCTGGATGTCCAGCAGGGCGTTCTTGAGCAGCAGGGTGATCTTGCCGGCCTGGCCTTCGCCGATGGTGAACTCGGACTTGGCGCGCTTGATGTGGCGGATCGGGGTGATCACGGCTGCGGTGCCGCAGGCGAACACTTCGGTGAGCTTGCCGCTGCGGGCATCGGCTTCCCATTGCTCGATCGAATAGGGTTCTTCGCGGGCTTCGATGCCCAGGCTCTTGGCCAGGGTCAGCAGCGAGTCACGGGTCACGCCCGGCAGGATGGTGCCGCCCAGCGGCGGGGTCTGGATGGTGCCATCCTTGAAGATGAAGAAGATGTTCATGCCACCCAGTTCTTCCACCCAGGTCTTGTCGCGGCTGTCCAGGAACACCACCTGGTCGCAGCCCTGGCGCTGGGCTTCGGCTTGCGCGGCCAGGCTGGCGGCGTAGTTGCCGCCGCACTTGGCTTCGCCGGTGCCGCCGATGCCGGCGCGCGAGTAGTTCTCGGACACCCACAGCGAAATGCCGGAGTTGCCATCCTTGAAGTAGTCACCGACCGGGCAGGCCAGCACGTAGTAGGCATATTCCGAACCCGGCTTCACGCCTAGCGCGGCCTGGTTGGCAAACATCACCGGACGCAGGTAGAGCGAAGAACCGCGTGCCTTGGGGATCCAGTCCTTGTCGGTCTTGGCCAGCTTCTCGACCGATTCCAGGAACAGCTCCACCGGCAGCGGGGCCATCGCCAGGCGCTCGGCCGACTTCACGAAGCGGCGGGCATTGGCGTCCGGACGGAACAGCGAGAAACCGCCATCTTCCAGGCTGTAGACCTTCAGGCCTTCGAAGATTTCCTGCGCATAGTGGAACACCAGGGCGCTGGGAGCGATGCTCAGGGGAGCGTAGGGGACGATCTTGCCATCATGCCAACCGTCGGCGGTGGTGTAGCGGGCCGATGCCATGTTGGCCGAGAAGACGCTGCCGAAGCCGGGATTCTGCATGGCCGCCTCGCGCACATCGGTGGCGACTTGGATGGAATGTTGCGTCGAGAAGAAGTTCTGGGTAGTCATTGCAAGCTGTGTCTGGTTGAGTAAGGCATCGGCGCTCCACGACGCCGACAACCTGCCAAGGATATCACTTTGGGAGGATTCAATGAGATCGACGCTTCAGCTGGCCCGGGACTTGCCTATCCGCAAGCCCGGAAACGTGTCGTTTCAGGCCTGCCGGGCAGCAAACAGCATAAAGGGCACTACAATGCGAAGCGATCTGCGCTTGAACCAGCCGTCCTATGAACAATCTGCTCAGAAAAATCGACCTGACCTCGCTGCGCCTGTTTGTCGCGGTCTGCCAGGAAAAGAACATCGCCCGCGCCGCCGAACGCGAATTCATCGCGCCCTCGGCGGTAAGCCGGCGCATCACCGAGATCGAAGCCATCATCGGCCTGCCGGTGATCCAGCGCCAGTCGCGCGGCATTGCCGTCACCCCGGCCGGCCAGACCGTGCTGCGCCATGCCCAGGCCATCATCGCCAATATCGAGGCCATGAATGCCGAACTCGGCCAGTTCTATTCGGGCGCGCGGGGCGAGGTGAGGGTGGTGGCCAACCTGTCGTCGATGGTGCAGTTCCTGCCGGAAGACATTGCCGCCTTCGAGCGGCTCTTTCCCGAGGTCAACGTCGATATCGAGGAGCAGAACAGCATCGACATCGTGCGCTCGGTCGAGGAGCGCCGTGCCGATTTCGGCATCTGCGTGGCGCAGACGCCGGGAGCGGAAACGCTGCAGCAGCTGCCTTATCGCAGCGACCGGCTGGCCGTGCTGGTACCGCGCCAGCATCGCCTGGCCGGGGCAAGCCAGGTCGGGCTAGCCAGTCTGGCCGAAGAAAACTTCGTCGGCCTCTCCAGCGACAGCGCCCTGACCGCCATGCTGGCCCGCGAAGCCAGTCGCGAAGGGCTGGCGCCGCTGAAGGTCAAGATCCGCGTCAGCAGCCTCGATGCGCTTTGCCGCATGGTGCATGTGGGGCTGGGCATCACCATCCTGCCGCAGCAGGTGGGGCAGCTTTACCTCAACACGCTCGATATCGCACTGATCCCGCTGGCGCAGGCATGGGCCACGCGCGAGCTGGTCATCCTCATCAAGGCGCGCGAGCAATTGAGCGCCTGCGCCAGTTCGCTGGTGAGCTTCCTGGAACACCAGGACTGAACCGGCTGTGCTGGCGTCTCGAATCGAGAGGCCAGCCCTCCCGACTTAACACCTCTGGGCCAGTCTGCCCCACGTATATTGGATCAGACCTAAAGGGCGTCACGACGCGCCTGTCGACAACAAGGCCCAGCCAGTCAACGGGCTCAAGAATGCATGGAGACAGCAATGAACAACAAATCGGCCGCGAGCGCAGCGATGGCCGGCGAGGGCGTACGCGCCTCGTCGACCGCATCCTCCCCAGGCGCCAGGACCATGGCATCGGCCGCCGTGCCGGTGCATGACGTGGGAAGCATCTCGGCCCGGCTGGACCGGCTGCCCACCACGCGCTCGGTCTGGAAGCTGATCATCCTGCTGAGCCTGGGCTTTTTCTTCGAACTCTACGACCTGCTCTATACCGGCTACGTGGCCCCGGGCATGGTCAAGGCCGGCCTGCTGACGGCGTCCACCACGGGCCTGTTCGGCACCACCGGGGTGGCCAGTTTCGTGGCGGCACTGTTTGCCGGGCTGTTCGTGGGAACCATGGCCTGCGGCTTCCTGGCCGACCGCTTCGGGCGGCGCACGGTCTTTACCTATTCGCTGCTGTGGTATGTGGGGGCCAACCTGGTGCTGGCCTTCCAGGACAGTGCCAGCGGGCTCAATACCTGGCGTTTCCTGGTGGGCATCGGCCTGGGCGTGGAGATGATCACCATCGGTACCTATCTCTCCGAACTGGTCCCCAAGCATGTGCGCGGACGCGCCTTTGCCTGTTGCCAGGCGGTCGGCTTCAGCGCCGTACCGGTGGTGGCCTTCATTTCCTACCTGCTGGTGCCGTTGAAGCCCTTCGGTCTGGATGGCTGGCGCTGGGTGGTGCTGATCGGCTGCCACAGCGCCATCTTCGTCTGGTGGATCCGCCGTCAGCTGCCGGAAAGCCCGCGCTGGCTGGCCGGCAAGGGCCGCTTCGAGGAGGCCGACCGCATCCTGTCGGCGCTCGAAGCCCGGGTCGAGAAGGAATACGGCAAGCCCTTGCCGGCACCGCTCGTGGCCGAGGCGATCAGCACGGTGCGCGCCGGCTTTGGCACCATGTGGGTGGCGCCGTATCGCCGCCGCACCCTGATGATGATCGTCTTCAATATCTTCCAGACGGTGGGCTACTACGGCTTTGCCAACTGGGTACCGACCCTGCTGATCAAGCAGGGCATCACGATCACGACCAGCCTGATGTATTCCAGCATCATTGCCATCGCCGCGCCGCTGGGTCCGATCATCGGCCTGCTCATCGCCGACCGCTTCGAGCGCAAGCACGTCATCGTCGCCATGGCGGGGGTGAACGTGGTGTGCGGACTGGTCTTCAGCCAGGCCTCGGCCACGGTGCTGCTGGTGACGATGGGGATCTGCCTGACGCTGGCGGGCAATATCATTTCCTACAGCTACCACACCTACCAGGCCGAACTGTTCCCCACCGCCATCCGCGCCCGGGCGGTGGGCTTCGTGTACTCGTGGAGCCGTTTCTCGGCCATCTTCAGCTCCTTCATCATCGCCTTCGTGCTGCACGAGTTCAATGTGACGGGGGTGTTCGTGTTCATCGCCTCGTCCATGCTGGTGGTGATGGTCGCCATCGGGCTGTTCGGCCCCAGGACGCGCGGCATGGCGCTGGAGAAGATCTCCCAGTAGGCAGGTCGGACCCGGCCATCGCCATCGGCGATGGCTCACCGCATCAATCGGCACTTCGGCGCCGCTTGCGGGTCGGCTACAGTGGCCGCTTCAGGAGAGGCACATGAGCGCATTGACGATTCCAGGCCGGATCCTCTTCCTTGCGGAAGATCCGGCAACCATCCAGGCCCAGCTTGCAGGGCAATCCCTGAGCCGGGCGCAAGCCGGGCCTTTGCGCCACGACGTTTCCACCGACGAGATCACGCCCATTCCGGTGCTGGTGAACTACGACGAACGGCTGGGGCGCTATCCCTATGTCGGCCTGAAGGCCGGTGATCGGCTTCCCATCGGCACCGATGCAGTCCGCAATGGCGGCTTCAGCGTCACCGTGGCCGGCAAGCGCTACGGCAAGGGTTCCTCGCGCGAGCACAGCCCGGTGGCCGAGCGCAATGCCGGCATCGTGCTGGTGATTGCCGAGAATTTCGAACGCATCTACCGACAAAATGCCGACAACGTCGGCCTTTTTACATCCACGGATTTCGGACTGATCGAGCGCATCCAGGCCGGCGAAGCCATTCCCATCGAGGAACTGGTGGCCTCGCGCGACCAGTTGGCCGCCGCCATCCTGCGCAGCGGCGGCTTGCTGCGTTATGGGCAGGCACACATGCGCCAGGTACGTATCCAAGGGCCCGCCAGCGTGGCAGGCCAGCCGCAGACGCTGGCCGAGAAGATCCTGGCCCGCCACCTGGTGACCACCGACGATGTCGCGGCCAGCCTGGTGCCGGGCGATGGCGGGCTGGTCAAGGCCGACTGGCGCTTCATCCACGAGTACTACACCGGCATGGCCACGCATATGCTGCACAGCGCCTTCGGCAAGCCGGTCACGCTGCACGAGCCGCAGACCATCCTGGCCTTCGAGGATCATCTGTCCTATGCCAATCGCAGCCCGGTGCACCAGCAGGATGGCCTGATGAGCGGAGTCGTCCAGCTCTCCCGCGCGCATCGCGAATTCGCCCGCGACTACGGCATCCGCAACCACGGCTACCTGGACGATGCCGCTGTCGAACAGGGGCGGGGCTCGGAAGGCATCTCCCACGCCGTCATGGCCGAAAGCTATGCGCTGCCCGGCCAGGTCGTGGTGGGCACCGATTCGCACACCCCCCATAGCGGCGCGGTGGGCTGCCTGGCCTTCGGCGTGGGCACGACCGACATGGCCAACAGCATGGTCACGGGCGCGGTGCGCATGACGGTACCGGCCTCGCTGCGGGTGGAATTATCGGGCCACATTGCGCCGGGCGTGACCGCCAAGGACATCGTGCTGGCGCTGCTGGCCGAGCCGCGCATCCGTGCCGGCGCCGGCGTGGGCAAGGTCTTCGAATTTGCCGGTGCGGCCATCGCCCAGCTGTCTACCGACGAGCGCGCCACCCTGACCAACATGACCGCCGAACTGGGCGGCTTCTCGGGCATCGTGGCGCCGGACCAGGAGACGGTGCGTTTTCTCAAAGAGCGGCGCGGGCTCGACTTCGTCCTCGAAGACTGGATGCGCAGCGACGATGGCGCCCACTATGCCGACCACTTCCACATCGATTGCACCGCGCTGATCCCCATGGTGGCGCGCCCCGGGGACCCCGGCAATGGCCTGCCCATCACTGCACTCACCGACGGGCCGGTAAAGCTGGACATTGCCTACGGCGGCTCCTGCACGGCCGGCAAGCGCGAGGATTTCGACTACTACCACCAGGTGCTCTCCTGGGCCGCCGAGCGCGGGCTGAAGGTGCCATCCCACGTCAAGCTCTACCTGCAGTTCGGTACCGTGGCGGTGCGCGACTATTGCCAGCAGCGCGGCTATCTCGCGGCCTTCGAGGCGGTCGGTGCCGAGCTCTTGCAACCGGCTTGCGGTGCCTGTGCCAATTGCGGCCCGGGTTCGTCCACCGGGGCGCAGCAGGTCACGGTCAGCGCCATCAACCGCAACTTCCCCGGCCGCTCGGGTCCGGGCCAGGTGTGGCTGGCCAGCCCGCCGACGGTGGCGGCCAGCGCCATCGCGGGGGAACTGGTGTGCTTCGAGGAGTTGCAGCGGCGCTTTGCGGCCTAGGTAGCAAGGGAGGGTGTTGCCCGCCTTATGCGCCCAATGCATAAGGCGTGTCGCAATGAGTTGCGCATCGAAATCGGCGGCTCTGTATCTGCCGCCGACGATCGTGCAAGACTAAGGTGTCAACAGGCTGGAGTCACCTGCGTGACGGCCAGCCGCCTTGTCACCCACACTCCTGCCTATCGCCATCATGATCATTGCCCACTACGAACATCGCCTTCCCGCCGACTACGACCTCGAACGCATCCGCTCCAGGGCCGCCCAGCGCGGCCAGCTCTGGGACGACACCCGCGATCTCTACTTCAAGGCCTTCTTGCTCCGTGAATCAGGACGTCACGGCGCCACCGGCCACAGTTATTCCTCGCTGTACCTGTGGCGGCACGCGCAGGCGCTAACCCAGTTCGTGGGCAGTCGCTTCCGTTCGGTGACCGACAGCTTCGGTCGTCCCGAGATCCAGACCCGGCTGGCACTGGACGCCCGCCGTGGCAACGGCACCGTGGCACGCTTCGCCTATCGCCAGGATATCGACATCGCCCGTGATGCCGACCTGGCGGCGGTGCTGGCCGAGGAGGCGGCGCGCAACCAGTCCCAGGTCGCCCGCCCGGCCATCGTCGCCGGCGCCGTCGGTGTGGACGTGCAGCAATGGCGCGTGAGCCGCATCCTGCTCTCGGAATCCGAGCTGGATCAGGATGCCGGCACGGCTTACCAGGTGCTCTACCTGGCCCGGCCGGAGCTGGAACAGCTACCGCGCTGAATGCCATCACCCCTCCCGCGCCAGGGCCTGCGCAGAAGCGCCACAAGCCAGTACAATCGGGCTCATCTCATGAATGGAGCTCACCAATGGCGCGGGAGAACTACAATGACCTGCTGGCCTTCGTGGCAGTGGCGCGCGAACGCAGCTTCACGCGCGCGGCGGCGCAGCTGGGGGTGTCGCAATCGGCCCTGAGCCACACCATGCGGGCGCTGGAAGAGCGTCTTGGCGTGCGCCTGCTGACGCGTACCACGCGCAGCGTCTCGCCCACCGAGGCGGGCGAACGGCTGATGGCGACCATCAGTCCGCGCTTCGACGAGATCGATGCCGAGCTGGCCGCGCTGAGCCTGCTCAAGGACAAGCCGGCCGGCAACATCCGCCTGACGGCCGCCGAACACGCCGCCACTACCGTGCTCTGGCCCAAGCTGGTGCCGCTGGCCGCCAGCTATCCGGATATCCATGTCGAGATCACGGTGGACTACGGCCTCACCGATATCGTGGCCCAGCGCTTCGATGCGGGCGTGCGCCTGGGTGACCAGGTGGAGAAGGACATGATTGCCGTGCGCATCGGCGCGGATCTGAAGATGGCCGTGGTGGGCAGCCCCGACTACCTGGCCGGCAAGCCCAGGCCGCAGTCGCCGGCCGACCTGGCGCAGCACCAGTGCATCAACCTGCGCCTGCCCACCCACGGCGGCCTGATGGCCTGGGAGTTCGAACGCGACGGTCACATGGTCAAGGCCCGGGTGCAGGGGCAGTGGACCTTCAACAGCAGCCAGCCCATGTTGCGGGCGGCCCTGTCCGGCTTCGGCCTGGCCTACTTGCCCGATGACATGGTGCAGTCCCATGTGGCGGCCGGCCAGCTCAAGCGGGTCATGACGGCCTGGATGCCGACCTTCCCGGGCTATCACCTGTACTACCCGAGCCGACGCCAGAACTCGCCGGCATTTCATCTGCTGGTACAAGCGCTGCGCCAGCGGGGGGCAGCTGCGCCCCTCAGTCGGTAACGACGGGACCGTCCAGGTATTGCGCGTCGCTGACGTGCTCCATCCATTCGACGTTCTTGCCATCGAGCATTTCGGTGATGGCCACATGCGACATGGCTGTGCGATCGGTGGCGCCGTGCCAGTGACGGCGCTGGCACGGACACCAGACCACGTCGCCGGCGCGGATCTCGGTGCGCGGGCCGCCTTCGCACTGGGTCCAGCCCACACCGGAGAGCACGACCAGGGTCTGTCCCAGGGGATGGGTATGCCAGGCGGTACGCGCGCCCGGCTCGAAGGTGACGATGGCGCCACCGCTGCGGGCGGGCGCCTCGGCATTGAAGAAACTGTCGATGCGCACGGCACCGGTGAAATACTCGGCGGGGCCCTTGACCGAGGGCTGGCTGCCATTGCGGCTGATTTTCATGGGAAAGAGGCTTTCTGTTCGTGAAGGGGGAGGGCATGACCGGGCAGGCCCGGCATGTTCAGTATTCCTGGCGGGTCGGACGGAACAGGATCTCGTTGATATCGACGTCCTCCGGCTGGCTCATGGCAAAGAGCAGGGTGCGCGCAAACGAATCGGCCGGGATGGCGATCTCGTCATAGTATTTCTGCAAGGCGTCACGCACCTCCCCCACCGTGGCGCTGGCTGGCAGCTCGGTATCGACCGCGCCCGGCGAGATCACGGTGGTGCGGATGTTGTAGGGCTTGACCTCCTGGCGCAGGCCTTCGGAAATCACCCGCACGGCGTGCTTGGTCGCGGAATACACAGCGCCGCCGGCGCGCACCTTGTGGCCCGCCACCGAAGAGACATTGATGATGTGGCCGCTCTTGCGCTCACGCATGTGCGGCAGCACCGCCGCGATCCCGTACAGCACGCCCTTGATGTTGACGTCGATCATGCGGTTCCAGTCCTCGGAGCGGCCCAGTTCCAGCAGCGACTGCGGCATCAGGCCGGCATTGTTGAGCAGGGCATCGACCTGGCCGTACTGGTCGATCGCGGCCTGCACCAGGCGCCGGACCTGCTCCTCGTGGGTCACGTCGGTCTGCACGGCGATGGCTTCGCCGCCCTCGGCCTGAATGGATTCGATGATGGCCTGCATACGTTCCATGCGGCGCGCGCCCAGCACGATCCGGGCGCCATGACGAGCCAGCAGGCGCGCCGAGGCTTCGCCCAGGCCACTGCTGCCGCCGGTGATGACCAGTACCTTGTTCTTGATGGGGTCGTTCATGTCAGTTCCTTTCCTGCGATGGGTGTGAATGGTCGGGCGCGAGTTCGCCGAACCAGTAGGACGCGGTTACGCCGCCGTCCATGAGGAAGTCGCTGCCCGTGATGAAGGCGCCGTCCGCCCCCAGCAACAGGGCCGCGACCGAGCCCACTTCGTCGGGCGTACCGGCGCGCCCGGCCGGGCTCAGTGCGAGCATGCGCCGATAGCCGGCGCCACGCGGGCCCTGCAGCTCGTCGTTGGCCAGCGGTGTGATGATGATGCCGGGGCTGATGGTATTGAGCCGCGCACCGCGCTTGCCCCAGCGCACGGCCTCGGCCATCACGCGCAGTGCGTTGCCACGCTTGGAGAGCTGGTAGGCGTGCAGGGCATCGGTGACAGCGTCGGGCGCCAGGAAGGGCAGGGCCAGCAGCTCGTCGGCAGGGGTCATGGCCAGGGCCTGGCTCTGTTCCCGCGGGAGGGGGCCAAGCCGGTGGCCGGATTGCGAGGCGATCACCACGGCGGAGCCACCGCTGGCGATGACCTGGCCGAATTCTTCCAGGATCAGTGCCGTGCCGACCAGGTCGACCGCCAGGATGGTCGCGGGCGCCGCTTGCGAGGGCGACACACCGGCAGCGTGTACCACATGCCAGACCCGGCCCAGGGAGGCGGCGGTACGGACCAGCGCCTGCACCGATGCCCGCGAGGCGATATCGACGCTGGCGACTTCGGTCTGGAAACCGGCGTCAGCCAGGGTACGGGCAGCCGCCTGGGCGTGCTCCAGGCGCAGGTCGGCCAGCAGCAGCTTCTTGCCGGCGCCGACACGGCGCGCAATGGCCTGGCCGATGGACCCAGGACCGATGACGACAACGACGTCTTGCATGAGATGCTCCCGCTGGGTGATGGAATGGGGAGCATCGTACTGCCAGGAGATTGATCTGATTAGAGGGGAAATTCCGCAAGGACCTATGTATCAGGCTCATCAATCGCGAATAGCGTCCAGACGATTCATCGGATCTTGATTTCGACAAAGCGGTTGCGTGGCTCGGCCACGCCGCGCTTCTGGGCGACACGCGGATCGCGTGCGCCCTTGGCGATGACTTCGATGCTCAGGGCCTTGACGTTCGCACGCTGCAGTTCGCGCTCGATCAAGCGGGCGCGGCGAAGCGAGAGGGCGTCGTTGGAGGCATCACTGCCGATATTGTCGGCGTGTCCGATCAGGACGAATTCACCAGCGGGGAAGTCCTTGATCTCGGCAATCGCCTTCTTCAGAAACTCCTGCGAGGCGGGCGTCAGGCGATCCGTCCCCAATTCGAACAACAGGTCGTAACTGCGCGGGCGCGCGGGCAGGCTTCCGAGGACGTCGGCATAACGTTTTTCCACCTCTGGCTTGGCCAGGATCTGGGGCTTGTCGATCTTGCCCCGGGACGTTGCCACCGAGGCATAGGGTGTCTCCAGCGCGGTTTGCCCCGTGGCGGTCTTGACCACGATGCTGCTGGCCGAACCGTCGGCTTGCGGCAACAACAAGAATCGTTCGCTGGGACCAGCGCAGCCGGCCAGGACCAGGACCAGGGGAATCATGTACTTATTCATCGACCACCTCGACGATGAAGTCAGTGCCCCGGATGCCGATGGTCGCCGTGGGCGTGGAGAATTGCTGGTGCTCCGGCGCATGCTTGCCGATCAGGCCCGAGACATAGCGCAGCGTGCCTTTGGCAAGGCGCACGGCGATGTTGCCTTCGTCCGTTTTTTCGTTGAAGACGAACTGTTCAAGCACGAACTGGCTGTTCGGGCCTAGCGAGATCAGGGTATCGTCACGCAAGGTGAAGCCGATCGAACTGGCGGCGGCGGTGACGATGCGGTCCCCCTCGTAGAGGCGCGCGCCTATCGCCAGCGGAGTCATCTTGCCTCCACGCTGGGTCTGCACATCGCCATGCAAGACCTTGACAATGGCGGCCTGCCTGGCGGTGCTTTCCTGTGCGCCCACGTCGTACTGCGTCAACAGCAGGCTCAGGGTGAGCGCCATGCGCCCGTATCTGAACGGGGCGGCCGGGTTGCCTGCTCTTGTCATGCCCATGCACCATTCCTTTGATGCTGGCTCGATACACCGGCCAGCCGGCATTGCCATATTGATCATAATGTGGATCGATCTTTATTGAATAAAGATTCCACATGGCAATTTCGCAGAACAGGGCGAGGTTCGTCAAGTGCGCGCGGTTGAGCCGCCATACTCCTTGTGGCGGCAGGCTATGGGGCTTGCGTGTTTGATATTGTCATGGCGGCAATCGGTCAACGAAGTGCTTTTTTCGTTGCGACGGCGACTTCTCTGCCGCAATGGCCCTCACGACCGGGGATACATTTCCTGTTTCCAGAAATCAATGAAGGCCAGCATTTTTTGCGGGACCTTGGACCTGCTCGGGAAATGAAGAAAAAATCCAGCGCAATCAATCATGTAGCCCTCCAGGCAGCTGACCAGGTCACCGCGTTCAAGCAGGGGACGTACATTTTCCAGGGTCACGCAGAGGAGGCCGCCGCTCTCCAGGGCGAGTCGCACGCCCAACGACGGATCATTGATGATCAGACTGCCTTTCAGGGCGATGTCGAAGCGTCTTACACAGCTGTCGTGACTGTCTTCACGAAATGGCCAGCGACAGATATCGCCCCCCGGCTGCCGGAATCTGATGCAATTGTGTCTGACCAGGTCCTCGGGGTGCTTCGGTACACCATGCGCTTCAAAGTAGGCCGGTGAGCCGACCACCGCCAATTGTGTCGGCGCACTCAGCCTTACGGCGATCATGTCCTGGGCAATCATTTCCCCCTGGCGAATGCCGCCGTCGTAACCCTCTGCGGCGATATCCACCAGGCGATCCACGAAGTCCAATTCAAGCTCGATATCCGGGTGAGCTGCGGAGAATCTGACAAGTGATGGTGCAATGAGGGGCTGGGCGAGATAGGGCGCTGCCAGCCGTAGCAAACCGCTTGGCCGGCCGCCAATCTGCTGGGCCGCCTCGAACGCCGAGCCGACGTGCGCAACCCCCAGCCTGGCGTGTTCGAAGAACACTTCACCTGCCTCGGTCAGCTCGACCGAACGGGTCGTGCGGGCCAGCAGGGTGCGTCCTGCACGCTCTTCCAGCCGTTTGATGGTCCAGCTCACTGCGGCGTGTGTCACCCCCAGCTCACGGGCCGCCCCCGAAAAGCTCCGCTTCTCAACAACCCGGATGAATACCAAGACACCATTGAGAAGGTCTGCTTTCATGGGCGATCTCATTGAAATAGTCGATGCGATGTTGCACACGTCATCACGACGCCGTCATTGCTCCAGGCAGACGTCTGGCAGCTGGCCTGGTGTGCAAGGCAAAGGCGCGCGACGCACGCCGGGGTGCCGCTGGGCAGCACGTCCAGATGCGGATGCGATGGCAAGTGCCGATACGCCGCTGACGCGTCAGGGAAGGGGGCTAGCCGATCCATGCGGTGTTCAGGCAGCCAGCCGGGTCAGATGAACCCGGGCCGAGATGGCAACGGGAAGATCCCGCACCTGACCACTCCTGACGCCAACAGCACCAAGACAAACGGCCCGGCCGCGTGAGCGACCGGGCCGTCAGGCAAGGCTATCCAGAATCAGGATTTGCGGCGACGCAGGGCAACCAAGCCCATCAGGCCGGCGCCGAAGATGGCCAGCGAAGCCGGTTCGGGAATGTTGTTGAAGTCGGTGATACCCGATTCGTTGTTGATCGCGATGGCAGTGAACTCGCCAGCGCAACCATTGGCGGCACCACCCGTGCTCACATTGGTATTGCCGTTGCAGGTCAGGCCTTGCGAGGTGTTATTGAAGGCGCTGAAGGCAAATTGGTAGAACGGATCCGGCGAGGTGAAGAAGAGCTGACCGGCGGCGGTGAGGATGAAGTTGGTGTTGACGTTCTGGAATGCGCCACCCAGAGCGTCGATACCGGCGGCACCGGCGAGAACCTGGGTAACCGTACCCAGCAGAACCTGGGTACCCACCGTGGTCACGCTGGCATTGCTGCCGACGGTAGCCTTGTTGTAGATATTGTCATTACCCGCATCACCCCACAGGTTCAGCGTGATCGAGGTGACCGCGCAGCTCACCCCCGGTGCCAGAACGGAACCGCAGGAGAAGGTCTGGGTGAAGGTGGCATAAATGCCATAGTCGAAGTTGTCGCGGGTGATGGCCGCGCTGATGCCCGAGTCGTTCAGGCTGAAGGCGGTGTAGTCGATGTAACCGACACCCGTGTAGCTGTAGACGCCGCCGCTGGTACCGGTGTAGCTGATGCGGGCAGACGACACACCGGTCATAGCGTCAGCAGTGAAGGGAGTACCTTGCGTGGCCAGGCCATTGGTGTTCGGATTGACAGTGAATGTCGGGAGAGCGTGGGCCGCGGCAGCTGCCACGGTCATGACAGCCCCAACGGTGAGGGAGCGCAGTGTCTTAGTGCTGATCATATTAGTCTCCAGATGAGAACAGAAATACGTGAGCTTCGAGAGTCGGGTTAAAAAACGATGACATCCCAATCAAGGCATTCAGCTCTGCGACAGCCCCTGCCAAAATTTACTTTGTCACGCGATAAAGTGGCGATTAAACATTAAACTCTTGTTTGAATAGCAGCGTGTTTATCGACGGCGCAAAGTATGAAGCAATCAACATGCCAGTTATTTTTTTCACTTTAAAATCAATCGCTTACTAAAAATATCACAATGGGATCCCGGATTTTTGGCTAGAAGTGTAAGGAAATTCGACAACATGAAATTGCAACTATTCATTCATTGGGAATCAATAACATGCCAAATGCACAATTGTTAGGAACCGTAGTTCGCGAGATTTTCTCGCGTGAGAAGAGCCCGCGCCTCACCGAACCCGACCTTGTCATGGACGATCCCGACAATGTTGCCGCCTATGTCGAGGCCGGCCGCGAGCATGCCGTGATGGCGCCTGTCTATCTGTTCCATTGCGCCAACATCTGCGAAGTGATCCGACCGGGCGATACGGTGGTTGACCTGGCCTGCGGACCGGCCAATCAGTTGGCCATGGTGGCGCGACTCAATCCCGATATTCGCTTCATCGGGGTCGACCTGTCGGAGCCGATGCTGGAGAACGCACGCGCGCTGGTCGCCAGCATGGGCCTGAAGAATGTGGAATTCCGCCACGGCGACATCACCGACCTCAGCGTCTTCGCAGACGCGTCGGTGGATGCCGTGATGTCGACCATGGCCCTGCATCACCTGCCCACGGTCAACATGCTGTGCCAGACCTATGCCGAGGTGGCGCGCATCCTCAAGCCGGACGGCGGCGTGTACATGGTCGATTTCGGCCACCTCAAGGCAGAGCGCTCGATCAACTATTTCGCCTACCAGTACGCGGACCGGCAGCCGGCCCTCTTTACCGAGGATTATTACAACTCCTTGCGTGCAGCCTTCTATCCGGACGACTTCCGCATGGCCGTGAAGCCGCTGGAAGGGCGGGCCCGCCTGTACTCGACCGGGCTGCTCAAGTTCATGATGGCGCTCAAGAGCGCACCGCGGCGCGGTGCGGCGCCCGAGTTGAAGGCCCAATTGGCCACGCTCAAGCGTAACCTGCCCGAATGGCACAAGGCCGACATCGTCGACCTGATCCGCCACTTCCGCATGGGCGGCATGAGCTGCAACCTGCTGGATTAAGGGGCAGGGGAGGCGCCCGTGTCCGGCCGGTAGAGCAGTTGTTCCACCGGCAGTCGCTCCGAGCGGGCAGTGGGTGCAGGGCCGGCACCCAGCCGCCCCATGTAGACCGGGAAGAACTGATCCGTGAAGATCAGGGGTGCCGCTTCCTGCGCTAGCCGGCGCGCACGCTCGTGCAGGGCAGGGACGCTGGTGAAGGAACGACCCTCGCGCACGTATTTCGAAAAGATCAGGGGCGTCATTTCCGGCTGCATGAACAGCCCGAGCCGGGTCAGGGTCAGCCAGAAGCGCTGCAAGGCGCAGCCCGCCTCTACATAGTCGTCGATGCCCTGCGGTGCGCGCTTTGCCTTGATCACGAAGTGCGCGGCGCAGGCCAGGCTGGGTACCAGATCCATCTGCAGGCGCGGGGCCCAGGTGCCCATCACGGCGTTCATGGTTGACAGGCGCTTCCAGCTCACCATCGCCCATTTCATCAGCTTCAGGGTCATCTTGTCGACACCCAGGGCCTGGTCCGGCACCCTGTCCGGGCTGCGCGTTGCGTTCCAGTGGATGATGCGACGATGGACCTCATATGCCTCGGGCATCGTGAGGCGCAGCTTCGCATTGTTGAACATCAGGCGTGCGGTCTTGAGCTTGGGACCAAAGCCTTCGATCCAGTCGATCACATAGTCTGGCCCCACAGCCGCTTGCAGCGCCTGCTTCTCATCGTCGCGCAAGGGGCGGGTGCTCATCGGACGGCGCTGCACGCTGCGCTTCTCGACGGCATCCAGCAAGGGGCTGGGTGCGAGGCCGGGGTCGTGCGTGAAACGCAGGTCGAAGAGGGGAGACTCCACCGGGCTATCAGCACGTCGCGTGCAGCTCGCACGCAAGCCCTGGGCGCTGGCTGCGATGGAGATGGTCTCCAGCAACGCGCCCATCGAGATCTGGCTCGGGTGACCATCCAGGTCGTAGACGGTATCAGCGCGGGTGTCGTAGGCATGGACCACCAGGTGGTCGGCTGCGACCACCTCGAAGCGCCAGCACTGGGTGTTGTCACCGCTGGGCGCCCAGCGTGCCAGCTCAAGAATACGGTAGATGGCGGGCGGAATATCCTTGCTCGCGGCATCGTTGCGGATCGCCGGTGTCGCCGCGGCCAGCATGCTGCGCATCTGCTTGCCGGCGATGGCGATCATCAGGCGGTGCAGGGGATGGCGGTTGCCACCGGGGCGCCAGGTGCGCGCCAGCTTGTTGCGGTAGGCGTCGAACTGGACGCCATGCGGCGCAGCCAGGACTTTGCCGCGTCCGAGCAGGATCTTCAAGGCCTCGGTACCCACGACGCCGGCACACATCTGGCAGGCCATCATGGTCGACGGCCCGCGACGCTCGGCAAAGTTCACGGCCTCCGGCACCACCAGGTAGGGCCGGTGCAGGCCAGCCGGGGCCAGGCCCACCACGAAGCGGATCGCCTTGTCGAGTTCGGGCAGGTCGCCCCATTGGAAATATTCTTCGAAACTCATCCCGCCCGGCAGGAAGTTGAGCAGGGCCGCCCCCATGCCCAGGGGCGCCGCGGTGGTCGCCGGAATGCGCAGCTCGGCGCACATGGCGAAGGTCTGCTGGCGCGCGTCGAAGGCGAAGAAGTCGAGGGCATCCACATACAGGTCGACACCGGCCAGGAATTCGCGCAGATTGCCCTGGTTGACACCCTCGGGGAAGATCTTGATCTCGATCTCGGGATTGATGTCGCGCGCCATGCGCGCCAGCACTTCCGACTTGGGCTGGTCCACGGTCGACATCATGGCGCCGACCTGACGGTTGAAGTTGTGGATGTCGAAGGAGTCGAAGTCGGCGAGGTGGAATTTGGTGATGCCCAGCCGGGCCAGGGTCAGCAAGTGGACGCCACCGACGCCGCCACCGCCCGCGATGGCAACCCGTTTGTTGCGCAGGATCTGTTGTTCCTGAGGAGTCACCCAGCCGATATTGCGTGAGAACGCCTTTTCATAATTAAAAGAAATGCTCATCGATGCGGGGGGGAGATAAGAGGGGTTGAGGGGTCAGGCGGCGTGCAGCTCGTCCATGCGCATCAGGCGATTGATGATGCCGTACTCTTCGCGCGGCGAGAAGAAATAAGGGTAGAAGGAGCGGTCGGTGGTACCGCCCTCGGCATCGAAGGTGCCGCCGTATTTCTCGATCTGCTTGGTCACGTACTCGAAGTTCACGCGCAGCAGGTAGGCCGGGGCATTGACGCGCGGATTGATCTTCAGGTCGCCTTCCTGCTCGAAGCCGAGCATGCGCTCGTAGAAGCGGCGATGGCGCGGATTGACCTCGATCACGATATCGGTGCAATCGTAGATGTTACGGGCATAGATCACAGCCAGATGGAACAGGTTGGCGAGCGCGTTCTTCGATCGCACTGAAGGATCGAAGGCGAACTTGGTGAATTCGCAGAGGCGGGCGCCGCGATGACGATGGACGTCCAGCTCTTCCTTGAAGATCTGGTCAGCCATCAGACCGATCTTCGAGTCAATACCAATGGTAAGCGTCCCCACTACCTCACCCTTGTCCGTGGCGGTCAGGGTGATGCGATTGGGGTCATCGGTCAGCTGGTGGGTGCCGGGGTAACCCCGCCACGCGTACATCTTGTTGATCAGCATACTGGCCGAACTTCGACCGGCAGCCGTATCAGTTAGTCGAATTCCATACGAATCGTTATGCACGATTACGTCCTCTAATTGTGAGGGCGTTCTGTCATCATTCTCATCAAACACTTGAGCGTTCGATAGGGACAAATCCGTTCCACCCTCAGGATTTTTGATTTCTCCGGAAGTTGCCATCGCTGGGTACCCCTATGAATGCACGTCCTCAGATGAGTGGGCGCCCGTTAGGGCCCCCACTTGGCGTTCGGCTGTCGCGCGTCGCCTTATATTTTCTTTAACTTTGTGGCCCTAATATTAACGATTTAAAGAATCTTGGGCAATGCGCGGTACACCGATCTGCGGAAAAGTTCCATTTTGCGACAACAATTTATCGAGCAGTTTTTTGCGGCTCGTCTCCCGGCTGGAGCAGGCCCAGCGTCAGCCGGCAGCAGCTTTCTGTCGCCTAGGGTGTGGGCGACAATGGCTTGCAGAAACAGGGACGGGGGCGCGGGCACGGTCGGCCCAGGGCAGATTGTTCATGACTATCTGATTGTTTAAGTTACTCCTCGGCAATTTCTACGTCACCAGGACGGTCGTCTTCAAGCCGTGGTTCGGACTGCAACGGATGACCGCTGCATGCATTTCCCTAGGCTTGCGAGTGAGTCTTGACCTTGCAAAGGCTTGAGCGTTCGATGAGCACACCAGATATTTCCAGAAAACTGACGTATTCTCATAGGCTGATTTTGGCGATGGGCACATAAGTGCAAGACACACAACTAACTAGATAGATGAGATGGATGAAACAGAGAGTCGTGCTCTCTCCTTGATCCATTCAATACTTCGCATAATTTGTATTATGTAAAATTTCAAATGTGGTGACGCTGCGCCAATCCGTTGAAATCTTAACAACAGCCGTTCGTTGAAGCAAAAGTGCCGCGATTCCACTGCCGGCCCCTTGGATTCAAGCCAGAGATTTTTTTATCACTGATGAATATCCAGGGGCTGCACGCCTTGGGCCTCAATCCACGCTAGTCCATTTCTTTTCACTCGCAGCCGACTCCACCACTTTCTCGATAAAGCGCACACCCCGTGCACCGTCTTCCACGTTCGGATAGTCGGCGTCGAGCGGATCTGCAATACGTCTTTCCGCCCGTGCCCGAATGTCGGCTGCCACACCCAGATAGACATTGGCAAAGGCTTCGATGAAGGCCTCCGGATGCCCCGCGGGAATCCGTCCTGCCCGCCTGGCCGATTCGCTCAACCAGGGAGAACCGCGCGTGAGGATGCGGCGCGGCCCGTCCAGCGGCGCATGGATCAACTGATTCGGCTCTTCCTGGCGCCAGATCAGGCTGCCCAGCGTGCCGGAGACCTGCAAGCAAAGGTCGTTTTCCAGCCCCGCCGCGACCTGTGATGCCACGATGATGCCGCGTGCGCCCCCGGCATAGCGCAACAGCAACTGTGCGTCATCGTCCAGGCGGCGCCCCGTACCGAATACGCTCAGGTCCGCGCACAATGCATCCGGTCGCAGGCCGGTGACGGTGGCGGCCAGGTTCTCGGCATGCGAGCCGATATCGGCCATGCTGCCTGCGTTGCCGCTGCGCTGCGGGTCCAGCCGCCAGTCTGCCTGCTTGTTATCGCCGCCCTGCTCCACTGCGCTGGCCAGCCAGCCCTGGTTGTATTGCACGGCGATCTTGCGCAATGTGCCCAGTGCGCCGCTGCAAACCAGGTGGCGCGCCTCGCGCACCATGGGATAGCCGGTGTAGTTGTAGGTCACGCCGAAGACAGTACCTGCCTGGCGCACGGCGGCCACCAGTTCGTCGGCCTGGGCCGCTGTATGCACTAGCGGCTTGTCGCAGACGACGTGGAACCCCGCCTGGACGAAGGCCAGCGCCACCGGGTGATGCACGTGGTTAGGCGTGACGATGCTCACCAGGTCGACGCGCTCCCCGGGGCCTCTGCGCAGCTCGTCGGCCAGCAATTCCTGCCAGCTGCCGTGATTGCGATCATCGGCCAGGCCCAGCGTAGCGCCTGATTCGCGCGCACGTTCGGGCGAGGACGAGAACGCGCCGGCCACCAGCTCGAACTGGCCATCCAGGGCCATGGCCTTGCGGTGCACCGCACCGATGAAGGCGCCCTGTCCGCCGCCCACCATGGCGTAGCGGAGTTTTCTTTCACGGGACATACGTGGAATCCTTGCGTGTCTTGGTTGTTTTGATGGGGCGGCAGCCGAGGCCTCAGGCTTGGCGGTCCTTGGCAAACACGGCATCGAAGGCGCCGGTCGCCGGTTTGAAGTCGAGCCGCTTGCAGAAGGCTGCGCTCTCGGTGGCGCCATGCACGCGGTCCATGCGGCTATCCTCCCACTCCACTGAGAGCGGCCCCTGGTAGCCGATGTCGTTAAGCGCCACGATGATGGATTCGAAATCGATCATGCCACGCCCGACGCTGCGGAAATCCCAGTACCGGCGTGCATCGCCGAAACTGGTGTGGCCGCCGAACACGCCGACCGTGCCATCACCCTTGCCCCACCAGACGTCTTTCATGTGGGCGTTGTAGACGCGGTCGGCAAAGACGCGGATGAACTTCACGTAGTCAACGCCCTGGTAGGCCAGGTGACTGGGATCGAAGTTGAAACCGAAGCGCCGGTGCCCCTTGACCGCGGCAATGGCACGTTCGGCCGAGGCGATGTCGAAAGCTATTTCGGTGGGATGCACCTCCAAGGCGAAATTGACATCGTGCTCTTCGAAGGTGTCGAGGATGGGACCGAAGCGCTGCGCGAAGTCGGCAAATCCCTTGTCCCAGTAGGCCTGCGTGGTCGGTGGAAAGGCGTAGAGGGAATGCCAGACCGAGGAGCCGGTGAAACCGGTCACCGTCCTCACGCCAAAGCGGGCGGCGGCCTGCCCGGTATCGGCCAGTTCCCGGGCCGCGCGCTGGCGCACGCCTTCCGGATCGCCGTCACCCCACACATGCAGCGGCAGGATGGATCGGTGGCGCTCGTCGATGAGATCGCACACCGCCTGCCCCACCAGATGGTTGCCGATAGCGAAGCATTGCAGGCCGTGCCGCGCCAGCAGCGCGTGCTTGTCCTTGAGGTACTGCTCGGAGGCCAGCGCCTGCTGCACATTGAAGTGGTCGCCCCAGCAGGCCAGCTCCAGGCCGTCGTAGCCCATTTCGCGGGCCAGGGGCGCGAGTTCGGCCAGCGGCAGGTCGGCCCATTGGCCGGTAAAGAGAGTGACGGGTCTTGGCATGGGCCTGGCTCCTCTTGCGTGTGGTCGTGCGATGCGCCGCAGGTGCGGCGCGATAGTGATCGGGGAAAGACCCTGCCCCACTTCATGGCGGGACAAGGCCGGCCATCAGAACGGAGAGTCCGGGAAGTAGAAGCTCTTGGCGTTCTCCCTGGTGATCAGCACCGAGGGAATGATGGTAGTGGGTGGCAGTGTCTCACCCTTGATGCGGGCCTCGGCGGTGAGCTTGATCGAGTCATAGATGAACTTGGGGCTATACGAGACATTGGCCTGGATCAGCGGGTTACTGCCATCGATCAGGGTCTTGATCATGCCCTTGGCACCGGCGCCGCCAAACACCAGCTTGATGTCCTTGCGCTTGGCTTGCTCGATGGCCTTGAGCACGCCCACTGCCATGTCATCGTCGGCCGCCCACACGGCATCGATATGCGGGAAGCGTGTCAGGTAATCCTGCATCACCTTGAAAGCGTCGTCGCGGTTCCAGTTGGCGTACTTGGCGTCGAGCAGCTTGATGTCGGGATGCTGCTTGAGCACGGCGTTGAAGGCATCCATGCGCTCGTTGTCCAGCGTGGTGGCGATGCCGCGCAGGGCCACCACGTTGCCCTTGCCATTGAGCGTCTTGGCGATGTATTCGGCCGGGATCTTGCCGAAGGCGGTGTTATCGCCGGCGACATAGGCGTCCTGGGCGCTGGTGTCGGTCAGGCCACGGTCCACCACTGTCACGTAGATGCCCTTGGCCTTGACCTGGGCTACCGGTTTGGTCAGCGCCGCCGATTCGAAGGGGAAGATCACGAGCGTGGTGATCTTGTTGACGGTCACCAGATCCTGCAACTGGTTGGCCTGCTCGGGCGCACCTCCGGCGGTCTTGACGATGACCTGCAGGCCGGGATGGGCCTTTTCCAGATCCTTCTTGGCCTGGTTGGCCCAGTACACGATGCCCGCCGTGAAGCTGTGCGTGGCCGAGGGAATGGCCACGCCGACCACCACCTTGTTGGCCTGCGCCAAGGCTGGGCCTGCCACCACCAGGGCAGCTGCGGCGCCCATGGCTGAGAGCGCCAGGCGGCGGGTGAATGAAAGCTTGCTGTTCATGCGTTGTCTCCTGTTGTTGTTGAGAAAGGACATGCAAACCAACCCATTGGGGAACACACCGACAAACTGAAACCGCTCAATGAACACCTGGCCGGCCTCACCTCCTGCCACGCTGCATGAAGGCCACCGCGATGATCACGAAGCCCTGCACTGCCGCGTTCAGGTACACGCTGATGATGCTGGTCAGGTTGAGGATGTTGCTGATGACCGAGAGCAGGATGGCGCCCACCACCGTGCCGGTGATGCTGCCGGCTCCGCCCTTCAATACCGTGCCGCCCACGATCACTGCGGCGATCGCCTCCAGCTCCCATAGCAGACCGGTGGTTGGCGACGCAGACCCCAGGCGCGGCACATAGAGCAGCGTGGCGATGCCCACGCAGACGCCCAACAGCATGTAGGTGAGGATCTTGATCCTGTGCACGTCCACTGCGGCGTACTGCGCCACCTGCTCGTTGGATCCGATCGCCTGTACGTAGCGCCCATACGCCGTTCGGTTGAGGATCACGCCACCCAGCACCGCCACCAGCAGGAACACCCACACCGGCACCGGCACGCCCAGCAGGTTGGCGTAGTACACCGGGCTATAGATGTCGGAGAGATCGTTGTCCAGCGTGAGTGCGCCGCCATTGGAGAAATAGGTCAGAAAGGCACGGAAGATGCCCAGCGTGCCGAGGGTCACGATGAAGGGCTCGATGCGCCCCTTGGTGATCAGCAGGCCGTGTACCAGGCCGAAGACCGCCCCCAGCACCACCGCCAGCACCATGCCCGCCACCACGGCAGCGATGGGTGAACCCAGCAGCGGCGCCATGGTGTTCATGAACATGATCACCGCGCCGGCGATCAAGGCCGCCATCGAACCCACCGACAGGTCAATGCCTCCCGAGATGATGACGAAGCACATGCCCACCGCAATGATGCCGATGAAGGCCGTGCGGGTGAGCACGTTCATCACGTTGTCATAGGTAGCAAAATTGCTGTTGAGCAGCGTGCCAGCGATGCACAGCAACACCAGGCCGATGACGGGGCCAAATCCGTGCAGTCTCGCCCACCAGGCGGATGCGGTCGCTGCGCGGGGCCGATGATGAGAATCGGGAACGGCAGTGCGTTCAGCGGGTACCTGTGGCATGGGCAATCAACTCCTCTTCGGTCAGGTGGGGCTCTTGTAGTGTGGTCTGCAGCCGGCCGGCGCGCATCACCGCGACGCGGTGGCACAGGCCGATCAGCTCCATCAGTTCGGATGAAATCACGATCACCGCCAGGCCCTGCGCCGCCAGGCGCTGCACCAGGTGATAGATCTCGCGCTTGGCGCCCACGTCCACGCCACGCGTGGGCTCGTCGAGCACTACCACCGACGGCCCCGGATGCAGCACCTTGGCCAGGGCCAGCTTTTGCTGGTTACCGCCCGATAGCGAGGAAGCACGCACCTCCAGCGAACCGGTGCGTATGCCGAACTCCTGCACTGCATCGCGTAGCGCGCTTTGTTCCGCGGCGGGCTGCAGCCAGGGCCTGGCGTAGCGTTCCAGCGCCATCAGCGTGAGATTGGGGCGCAGGCCGAAATGCACGTGCAAGCCCTTGCCCTTGCGGTCTTCGCTGAGATAGGTCAGACCATGGCGCGCGGCGTCGCGCGGGCTGTTGAGCTCTACCTGCCGGCCCGCCAGCTCCAGCACGCCGCCCGCACGCGGACGCAGGCCCAGCAAGCCTTCGAACAATTCAGTGCGCCCGGCGCCAACCAGACCGGCGAATCCCAGGATCTCGCCGCGCCTCACCTCGAAATCGATATCTTCGGCCCAGCCGGGTACCGTCATGCCACGTACCCGGATCGCCGGTGCGCCGCCCGGTGCAGGCCGTTTTTCCGGGAACAGGTCGGCCAGCTCGCGCCCGACCATCAGGTTGGCCATCTGCCGTCGGGTGAGCGACGCCGTTGCTTCGCGCGCCACCAGCAGGCCGTCGCGCATCACGATTACCTCGTCGGTGGTGCGCTCTACCTCGTCCAGCTTGTGCGAGATATAGATGATGGTCACGCCTGCCGCCTGGAGTTCGGCCATCAGTGCGAACAGGCGCTCGGTCTCCCCAGGTGTCAATGTGGCGGTCGGCTCGTCCATGATGAGCAGGCGCGCATTCCGGACCAGCGCGCGGGCGATCTCCACCAGCTGCTTCTCGGCCACGATCAGCTTGCGCACACGGGTGTCGGGATCCAGCAGCAGGCCGACCTTGGCTAGCGCCGCGCGGGTCTGTTCGCGCATGGCACGGTCGTCGAGGAACAGGCTCTTGCGGATTTCGTGACCGAGGAAGATGTTTTGTGCGATCGTGAGATCGTCGGCCAGATTGAATTCCTGGTGGATCAGCACGATGCCTTGGGCCTCGGCCGCACGTGAGCCACCGCCCGATGCACGCACCGCGCCGTCGATGACCAGCTCGCCGGAGCTCGGGCTCTCATAGCCGGCCAGGATCTTCATCAGCGTGGACTTACCCGCGCCATTCTCGCCCAGCAAGCCGTACACGCGGCCCGGTTTCAGCGCGAAGCTCACACCGTGCAGCACGCGTACCAGGCCGAATTCCTTGGTCACGTTGCGAAATTCGATAGCGAGGCTCATGGCATCACTCCGCCCGCACTGGCCATGCTCTCCTGCATCGCCAGTACGCCCGCTCCCACCACACCGGCCTCGTCGGCCAAAGGCGCGTACTGGATCTCAAGATGGCGTGTCGACAGTGCCAGCGAGCGGTGGTAGACGCTCTGCCGAACCGACGCCAGGAACAGCGGACCCATGTCGGTGACCCGGCCGGCGATGAACACATGCGAGGGATTGAAGAAATTGACGACGGAGGCGAGCATCTGCCCCACCAGATTGCCTGCACGCTGGATGATGGCATTGGCCGCGACATCACCGGTACGGCTGGCCTGTGCCACGTCCTCCGGCGTCAGGGTGCCGTTGGCTTGCAGGCGCTCGCCCAGCACCACACTTTCGCCACGCTGCGCGGCCTCGATCGCCATGCGCGCCATCGCGGGCGCCGCTGCCATCGCCTCCACGCAACCCTGGTTGCCGCAGTGGCAGCGCGGCCCGGTCTGGTCCACGCAGATATGGCCGACGTCGCCGGCCGAGCCATTGGCACCGCGGTACACCTGTCCATGGCACACGATGCCACAGCCGATGCCGGTGCCGACCTTGATCACCAGGAAGTTGGGCAGATTGCGCTGCAAGCGATACATCTCGCCCAGCGCCATCAGGTTGACGTCGTTGTCCACGAACACCGGCGCGGAAAAAGCCTCACGCAGGTAGTCGCGGATGGAAAAACCGTCCCAGCCGGGCATCAGCGGCGGATTGACCAGCTGGCCGCTGGCGAAATCGACCGGCCCGGGTACACCCACCCCGATGGCGATCACCTTGGACGCCGGTAAGCCGCAGCGGGTCATCAACTCCCGCATCAGGCTGCGCAGCCGTGCCAGGACCACGCCCGGCCCCTGGCGCACGTCGATAGGTTCACGGTGACGCGCCAGCAAGCTCATGTCTGGCCGCATGACGGCTACCTGCATGTTGGTGGCCCCGAGATCGGCACCGATCACCACACCCAGCGTCTCGCTCAGGCGCAGCGTCTCGGCGCGGCGGCCTCCGGAGGACTCCTGCAGCCCGACTTCATCGAGCAGCCCCTCGTCCAGCAAGGCCGCCACCATGGCGTTGGCCTTGCTCTTGGAATAGGCCAGCCGCTGCGCCAGCGCGTTGCGCGAGGCGCCCGCCGACCAGAAGATGGTCTGCAAGACGTCGAGGTCTTCGGTGCCGCAATTTCGCCAGCGTGCCAAGGCTTGTCTCCTGTCATGGCGTCTCAAGGCGGACGCCTGCAGGAATACTATGTGGTCAGCTTTGGCTTATCAAGGCGTAACTTAGACCAAAAAATGGTCAATGCCTCAGATCTACCTACAGATTTCCTCGACGACAGTAGATTGGAGCTGAGAAGACTGGTACCCAATTCATGAACAAGCGACATATGTTCAATCAGATTGTGACCACTAATCGTACACATATATGTGACATAAAATCTTCCCGAAATCAGCAATCGCCAGATGCGCCCAAGTCTTGAGCAGGGCATCTGCGATGAGCGTGCAATCACATGGTGTTGCCCGGTCACCTTCAAATGGAGTCATCAAAATTGAAAATTACAAAGCGCCCCGTCTTGATCTTGTTAGCCGCCGTTTCGCTGATATCAAATATTGCATTTGCTGCACCAACAACAATAATTGAGTTCAGTGGTGACACTATCTATCCAGAATCAGTCAGCTGGTCGAATCAACAAAACCGGTTTTTTGTTGGTTCAGTGCGTCATGGAGGCATTGGGACGGTAGATATGAACGGTCAATACAAACCGTTTGCACAAGATGGCGCTCTCCCCTCCACCTTCGGAATTAATATCGACGATACGCACCAAAAAGTGTGGGTGACAATTGACGATCTGGGAACCGGCGCTAGCTCTTCCGCTGAGACACAAGGGAAACTGGCAGCCGTAGCGGTGTTTGATTCAAAAACCGGCAAGAAACTTGCCTATTACGATATGCACAGTATCGGGCCAGGTCCTCGTTTAGCCAACGACGTGGCCGTCGACAAAGATGGCAACGCATACGTGACCGACAGCTATGCCCATGTCGTCTATCGCATAGATCAAGCCGGAAAACTTAGCATCTTCGCCAGCAGTCCGCTATTCGAGACGGGCGAAATGTTCGGTCTCAATGGCATTGCTGTTCATCCTGATGGCTACCTTCTGGTTGGCGCATGGAACAGTGGCGAATTGTTCCGCATCGCACTTGACGACCCCAAGAACATAACAAAGCTGCGCATTGGTGAAACATTGAAAGGCATGGATGGCATCACGCTGCTGGATGCTCAGAATTTGATCGCGACCATCAATGTCGGGAAACCGCGTGCCGTGCGGCTACAGTCGAACGATGGTTGGAAAACCGCGCAAATTGCAGAGACAATGCCAGCTGCGAGTACCTTTCCATCATCTGCCACCCGCGCTGGAAACGATGTATGGGTTCTGAACACGCGCCTGGATACGCTCATTGATCCCAAGGCAGAAAAAGTGAACAGCTTCATTCTGCAGAGTTTCAAGGAATCGGCAAAGGAATAATCGGGATCGTGCCCCCTCTTGGGCAATAGGCAGGATAGCTGAAAACAGGAGTCTGCCCCTGCCTTGGTGCTGCATTCAATAGGTACTGGCGTGCGCCGATAGCATTAACCAGCGCCCATTGTGATACGAACATTCGATTTCAAGCCGTAGCGGCCAGACTCCCTTTACGCCCCAAATATCGGCCTCGACGCGATTTTGTCCGATCAAAGTGGCCTTCGTACCCTTGACGTCAATGCGAACACTCTCTTTCACAGATGTCGAATACTGCATGCGCCCAGACTCGATATGCGACAGCCACTCATCCTTGGGCTGATCATATCCGGTCATATGAACGAGATGGAAGTTGTCGGCAAGTATGCTTGATAGCGCAGTCGTATCTCGCTCAACCATCGCACGATACATTTTTTGATATAGCAGCGTCAGTTCCTTCTGCGCTGACTTTGATTGAAGCATTGCAATTATCCCGGTCAATTACGGCCAGTTCTACAAAGGTAGCCTGGCCGCTTCTCATTTACATCATCCCTAACACTGGGTGCGATAGGTATGGCTGCTCAAGTCGTTGTATTTCTTCTGGAGTAAGTTGAATATCCAGCGCAGCCACCGCTTCTTCCACATGATTGGTGGACGTCGTCCCGACAATCGGCGCGGTGATGTAAGGCTTGCTGAGCATCCATGCCAGGGCAAGTTTTCCCATTGAAATGCCTCGTTCCTGAGCCATCGATTGGACGTTATCGACCACGATCTTGTCCATTGCGTTTGTACCATCCCACACCCACTTCGATACCTCGTCAACCTTCACGCGAGGTGTGATCGTTCCCCAGGGATGGGCCAATCGTCCTCCAGCGAGGGGACTCCATGGCGTCAGTCCAATTCCACGGTCCTGGCAAAGCGGTATCATTTCCCGCTCTTCCTCGCGATAGATCAGGTTGTAGTGGTTTTGCATGGCCACGAACTTGGTCCAACCATTTTTCTCTGCAATGTTCTGCATTCTCTCGAATTGCCAGGCATACATGGTCGAGGCACCAATGTAGCGGGCTTTTCCGCTCTTCACTACGTCGTGCAAGGCTTCCATCGTTTCTTCCATCGAGGTCAGCGGATCGAGGCGATGAATGGTGTACAAGTCCACGTGGTCCAGCCCCAGGCGCTTGAGACTCTTGTCGATCTCTCCCAGGATCGCTTTACGCGAGAGCCCGCCGCCATTCGGCTTTCCCGGGCGCATTTCCATACGTACCTTGGTCGCCACGACGATCTCGTCCCGATCCAGCGAGAACTCCTTGATGAGTCGTCCCGTGACCTCTTCGCTGGAACCCAATTGATAGATGTTCGCTGTATCAAAGTAGTTGATCCCGGCCTCAATGGCTTTCCGGAAGATGGGCTTGGCCTCGTCGAAATCCCTGGCCCACGGGAAAAGACCGTGTTCAGGACCTGGTTTGCCAAAGCTCATCATGCCCAGGCATATCTTCGACACATCCATGCCGGTGTTTCCCAGCTTCGTGTATTTCATGACTCGTCCTTTCAATTGCTGGATTGGAGATTAGTGATAAGCCCAGGGCTTACCTGCGGTGAATCTGATCTTGGTTGACCAGACGTTTCGTTGACCAATCAGATCAATGGGATGGCCGACTTGTAGCCTGCGAGCCATCTCGAACGACCAGAGTGACAACTGCGATAAGTGCAAGCAATATCAGTATTGCGGCCGCCGAGATCGCCATGCCGATTCGATGTGTCAAGGCTGCCACGGCGGTATCCGCGACTACGGGAGTTGATGCAGCGAATACGACGACCAAGGTCGCCAGCCCTAGCGCCCCTCCAAGCTGGTGCGCCACGCCCACCAGCCCTGAGGCAGAACCGGCATCGTCCCTCTGTACGCCAGCCACGCCGGAAATCGTCAGTAACGCCAGCGACGATCCCATCCCCGCTCCCACAAGTATCATTGGCAACATCACACCCCATACAAGCGAGCTGCCTACCCGGAGTTGTCCGAGCCAAGCCATCCCGATCATCGAGATCGTTAGCGCGGCAATCAGGACTGCATGGCTTCCAAATCGTCTTACCAGACGAGGGGCCATCAGCGCACCGATGAAATTCACCAGCATAGAGGGAAAGAAGATGGCACCGGCCAACATGGGCCGCAGCCCCAGCACTCCCTGAAGATACTGCGTGGAATAAAAGAAGAATCCCATTGCCGAACCGATGAACAATACCCGGGCCGTGTTGGCACCGTTACGCTTCTTGCTCGAAAAAAGGCGGAGTGGCAAGATCGGTTGGCTGGCTCGCCGCTCGACAAGAATGAACAGGCCGAGACAGACAACACCTATCGCCAATGGTGCGGCAGTTTGCCAATGCAGCCAGCTTTCTTCCGCCGCATGAACAAGCCCATACACCAGCGCAACCACTCCTATGGTCGAAAAGAGTGCGCCAGCGACGTCAAAGCGCCCCTCTTGGCGCGGCGTTTCGACAATGTAGCTACGTGCCGCCCACATGAGTGCCAGGCCCAATGGCACATTGATATAGAAACCGGCCCGCCATGAGACAAGATCTGCAAGCAGTCCTCCCGCGACCAGGCCAACGCTGGCGGTAATGCCACCAACCGCGCCATACCAGCCAAGTACGCGATTTCGCTCGGGTCCTTCCGCGAAGCTGGTGGAGAGCAGCGCTAGCGTCGACGGTGCCAAAATTGCAGCACCGATACCTTGCACCGCCCGACTGGCAATGAGCCAGGCTGGCGACATGGCCAATCCAATGGCCAGCGACGATATCGTGAATAGCCCGAGTCCGGCCATGAAGACCTTGCGGCGGCCAAGCAGATCTCCAGCCCTGGCACCCAACAACATGAATCCGCCGAATGCCAGTGCATAGGCATTCTGTACCCACGACAAGCCGGCTGCCGAGAAACCGAGGCCTTCCCGGATTGATGGGAGACCGGTGATCACGATCGAATTGTCGATCACGATCATCGCGTAGCTCGCTAGTACGATGAGTACCAGAAATGATCGTCGCGGCATGGTTTGCGCGTTGCGCATCACAAGGCGCTCTGCAGAATGGTCTGGACCACGTCCGGCGTATACGTTTCTGCGATACCGAAATAGCGGGCATTGCCCAGGACGTTCTCGATAACCGCTGGCAAGTCCGACTGGTGGATGCCCAATTGCGACAGTCGTGTGGGCGTACCGATCGAGTCAAACCACTTTTCCAGCGCTGCGATCCCCTCCTCCGCTGTGGACTTCCCGAAGATGTGCTTGGCGAAACGCTCGAACTGCGCGGCATTGTGTTGCTGGTACCACTTCATCCATGCGGGCATCACGACCGAGAGGCCAGCGCCATGCGGAACGTTGAACAATGCAGACAACGCATGCTCGATCATGTGGTTCGGGTAGCTGAATCCCGAGGTTCCAGCGTAGATCAGGCCATTGAGCGCCTGGGTGGAAGCCCAGGCGAATTCGCTGCGGGCATGATAGTCGGTGGGATCCTTGAGCAATGCCTCGGTGGTCTCCATGACGGTATTGATGATCGCCTCTACCATCCGCGAATGGAAGCGCGGCTGCACGCTTGCCGTGAAGTAGCCCTCAATGCAGTGCGCGATGATATCGGCAGCGGAATAGACCAGGTAGTTGCGTGATACCGTCTGCATCAGCGCCGGATTGACGATCGATACCCTGGGGAACAGCTGGACCGAACCGATGGCAAATTTCTCTTTGGTGTCTTCATTGGTCACTACAGCGCCGCTATTCATCTCGCTACCTGTTGCGGCCAAGGTCAGGATGTCGAAGACAGGAAGTGCTGTATCGATCTGTGCTTTGCCGATGAACAGATCCCACACATCGCCCTGATAAGGAACCCCGGCAGCAATGGCCTTGGCGCTGTCAAGGACGGAACCACCGCCGACGCTGAGAATGGCATCGACATTCTCGGCTCGCGCCAGGGCAATGGCCTGACGTACCTTGGAGATGACGGGATTGCTGACAATTCCGCCGCACTCGACGAACTGGACCTGATGAGAGTCCAGGCTCTTGACGACCACGGCGAACAAGCCGTCATGCTTGATCCGCTCACTGCCGTAGCACAGCAGTACTTTCTTGATGCCGGCCTCGGCCAGGTGCTGGCCGATCAACTGTTCCTTGTTGGTACCAAAATCCACCTTGGTCGGGTTGTAGAACAAAAAATTGTCCATGGTTCTGCCTCTTTTCCACGTTAAATGATGCGATGCCGGCACTTTAATCGGCTCATCAACATTGAACTAGATGGATATTCGTTGAATAATTAACATCCATTACTTGTGAATTAAATCGTGGAGCGAATGTGGCCATCAACGAATTGCGGTGCATCACGACATTTGTACGCACGGCCGAACTAGGCAGCATCAGCAAGGCCGCGGAATCACAGGAGATTTCCCAGCAGGCTGCAAGCAAGGCCCTCGCCCAACTGGAGCAACACCTGGGCGTGCGACTGTTTCACCGCACCACGCGTAGCGTCTCGCTAACAGAGGAGGGACAGAGGTTTCTGGAGGCGACGCAACCCTCCTTGGTCGCACTGCAGCAAGCGCTGCAATCGGCGCGGAGTACCAAGGAAGAGATCGCCGGCCCGCTGCGTATTCTGGCGCCCCGTACCGTGGTTCAATCGCTGCTGGGGCCGGTTCTCGATGAATATTGCCGGCTTTACCCTGAGGTCGTCCCCGACATGCAGCTCGACGACCGGATCGGCAATTGGGTAGAAGATCGCATCGACGTCGCTTTCCGATTGGGCAACCCGCCGCAGGAAGGCGTCATTGCCCGGGTGCTATTGCCCTTGCAACTCATCATCTGTGCCGCCCCCAGCTACATTCGGCGGTATGGTGTGCCGCGCAGCCTGGCCGATCTCAACTCACATCGATGTAGTGCATTTCGTCGCGCCACCGATAGCCGGTTGGCTCCCTGGCGCGTCCAGGTTGGAGATAGCATCCAGGATCATCATGTCCGTCCTTCGTTTAGCACGAACGATGAAGCCTTCGAACTGCGCGCCACATTGGCCGGCGAGATTGTGGCGCAACTGGCGGGTTCCACGGCCGCCCAACATATCCGGGCAGGCCGCTTAGTGCCCTTGCTAATCGATCACATGACCGATCATTACAACCTGTACATCTACTATGGAAGTCGGACTGGTCAACCGGCGCGGGTGCGCAGCTTCATCGATCTCGTCGTTGAACGCCTGCACGACAATCCCGATTTCATTTTCACGCGGGAAGAATTGGCCGCTTTCCAGTCAAGAGGAATTGGAAAAATACGCAGATAAACATTCAGGTTTGTCTACTCGCACGATTCATGAACTGATCGCATAGGTTCATGCAGTTTCATGTGACTAATCAACAGTGTCCTCAGGCGCTAGGATGTCCCTCATCCCAAATTGAATGAGGAGGAAGTCATGAACGACGTCATCGTGGTCATTGGTCCGGGGTCTATCGGCCAGGCGATTGCCCGCCGGGTGAGCGCCGGGAAAAAGGTACTGTTGGCAGATATCCATATCGAGAACGCGAAAATGGCGGCCGAAGTGCTCTCCAATGCTGGCTTTGAAACCGAAGTGGCCAGTGTCGACATCTCGTCAAGAGCATCGATCCAGGCGCTTGTCCGCCAAGCCAGTTCGATGGGCAATGTATTCGGAGTCATCCATGCTGCAGGCGTTTCCCCGTCACAGGCATCGCCACAGGCCATCCTGAAGGTAGATCTGTATGGCACCGCCCTCATTCTTGAAGAATTCGGCAACGTCATCGCCCGCGGCGGTTCTTGCGTCGTCATTGCCTCGCAGTCCGGCCATCGCCTTGGCCCTTTATCGATTGAGCACAGCAAGGCGCTGGCGACGACCCCCACCGAAGAATTGTTGGCGTTGCCTTTTCTTGCCCCCGAGGTCGTCACAGATTCCCTGAATGCGTATCAGCTTTCCAAACGCGGCAATTCGCTGCGCGTAATGGCCGAAGCAGTCCGTTGGGGAAAGCGTGGTGCGCGCGTGAACACGATCAGTCCCGGCATCATCATGACGCCGCTGGCCAACGATGAACTGCGGGGGCCACGCGCGGAAGGTTATCGCCGCATGCTGGAGCTAAGCCCTGCTGGCCGTGCCGGCACGCCTGACGAAGTCGGTTCTGTTGCGGCATTGCTGATGGGGGCAGATGGTGCCTTCATCACCGGTAGCGATTTCCTGATGGATGGTGGCGTCACTTCGTCGTATTGGTTCGGCGAGCTGGCGCCGCAACACTAGAGATGGAATCCACGGTGATGACATCTGACATCAAAACCATTCTCGTCATTGGTGCAACTGGCAGTGTTGGTCGGCTCGTCGTATCGCAGGCGCTCAAGGCGGGCTTCGTGGTCAAGGCGCTGTCGCGGACTCCCTCCAAGGCTCAGCGAGTACTCCCACCGCAGGTCATGTTGACCCAAGGCGATGTGTCGAACATCAGTGCCTTGTTGACGGCAGTTGCAGGCGTCGATGCCATTGTCTTTACTCACGGATCTGACGGATCGGGAAAGACGGGAGCACGCAGTGTCGATTACGGCGCGGTACGAAACACTTTGCTGGCGCTCGCAGGACGTCCCGTTCGCATTGCACTGATGACGTCGATTGGTGTGACAAACCGTACCGGGCAATATAACCGTGCTACAGAAGCACATGACTGGAAGCGTCGCGGTGAACGACTGGTTCGCGCGAGCGGTCTTCCCTACACGATTGTTCGTCCTGGCTGGTTCGACTACAACGATGAGCATCAGCACAAGCTCGAATTTCTCCAGGGTGACAAGCGTCACGCAGGCGACCCGAGTGATGGCGTGGTTTCCCGTGAGCAAATTGCGCAGGTATTGCTTGCTTCGCTTACCATGGATGCCGCCGCAGGAAAGACCTTTGAGCTGGTAGCCGGGAACGGCCCCGCACAATCCGATCTAGGATCGCTATTCTCAGCGCTGGCCGCTGATGTGCCAGGCCATCTTGATGCGGTACGAGATAGCAGCAACATGCCTGTTCAGAACGAACCTCAGCATGTTCTGGATGATCTGGACGCTATCGCATCGTCCGCCAATTGACGGGATCTTCCTGATGACACCTGCCCTGGCAGTCGGAAAACCGGTGGTACTGGTCCTAGCCTCCGGCGCGGGTCATCGCTTTACTGCGTCGGGCGGCAAGCTAAACAAGCTTCATGCCGCCCTGGCGGGAAAGGCTGTCATCGAGCATGTACTGGAATCGGTCGCCGCCAGTGGCCTGACGTGGCATCTGGTTACCGGCGTCGAAGGTGGGATGGGGGCATCGGTTGCAGCAGGAGTCAGCGCTACCGCCTCGGCTGATGGATGGTTGATTCTGCCCGCCGACTTGCCGCTGATACAGCCCCAGAGCTTGCAGCATGTCGCCGCACAACTACTGGAGCATGCAGTTGTGGTACCGCGCCGCCACGCCATACCCGGTCATCCGGTGGGCTTTCGCAAAGAGTGCCAGGGCCGGCTGCTGCAATTGAACGGTGAATCCGGCGCGAAGCCAGTTGTTGAGTGGTACCGTTCGCAAGGTCTCGTATGCGACATGCCGATGGAGGACGACGGTATCGTGATGGATATTGATACCTTGAGCGACCTGGCGCGTATCGAGAAGCTTATTCAAACGAGCCGGCGCCCCGGCGATCCACATTGAAAGCGCCGAACAGTCCCTGCATCAATGGCGAAAGCCAGGAACACGATCACCCTGCCTCGCCGATAGAAAGCTCCGCCCAATCCAGTTCCTGAACCAAGGTTCTATATGCCTGGTCTCCGATCAGACCCTGCTCTCTCATCGATATCAATTTCTCTCGGGCAGCGGCTATGCCGTTTCTCCTGAGACTGCTGTCTGGAAGAAATCTCATTGCATTCACGGAGGTGGACTCCTCGTTGAACTCAAGGGCTGCGTGGTACTGCTTTCTCAGGAGCTTTCCATGCAGGGAGTTGTCCGCGCCGATTGCCTCGATCAGCGATTGATAGATGGATATCCGCCCCGCCCTGACTTCTTTGGCCACCATATTGTCTTCGGGGAGTTTCATCAGTCGGATGACGCGCCTCATCGTCATCCCCTGCAGAACCAGAGTTCCAAAGACAACGGAAAATGCGCATAGAAGAATGAGGTCCCGGTGCGGAAATTCACTGCCGTCGGAGAGAACGTGCGGAACAGAAAAAGCCGCTGCCAGAGTAACGATTCCGCGCATCCCGGACCATGACACGACAATTCCGGCGCGCCACGCGCCCTTGTTATCTGCCGCATCTCCCTTCCCCTTGACTCGACGAATTTCGATTGCGCTGTACAGCATCACCCATAGGAACCGTGTGCCAATAGCCACGGCGACGACGACAATGGCAACGACAATCGCGTCGAGCCTGGCCGGGTCGCTTCCCAACCGTGTCCAAATTGGCTTGAGTTGCATCCCGATGAGAACAAAGGCAAGTGCATTAAGAAGAAAGACGACGGCCTCCCACACGGCAAGGATCGGCACGCGCATCTGTGGCGGCATCTGAGGCCCGCCACGTCGGGCCATTGTCATTGCAAAAGCAACGATGGTGAGAATTCCGGAAAGCCCGATCCTTTCGGCCAGGATCCAGATCCCGAACGTGCTGCAGAACTGCAGGATCAGAGAAGTCGGGACATGTTTGGGAATACGCATGATCGGTCCAAGCAAAAACGCCAGAGCGATACCTGCTGCGACACTGCCCAATACCGTCAGAAGAAAGACCGGCAAATAATCCTGAAAGCCCAGCGTTCCCGTAGCGACGGCCATCATTGCCAAGCGATAAATAAAGAGAGCACTCGCGTCATTCAACAGGCTTTCGCCTTCAAGAATGCTAAGCAGGCGGTGTGGCAATCCCACCTGACGCATGATTGCGGTGGCGGCGGCAGCGTCAGGTGGCGCTACGATAGCGCCCAGCGCGATCGCAACCGGCCAAGACATCTCGGGGACCAGCCATCTGCAGACAAACGCCACGCCAATCACGGTGGTCACGACACCTGCGAAGACCAAGCCCGCGATGGGACGCCAGTATGCACGCAAGTCGCGTAGTGACGTATCGTATGCGGAGTCCAGCAGAACGGGTGCCACGAAGAGCGCAAGGGCTAGTTGCGGATCGAGAACCCATTGAGGACTGCCAGGTAAAAAGGCGACGCCCACCCCGCCCAGAGCCAATAAGGTTGGATAAGGGGCACTGATTCGGCGAGCGATTTCCGCCAGAATTGCCGCGACGAGCAGCATCACCAAAATCCACTCAAATGTATCCATGCCTAGCTCCCGATGTCATGACCTGTCCCTGCAGCCTGGAAGACTTCCGTCTTGCGGAGTGTTATTGGCGTGATCTCCTTGTCATACCTCAGGGCGTCGATCAGCAGACGTAGCGCCCCAGATTGGCGCCGATTCGGATAATAGATATGAAATCCTGAGAAGGTTTGCACCCAGTCTTCCATCACAAAACAGAGATGGCCCGATCGGACATATGGCAACGCAAGATCGTCAGGCAGAAATGCCAGGCCGAGGCCGGCCAAGGCGGCTTCATGTATCTGATAGATGCTATTGAACGCGAGTTGTCCATCCACCCTTACCTGCAGTGCGCGTTCATCCTTCTTCAATTCCCAGGCATAGAAGCACCCGGCGGTAGGAAGGCGCAAGTTGATGCAATTGTGTTGCAGCAGATCCTGGGGCTCGCGTGGGACACCCCAGCGAGAGAGGTATTCGGGGGAGCCGACGATGGTCAATCTGATATCGGGCCCTATACGCGTGGCGATCATGTCCTTGGCAAGCTGGTCGCCAAGACGGATGCCGGCGTCGTAGCGTTCCGCCACAATATCAACCAGGCTGTAGTCCACCACGACTTCGGCCTTGATGTCCGGATAAACGGGTAGCAGGCGTTCAAGGCAGGGGCGAAGAATGCTGCGTGCCGCATGTTCGCTGGAGTTGAGTCGTATCTTGCCGGCAGGCCTGTCGCGATAATCTGCCAAGGCAGTAATTTCGCTATCGATCTGGTCAAAACGTGGCCCGATGCTCTTGAGCAAACGTTCACCAACCTCGGTCGGAGATACGCTGCGCGTGGTGCGCGTCAGCAAACGGACGCCTAGCCGTTCTTCGAGGGCACGCACCGTGTGACTCAGCGCGGATTGCGAAATGCCAAGTTGCCCTGCCGCACGGGTGAAGCTGCGTTCACGCGCTACTACAAGGAAAACCAGCAGATCATTGAAATTTTCACGCGCCATGTGCAAGCCCCGAAGTTGTTGCTTCGGTCGGTACGAGCCAGCGCCTGATGAGACAACCGGATAGCAACTGACCGATTGCCGGTGGCTATGCTAAAACAGCATATGGTACAAATTAAGGCCCTAAAGCCGCATAAACTTATGAAAAACGCTCATCAATCAAGGCATCCCCTCCTCTTAGCTTTTGTCTGGTAACTGATACCTCAATGCTTCCACCAGTAAACTGAAAGCCGGCGAAGAATGGCGGCGACTCGCGTAGTAAAGGTGATAACCCGGGAATGTCGGGGTCCAATTCCTCATGACGCGCTTGAGCGCGCCAGACTGCACATGTGGCGCCACCATGTCTTCGGGGAGATATGCCAGTCCGAACCCCGAAAGAGCTGCACGCAGGATTGGGCTGCTGCTGTTGAACGTCCACTGCCCTTCGACGCGCGCCTTGACGAGATGTCCATCGCGCTCAAACTCCCAGGCCATGAGCCCACCATGTGTTGGCAGTCGCAGATTGACGCATTTGTGTTGAGCCAGATCGCTTGGTGACTGCGGCCGCGACCTTCCTGCGAAATACTCTTCACTGCCCACGACTGCCATTCTCAGATCTGGCCCGATGCGTACTGCGATCATGTCTTTCTCGACTTGGTCGCCCAAGCGCACTCCCGCGTCGTAGCGACCAGCAACGATATCGGTAAGGCCGTAGTCTACGCATATTTCCACATTGATTTCGGGATAGTCTGCGGTAAGCTGAATCAGCCTTGGCCATAGCACCGTATTGGCGGCGTGCTCGGCCGCAGTCAGCCGGATGGTTCCCGCGGGCTTGTCCTTGAGCAGGCCAAGAGCGGCAAGTTCGGCCTCGATTTCCTCAAAACGGGGGCCAATAGTCTCCATCAGGCGTTCCCCCGCTTCGGTCACCGAGACACTGCGTGTGGTACGCGTCAGCAACCTCACACCGAGTCTCGCTTCAAGCGCCCGTATGGTATGGCTCAAAGCGGATTGCGAGACCCCCAACTGCGCGGCCGCACGCGTAAAGCTCCCTTCTCGTGCGATGGCGAGAAAAGCAAGCAAGTCGTTATAGTTTTCCCGAGCCATTCATGATCTCCATTCATAAGATCATGCACATTGTAATGGCTAATCAAAGCGAGTAACACCACTTAACATGCACCTGGTGCAATGCAGAAGAAAAATGCCGCGCAAGCTCTTGCCGGGCATCCCCTGCCCGCGCTACATCAATTAAACGGGACTGAGCTCCCGTCTTCGCCAATACCAAATCAGTAACCGCAGCGGTCCGGATTTCCCTCGGAGGCTGCCCTATTCACCTTCACTGGAGATTACTTTGCTCATCGGTGCTGTACGGGTCGCCTTGCGGCGCCCCTATACGTTTGTCGTCATGGCGTTGATGCTGCTCATTGTGGGCCCGATCGTCGCTATGCGAACTCCAACGGATATCTTTCCGGAGATTCGCATGCCAGTCATTGCGGTCGCCTGGCAATATACCGGCCTGCCTACTGACCAAATGTCGGGACGGATTTCGACTTTGTTTCAACGGGTGCTGACCACCGCGGTCAACGACATCGAACATATCGAGGCCAACACCTACCCCGGCATCAGCGTCGTCAAGATCTTTTTTCAGCCGGGCGTCAATATTGCCGTCGCCAATGCGCAGGTGACGGCCGTGTCGCAAACCATGTTGCGCCAGATGCCCGCTGGCATCACGCCGCCGCTGATCCTCAACTACAACGCCGCGACGGTTCCTATCCTGCAGTTGGCACTGTCCGGAAAAGGACTCTCTGAGCAGCAACTATTCGACCTGGGCATGAATACGGTCCGCACGCCCTTGACTACCGTGGCGGGGGCGGCGATTCCCCTGCCATATGGTGGCAAACAGCGGCAAGTCCAGGTTGACGTCAATCCGGCAGCCCTACAGGCACGCGGCTTGTCGTCCCAGGACGTCGCCAACGCGCTGGCGGCGCAAAACGTGCTGATTCCGGTAGGGACTCAAAAGATCGATAGCCTCGAATACACCATCCAGGTCAACAGCGCGCCTTCTGCCATTGACGATCTCGGCAAGTTGCCGATCAAGGTCGTCAACGGGACCACCATCTACCTGCGGGACGTAGCAGACGTTCATGACGGCAATGCGCCGCAGACGAATATCGTCCATGTCGATGGAGGTCGCTCGGTGTTGATGACCGTGCTCAAGAACGGATCCGCTTCGACTGTGGCGATCGTTGACGGTATTCGGGCAAAAGTGGCGGGCCTCAAGGCCAGCCTGCCAGATGCGCTCAATGTCGTACCGATCAACGACCAGTCGGTATTTGTACGCGCAGCGATCAAGGGGGTGGCCTTTGAAGGTGCTATTGCCGCGGCGCTGACAAGCGTCATGATCCTGCTGTTTCTGGGAAGTTGGCGCTCAACCATCATCATCGCAGTCTCCATCCCCCTGTCCATCCTCGGCGCCCTTATTGCCCTGGCCGCCACAGGGGAAACGCTCAACCTGATGACCTTGGGCGGACTAGCACTCGCAGTAGGGATTCTGGTCGATGACGCCACCGTGACCATTGAGAATATCAACTGGCATCTGGAGCAAGGCAAGGACGTCGAGACCGCCATCCTGGACGGGGCACGCCAGATCGTTACGCCTGCGTTCGTTTCTCTGCTGTGCATTTGCATTGTCTTCATCCCGATGTTCTTCCTGGAAGGCGTATCACGCTTCCTCTTCGTGCCAATGGCGGAGGCGGTCATTTTCGCGATGATCTGTTCCTTTGTTCTTTCCCGTACGTTGGTGCCGACCATGGCCAACTATCTGCTACGCCCCCACGCGGAGCCTGATCCGCGCAGGACACCATCCCGCAACCCACTGGTTCGATTCCAACAGCAGTTCGAGATCCACTTTGAGCATCTGCGGCTAGGCTACCGAAGCATTTTGGCACTGGCGCTGGAAAATCGCCCGCGCTTCATCGTCGGCTTCCTGTGTGTGGTGGCACTGTCGTTCCTGTTATTGCCTTTCATCGGCAGCAACTTCTTTCCCTCTGTCGATTCCGGCCAAATCCTGATGCATGTGCGTGTTCCGGTAGGTACCCGCGTCGAGGAAACCGCAACACGTTTCAGTCGTATCGAGCAGGCGGTGCGGCGCGTCATCCCGGCACAGGAGATCTCCACGATGGTTGACAATATTGGCCTGCCGGGCAGCAGCATCAACCTGACCTACAACAACACAGGTGTCATGGGCTCCCAGGACGGCGACTTCCAGATCGCTTTGCGCGAGGGGCACAAGCCGACTGGAGACTATGTAAGACAGTTGCGCGAGGTGCTGCCCAGAGAGTTCCCTGATACCACGTTCTCCTTCCCGCCGGCGGATATCGTCAGCCAGATTCTCAACTTCGGCGCTCCGGCACCGATCGACATACAAGTGCGGGGCAATGCGATCGACGCGAACTATGCTTATGCCCAGCAGTTGCTCAAGCGTGTCCGCGCCCTGCCTGGCGTGGCAGATGCCCGCATTCAACAGTCCAACAAGGCGCCGGTCATCAACGTCAACCTGGATCGTACCCAAGCCCAGTTGCTGGGCATGACAACCCGCGATGTCACCAGCAATATGGTGGTCAATCTGGCTGGCAGCAGCCAGGTGGCACCGACCTTCTGGCTCAATCCCGCTAACGGCGTGAGTTATCCGATCGTGATGCAGACGCCGCAGTACCAGCTTGACTCCTTGGCCGCCCTCTCCAACTTGCCGATCGGTTCGACGGTACAAAGCGGCCTGACGACGGTCGGCGGCATCGCAAGCCTCCAACGCGGCAATGGCAGTGCGCTGATCAGCCAGTATGACGTGCAGACCATGGTGCAAATCCATGCCACCACGCAAGGTCGTGATTTGGGCGCAGTTGCTGCTGATATCCGCAAGCTCATCGACGATACCCAAGCCGATGTCCCCAAAGGATCGAGCGTACAGATGCTTGGCCAGGTACGGACGATGGAGCGCGCATTTTCGGGCCTGATGTTTGGGCTTCTTGGGGCAGTCGTGCTGATTTACATGCTGATCGTGATCAATTTCCAGTCCTGGCTTGATCCTGCGGTCATTGTGTCTGCCTTGCCAGCCGCACTGGCTGGGATCGTCTGGATGCTGTTTGCCACCAACACGAGCTTGTCCGTTCCGGCGTTGACCGGCGCCATCATGTGCATGGGAGTGGCAACAGCCAACAGCGTACTGGTCATCAGCTTTGCCCGGGAACGACTCGAAGAACTGGGCGACGCCACGGCGGCCGCAATGGAAGCCGGGTTCGTACGCTTTCGCCCGGTTCTCATGACGGCATTGGCAATGATGATCGGCATGCTGCCAATGGCACTAGGACTAGGTGAAGGCGGCGAACAGAACGCGCCCCTGGGTCGTGCCGTGATTGGCGGGCTGCTCTTCGCCACTATCGCCACGCTCGTTTTTGTACCAGTGGTGTTCAGTCTCGCGCACCGGAACTATGTCCGTCGCAATCCCGATACCTCGTCACAACCTGTTTCCGGAGTTCCACAACATGCAAGCTAAATCCAATATGAAGCGCAGTCATCGGTTCCTCGGGATCGGACTGATAGGCGTGGCAGCCGTCGTGGTTGCGGCAGGCCTGGCCAGCCGGCGGCTCCAGGCCGAACAACTCAATGAAACCGCCGCCTCCCAGACTGTTCCTACGGTGGCGTTGGTCACCCCGGCTGATATCGTCGGGGCGTCCATCGAGCTCCCCGCGCGTATCGAGCCGTGGTCGCGGGCACCAATCTATGCACGAGTCCCCGGATATCTGAAGCAATGGAAGGCCGATATCGGAACTACGGTGAAATCCGGCCAATTACTGGCCGAAATTGAAACACCGGATCTCGACCAGCAATTGCTGCAGGCCAAGGCAGAGCTGGCTACGGCACGCAGCAATGTTGAATTGGCAGCGAGCACGGCACAACGCTGGCAGGCGCTGCTTAAATCGGACTCCGTTTCTCGCCAGGAAGCCGACGAAAAGAGCGGCGACCTGGCCGCCAAGCAATCGGCAGTACATGCCATGCAGGCCAATGTGGAGCGAATCGGCGCGCTCAAGCGCTATGCCCGCTTGACGGCCCCCTTCGATGGCGTGGTGACGACCCGCAACACGGATGTCGGTGCCTTGATCAGTGTTGGCGGGTCTTCCGGGTCGGAGCTGTTTGTCGTTTCGGATATCCATCGCCTACGGGTCTACGTCAATGTCCCGCAACGGCAGGCGGCGCAATTTAGCCCGGGTTTAAAAGCGCAATTGCTTGTTCCTGAACAGCCGGGCAAGACTTTCGAGGCGGTGGTGAGAAGCAGTTCCGGCGCCATATCCAGTGTCTCGGGCACGATGCTGGTTCAATTGAGTGTCGACAACCCCGACGGGAAGTTGCTTCCGGGCGGCTATGCCACTTTACGTCTGCCGGCCGAGCGTGACAGCGGAACATTGAGTATCCCGCCTGCTGCCTTGATCCTGGGCCGTGATGGAGCGCAGATCGCGACCTTGGATACCAAGGACAAGGTCGTGCTCAAGAAGGTCAGTATCGTCCGAGACCTGGGAAATGCCATCGAGCTTGCCGGTATTGGCAAGGACGAGCGCATCATCAACAGTCCGCCGGATGGCCTGGCCAACGGTGATCGCGTACGTATTGCTGCGCAGGACGGTGCAGGAAGGACGACTCGATGAACCGTGCAAACGCACATGCGCTGCTACTGGCAAGCCTCGTCCTGGCCGGTTGTGCACAGGTGCACAACCCCTCCCTTCCCGCCATCCCGACTGCTGCGGCCTTCCGGGAAGGCACCGCCGTGGCATCAGATAACGCGTCGGTCCGGATCTCCTCGCATCACTGGTGGATCATTTATGGTGATGACGAGCTTGATCAGCTGGAGTCACGGCTGCTTGCCAACAGCCCGGACCTGGCGAGCGCCCTGGCGCGTTATCGGCAAGCCAGGGCTGCTACCGACCTCACGCGTTCGGCCCAGATGCCAAGCCTGGACGCGGGCGTCAGTGTGCAACGAAACCGGCAATCGGCGTTGCGCCCGCTACGGGGCGCAGGCTCTCCGGATGAGTACAACAACGGCAGCTTGAGTTTCAATTTTTCCTACGAAGTTGACCTCTGGGGGCGCATTGCACGGGAAGTCGACGCGGGACTGGCGCGCCAGGGGGCTGCCAAGGCCGATCTTGCGGCGGCAAGGCTGTCGCTGCAGGCACAGCTGGCGGATACCTTGTTCGCCCTTCGCGGCGTGGATGACGAGATATGGCTCATCGGTCAAACGCAAGAAGCCTATCTCGATGCCTTGGCGCTGATTCAGAGGCGCCACAATGAGGGAATTGCATCCGGCCTGGATTTGGCGCGTGCGCAGAACCAGCTTGAAGCAACACGCTCCCAGCTCAATCAGAGCCAAGCCCAGCGCGCGGTACTGGAGCATGCCCTGGCGGTCATGATTGGCGAAAGTGCATCGTCATTTTCGGTAACACCACGTCCACGCGCGATGCCACCGCGAATTCCCTCCATCCCGACCGGTCTTCCCTCGACACTGCTACAACGCCGCCCCGATATCGTCGCGGCGCAGATGCGAGTCGTCGCGGCGGGCGCTACCGTGGGGGCGGCCAAGACGGCTTTCTTCCCTTCCCTGGTACTGGGAACGCAAGCAGGCTGGCAAAGCAGCGACCTGGCGCGCTTTGCCGAGATGCCCAATCTGTTTTGGGCCATCGGTCCGGGCCTGGCCATGAGCCTGTTCGATGGAGGACGCCGCCAGGCACAAGTTGAGCAGGCCGAAGGTGCGTTGGATGAGGCCGGACAGCAATATCGGTCGATTGTGCTGACGGCCTTTGCCCAAGTCGAAGACCAGTTGGCCTTGCTGGATCGCTACGGACAAGCCGCGCAAGCAGAAAAACTGGCAGCGCTGGCTGCCGGAAACGCCCTGTACCACGCCGATACGCGCTATCGCCAGGGGGCGGCGAGCTATCTGGAAGTCGTGACCGCTCAGACAGCCCATTTGCAGTCTCGTCGCAGTGAACTCCAGATGGAAACACGACAATTGCGCGCCTCAGTGCAATTGGTGCGCGCCTTGGGAGGCGGCTGGCAGGTAGATGAAGATTCATGATTCGATTTCATAAGTACATCCCGATTGCCACCTCTAATCAAAGCACGTCGTCACGACTAAGATGCTTGGCACATAGATGCATCTGTATGCAATCAACACCACTCAGACTAAAGGAGTAAGTCATGCAACAACGCAAACTCGGCACCAGCGGATTGGAAGTATCGGCCATTGGCCTGGGCTGCATGGGCTTGAGCTATGCCTATGGTCCCGCCATGGAAAAGACGGCCGCTATCGGACTGATCCGTCGCGCATTCGACCTGGGCGTCACTTTCTTCGACAGCGCCGAAGCTTACGGACCGTATGTCAACGAGGAGCTGCTGGGCGAGGCCGTTGCGCCGTTTCGCGACAAGATCGTCATCGCCACCAAGTTCGGTTTCAAGAACGGTGACGTCGCGCAAGGCCTGGACAGCAGTCCGGCCAACATCCGCGCCATGACAGATGCGGCACTCAAGCGGCTGGGTACCGATCATATCGACCTGCTGTACCAGCACCGAGTCGATCCGCAGGTACCGATGGAAGAAGTCGCCGGTACCGTCAAGGAGCTCATCGCGCAAGGCAAGGTCAAGCACTTCGGTATGTCCGAAGCCGGCGAACAGGCCTTGCGTCGCGCGCATGCGGTGCAACCGGTCGCTGCGCTGCAAAGTGAATACTCGCTGTGGTGGCGCGAACCGGAGCAGACCGTCTTGCCAGTGCTGGAGGAACTGGGCATTGGTTTTGTCCCGTTCAGCCCGCTGGGAAAAGGATTCCTCACCGGTGCCATCGACGACAAGACTGTCTTCGACAAGAACGACTTCCGCAATGTCGTTCCGCGTTTCGCCGAAGACAATCGCAAAGCCAATGCTGCATTGGTAGAACTGCTAGGCAGCCTCGCCGAAGGCCATGGCGTCACACGTGCCCAGATTGCGCTGGCCTGGTTGCTTGCTCAGCGGCCCTGGATTTCTCCAATTCCCGGCACGACCAAGCTCAACCGCCTGGAAGAGAACATCGGTGCAGCGAATATCTCCTTGAGCGCCAGCGATCTGGCTGCCATTGAGTCTGCGCTGGCCGCCATCCAGGTCGTGGGTGATCGCTATCCGCCGCATCTCCAGCAACGCGTCAATCGCTGAACAAACGCTAGTCATGGAGAAGCCCGTGTCCGCCCTTTACGAGCCAGCCGAGACAGATCGCATCGTCGCTCCACGTCATCGTCATGCGTGGTTGACGATGTTGATCTTGAGCGGACTGATGGCGTTCGCATCCATCTCGACCGACCTGTATTTGCCCGCGATGCCCACCATGGGTATCGCGCTGGGCGCGGCACACGGCTCCATGGAATGGACAATCTCAGGCTACCTGATTGGGTTCAGCTTGGGACAACTGCTATGGGGTCCTCTGGGCGACCGTTATGGAAGACGTCTTCCGATCGCAGCCGGCCTGGTATTGTTCATCATCGGTTCGGCTGGATGTGCCCTTTCTCCCGATGTAAAAACCTTGATTGCCTGGCGCATCCTGCAGGCGGCCGGCGCATGCGCCAGCGTCGTGCTTGCACGCGCCATGGTGCGTGATCTGTATAGCGGTTCGCAAGCGGCAAAGACGATGTCTTCTCTGATGACGGTCATGGCTATTGCCCCTTTGATTGGCCCTAGTGTCGGTGGCATGATTCTCCAGACCGGCTCATGGAGAACCATCTTCTGGATCCTGGTGATTGTCGGTTTTGCTACCCTGCTGTCGCTTTGGCTTCTTCCCGAGACCCTGCCGCCAGAACGGCGCAATCCGGTAGCCGTCGACAAGGCGTTCAGTACCTACACCCAATTGCTGCGTGATCGGCGGTTACTGGCTTACATCGGATGTGGCGGTTTCTTTTATGGCGGCATGTATGCATATGTCTCCGGCACGCCGTCTGCTTACATCTCCTATTACCACGTCTCACCTCAGGCATATGGCCTGCTGTTTGCGTTAGGTATTATCGGAATTATGGCGACCAACCAATTCAATTCCAGGTTGGTTGTCCATTTCGGCAGTGATCGTTTGATGAGATGGGGCAGCATTTCTGCGGCGATATCAGGAATCCTGCTGCTGATTGCAGCGCATTGGAAGATAGGTGGTCTTGCTGGCCTGGTTCTTCTTCTGTTTCTCTATGTCGCGACGACCGGGTTTATTGTCGCCAATGCCATTGCAGGTGCTCTCAATGTTTCGCCCATGCATGCTGGTGCGCTGTCCGCCCTCATCGGTGCAACCCAATACGGCACGGGTATCGCAGGTTCTGCGCTGGTAGGTGCTCTGGCCAACGGAACACCCGTTCCGATGGCTTGCATCATCGCCTTATGCGGTCTGGGTTGTGCGGCATCGGCCCTTCTTGCGTAGGATAAGGGATCAGCTTTGTTTTCGGCGCTGAACAAGCTGCAGCTTGCGGACCTGGTTTCCTGATATTTGCATGACAATGTCCTGTACTGACTTCTCAGCCCCGCTTGGAGATTGATATGGAGAGTGTGGATGTCTGCGTGCTAAGAGACTTGCACGCCTGGTTGGCTGCAGGACATTCGGCGTTACTGGCGACGGTAGTACGTACCTGGGGCTCCTCCCCGCGCCCGGTAGGCTCCATGTTGGCCCTGCGCGACGATGGCCGTCTATCCGGCTCCGTATCGGGTGGCTGCATCGAAGATGACTTGATCTCCCGCTATGGCCATACTGATGGGCGTTCCGCCCTGCAAGACGGACAAGTCCAGTCCGTCACCTACGGTGTGTCAGCCGACGAGGCGCACCGGTTCGGGTTGCCATGTGGCGGCACGCTGCAGCTGCTCCTGGAATTCAATCCCGACCTCACCATCCTGGCCAAGCTGTTGGCTGCTCTCGACCAGGGTGAACTGGTCACGCGCACGCTTTCACGTAGTGACGGAAGTGTCCAACTACAAAGAGCTACCGTTCCCGCCGAACTGATTTTTGATGACGTCCGACTGGTCACGACGCTGGGCCCCGGCTATCGGATGTTGCTCATCGGCGCCGGTTCTCTGGCCCAGTATCTGGCGACAATGGCCATCTTCAATGGTTTTGATGTAACGCTGTGTGACCCCAGGCGGGAGTACGTAGAAGCGTGGCAGGTTCCCGGGGTGAGGGTCATCACCGATATGCCTGACGATGCCGTCATCGATTTCAATCCCGACCAGCGCAGCTGCGTTATCGCGCTCAGCCACGATCCGAAGCTCGATGACCTTGCATTGCTGGAGGCAATCCACAGCAAGGCGTTCTATGTAGGTGCCATCGGTTCCCGTCGCAATAGCGCCGGCCGCAGGGAGCGACTTGCGACGTATTTTTCTGCCTCAGAGGATTCTCTCCGGCGCCTTCGTGGCCCAATCGGCATCTACATTGGCAGCAAGACACCATCGGAGATTGCCGTCAGTGTGATGGCGGAGGTACTGGCCGTAAAAAACGGCGTACTACTTTCCTCGTCAATGGAAGTGGACAAGGCAAAGAACTTGCTCCAGTCAGCCTGACGTCGCTTCCTGAGTTTGTCTTATCCAGATGTCGGATCAGTATGCGGTCGTTTAATCGAAGCCATGGCTTCATCAGACAGGCACTTCAACCAACCAAGGCCAAAGAACAATGGAACTCCAGATAAACAACAAGACGTATCAGGTCCAAGCCGATGCCGATACGCCCCTCTTGTGGGTCATCCGGGATGAGATCGGTCTGACAGGTACGAAATACGGGTGTGGCCTTGCGCAGTGTGGCGCCTGCTCGGTCATGGTCGACGGTGCAGTAGTAAGATCATGCGTCACGCCGATCGAGGGGTTGGCCGGCCGCAAGATCACGACGATCGAGGCAATCGAAGAAGATGAAGTCGGAAAGCGCGTCGTTGATGCCTGGGTCCGACATCAGGTGCCGCAATGCGGCTACTGCCAATCTGGCCAGGTGATCGCAGCTACTGCGCTACTCAAGCAAGTTCAGCGTCCGAGCAGCGAGCAGATTGTTGGCGCAATGGTCAACCTGTGCCGTTGTGGGACCTACAACATGATCAAGGCGGCAGTCCACGATTTGTCTGGCAATACCGATGCGGCGGCATCGGTTCCGGTTCCGGTTCCGGCGAGCACTGGGACTGCCGAGCATCCCCTGAACAAGACTGCCGTAGCAGTCGCCGCCGTCGCAGTTGTCGGCGCAGGTGCGTTAGCCGCAGTCCAATGGAAAAAGACGCAGAAAAACAAGGCCGAGGGGGATGAATCGTGAGCCAAACCATGACCAGTCTCGATGGCCTCGATAGCTTTCCGACCGGAGAGCCGACAAACATTTCCAGACGACGTTTTCTACTGAAGTCGGCAGGCACTACGGCGGGCGCCCTGGTGCTCGGCTTCGGCCTGCCTCTGGGTGTGTCGCGCGCCCAGGCTGCCAATCCCATTGTGCCGGGCACCAATGTTCCGGCGTTCCTGGAAATTCGACCGGACAATACCATCCGCTTCCAAAGTCCCTTTGTCGAGGGAGGACAAGGCATCTTCACTGCCATGGCGCAGATCGTCGGCGAGGAGCTGGATGCCGATCCGGCCAGCTTCCTTGTCGAAAATGCTCCCGCGGGACAAGAGTACAAGGTGATGGCCAATGGCATGCGTATCACGGGTGGAAGCCAATCCGTGCGCACGAGTTACCCCACCATGCGTCGCCTGGGCGCCCTGGCGCGCCGCCTGCTGCTGCAGGCCGCATCAAGTCAACTCGGTGTCGCGATCGATTCGCTGTCAACGGAGCCAGGGCGCGTTGTTCACGCCCCCTCAGGACGCTCATTGACCTATGGTCAGTTGGCCCCTCATGCGCTGGATTTGCCCATACCGGCACTCGATAGCATCAAACTGAAGGACCCCGCCCAATTCCGATGGATAGGCAAGCCTGTCGCGCGCCTTGATGTCCTCGACAAATCGACCGGACGCGCAATCTATAACATCGATGTGAAGGTCGATGGCATGCTGCAGGCCGCAATCCAGCATGCACCGCGCTTGGGGCTGACGGTTGCTGGCATCCGCAACGAAGACCAGGTCAAGCGGATGAAAGGCGTGCATTCCATTCATCAGCTGCCGGGAGCGGTCGCTGTCGTGTCCGAGCACTGGTGGAATGCCAAACGCGCAGCTGAAGCGCTGCAGGTCGACTGGAACGATGGTGGGCCGGGGAGTAGCCCACGCTATATTCCGGCTGACTTTTCTACCGAAGCGTTCTCGGAAGAACTCGCCAAGTCGCAAGCCAAGATCGAAGATGCCGAAGTTGCAGGCAATGTCGATGATGCGCTGGCAAAATCCAAGACGGTGATCAGCGCGACCTACCACAGTCAGTACGTCCACCACGCTCAACTGGAGCCGCCGTCAGCGCTTGCCCGATTCAATGCCGATGACTCGCTTGATCTCTGGATGCCGAACCAGGCGCCGGAGATATTCCAGGGAGCCATTGCACAGCAGACCGGCTTGCCGCCTGAGAAAATCACAATTCACTCCTCATTGCTGGGCGGCTTCTTCGGACGCCACTTCCTGTATGAGACAGCCGTTGCCTATCCGCAGGCGATTCAATTGGCCAAGACATTGAACCGTCCGGTCAAGGTCATCTGGAGTCGCGAGGAGGAGTTCCTGCGGGATACCCTGCGCCCCATGGCCGCGGTTCAATTTCGCGCTGGACTTGATGAGACCGGGATGCCCATTGCCCTTGAGGCCATCAGCGCGACGGAGGGCCCGCGAGAGTCTGTTGGCAACAAGCGCGGGCCAAAGCTCGATTCGACCGCGCTGGAAGGGCTGACCAACAAAGCCTACACAGTACCGAACCGGCGAATTGCTCAACGATTCGTCAAGAGCCCACCAGCACTTGGCTTCTGGCGCTCGGTCGGCAACTCAATGAATGATTTCCTCTATGAAGCCTTTCTGGACGAGATCGCGGACAAGGGCAAAAAAGATCCCTACGAACTGCGCATGAGCCTGTTGAGTGGCAATGAGCGTCTGACCAATTTACTGCGTGCGGCTGGCGAACTCTCTGGTGGCTGGAAGCGCGGGCCTTTTACTGCGCCGGACGGCACGCGCCGCGCACGCGGAGTGGCAATGGCCCAGGCATTTGGTACGGAAACGGCGGCCATCGCCGAAGTATCGATCGAGAATGGCCGCGTCAGGGTGCACGATATCTGGGAGGCCATTGATCCGGGCAGCATCGTCAATCCAGCCATCGTTGAAGCGCAGGTCAATAGTGCGGTGGCGCTCGGCTTGTCGCAGGTACTGCTGGAGGAGGTCGTTTTCCAGGATGGCGTACCAATCGCACGCAACTACGACATGTATCCGATTCTCCCGCCAGGCGCCATGGCGCGCGTCCACGTCAAGATCATCGAAAGTGGTGCCAAGATGGGCGGAATCGGCGAGCCGCCCTTGCCAGCAGTGCCGCCCGCGGTAGCCAACGCCGTATCGCACCTGACAGGCCAGAGGATTCGCAGCATGCCATTGTCTCGCTACAAATTTGAGACCTGACCAGGCTTGCGCCACAAATAGGACGACGACAACAATGACGATTTCCCGCTCCAAGAAAGCCGTCGCAATCTTTCTGCTCTGCCTGGTGGTGGCAGTTGGCGTTGCGACGTTCGTCAAGCGCACACCGCCATCTCCCTTCGATGTTCCATCTCCTGCAGGTGGAACATCAGGCGATCTGATTCGCAAGGGTGAGTATCTGGCGCGCCTGAGCGACTGTGTGGCCTGTCACAGCACGCCGAAGGGTAAGCCCTTTTCCGGCGGCCTGGAAATGGCCACTCCCTTGGGCGTAATTTTCGCGACCAATATCACGCCAGATGTAGAGACCGGCATTGGCCGTTACAGCCTGGCGGACTTTGACCGTGCACTGCGACACGGTGTAGCACACGATGGCCGTCGCCTCTATCCGGCGATGCCGTATCCGTCCTACGCCAAGCTGAACGATGAAGACGTCCAGGCACTGTATGCCTACTTTATGCACGACGTCAGCGCGGTCAATCAGAAAAACAAGGAAAGCGATATCCCATGGCCGTTGAACATGAGATGGCCGCTGGCACTTTGGAACACGGTGTTCACGGATTCGCAACCCTATCAACCGCAACCATCGAGAGATGCCCTATGGAACCGAGGGGCCTACCTTGTAGAAGGTGCGGGACATTGCGGCAGTTGCCATACGCCGCGCGGCGTAGCCATGAATGAAAAGGGCCTGGACGGCGGTCATCCACTTTATCTTTCGGGGGCGTTGCTGGACGGCTGGTATGCGCCGAGCCTGCGCGGTGACCGCAATATCGGGATAGGACGCTGGAGCGAAGCGGAGATCGTCCAGTTCCTCAAAACCGGGCGCAATAACCACGCAGTTGTCTTCGGATCGATGGCTGATGCCTTCAACAATTCGACCCAATTCATGAGCAATGAGGACCTCAGTGCCATTGCGCGATATCTGAAATCACTACCGGGAGATCCAAAACGAGATGGAGATCCTTGGCAATACGATGCCAGCACGAACGCTTTCCTCACCGCTGAGCGACGTTTGAGCATACGCGGAGCGCAGACCTTCATGGCCAAGTGCAGTGCCTGCCATGGTGCTGATGGCCGGGGCCAAGGGCAGTGGATTCCTCCTCTGGCCGGATCGGCATCCTCGATGGCCAAGGAAGATGCTTCGTCTATCAACGTGACGTTGAACGGTTCTGCGCGTGTCGTAGCAGATGGGGTAGCCGATGGTTATCGGATGCCGCCGTTCCGAAACCAGCTCTCCGACGCGGAAATCGCGGACGTCCTGAGCTTTGTCCGGACAGCCTGGGGGAATAAAGGGGGAGAAGTCAAAAGCGAGGATGTGAAGAAGCTACGAGATCGCACGAATCCGGCGAGCAGCAATCCGATTGTGTTGCAAATGCGTTAAGAAATTAAACGTAAATTTCTCGTCATCGTGTTCTTTTCCCACGAAAATCAAATGCTTAGCAAATTTTAATTGTCTAAAATTTTACGTGAGAGCACGCACAGCACCTGCCTTGACCATACCTACACCAACTACCATTCTGGTTCGCCAGGTAGCACCGCCTCCAAGCCCAGATGGACATCAACAGACTGTGCTGACGTCCACTTGATCAACCTGAGAAAACAGCTCGACTGAACACCGACAAAAAAACGGGCCACCGAAGTGGCCCGTCATTCATCGATATCAGCGCTTGCGCCTTCTCACCAGCCAGACCACCACCAGCAAGACCAGCACCCCCGCGATGCCCATGCCGATACGCGACATCAGCATCAGGGGCGATGCTTCGCCGCCTGCGCGCAAGGCTTGCACGCGGGCCTCGGTGATGCCGACAGTGCTCTTGCCCAGGTCTTGCATCACGTAGTTGGTCAGGGCGGCGATCTGCTTGTCGTCCAGGGTATGGGCGAATCCGATCATGCCCTGCCCCTTCTCAGGCAGCACGCCTTCGAGCACCGCCATGGCAACATTGTCGCCGTTCGGCTTCTTGAGGACCGGGTGCTCCTGCAGCGGCGGCAGCCCGTTCAAGCCCTGCCCCGACACATTGTGACAAGACGCGCAGTTGTTGCGATAGAGCCTGGCACCCAGGCTCAAGCCGTCCAGGGTCTGCGGGGTATCGTCGCCCTGCACCGGGGTCAGTCCCGCCGCCTGTGGCACGGGACTGCCGGTCGCCGCGCCAGCCGCCGCGTCTTCCGGCAGCAGGTAGCTCGCCATGGCCCGGACGTCCTCGGGTGTCATGCGCGAGAAGCTCTTTTCGATCGCCTCGAGCATGGGACCGCCGGCGGTCGCGCCGTTGCCGGCGTGGCCGGTCGCCAGGTAGTCGGCCAGCATCTGCTGTGTCCAATGGGGCTTGCCCTGCAGGGTGGCGGCCGTGATGTCAGGCGCGAACCAGGTCCCCAGCGACGAACCCTGCAACGGCTTGCCGGCTTGTTCGGCCATCAGGAAATTGCGCGGCGTGTGGCAGGTGCTGCAGTGGGCCAGCCCCTGCACCAGGTAGGCACCGCGGTTCCATTCGACCGATTTGGTGCTGTCGGGCTGGAACGGGGTCTTGTCAAGGAACAGCCAGTTCCACGCCATCATGCTCATGCGCACGTTGAAGGGGAACGGCAAGGCGGTTTGCTGCGCCGGCGTGTCGACAGCGTCCACCCCATGCATGAAGTAGGCATACAAGGCAGCCACATCGTCGTCGCTGAGCTTGGCATAGGCGGTATAGGGCATGGCCGGATACAGCTGGCTGCCATCGGCGCGCACACCCCGGCGCAGCGCTGCGGCGAACTGTTCCTGGGTGTATTGGCCTATGCCTGCGGTCCTGGACGGTGTGATGTTGGTGCTGTAGATCCTGCCCAGCGGGCTCTCGATGGGATGGCCGCCGGCGAACAGCGCCCGGCCTTGCACCGAGTGGCAGGCGGCGCAGTCGCCGGCAATGGCCAGATAGGCGCCGCGCTTGATGAGCTCAGCCTGGTCGGCCGCACGGGCAGCACCCCAGCCAAGCAACAGCAGACCCGCTGCCAGGAACACTTTGCAAGTCTTAAGCATTGCGTGTCTCCTGCAGGATCTTGTCGGCGGTGCGCAGCGACAGCGCCATCGCGGTCAGCGTGACGTTGCAGGTGCCGACCGTGGGCATGACGCCGGTGCCGACCATGAACAGGTTCGGATGGTCGTGCGCGCGGCCCCATTCGTCGGTGACGCTGTTGGCCGGGTCCCGGCCCATGGACAGCGTACCCGTGATGTGCTGGCGGTTGGAGAAGGCACCGCTCTTGCTGTGCTTGATATTGGTCCCACCCAGCTTGGCGGCGATGGCGTCATAGACCTCTTTGGTCTTTGCCGTGCCCTTGATGACGTAGTCGTCCACGTTCCAGTAAAGCGAGGGCGTGGGCAAGCCGAGTGCATCCTTCTGGTCGCTGAGGGTGACGCGGTTGTTCGGATCGGGCAGTTGTTCCAGCGCATTCTTGATGCTCAGGCGGCGTGCCGCGCGGAACAGGATCTGCTCCTGCAGTTGCTTGCCGAAATAGCCTTCGGCAAGCAACTCCTGCGAGACCGACGCGACCTGCGAGGCGTTGGAGATATCGATGCGGAACGGCGCATGCTCGCGACGGAAATCGCCATCGCGGAACTGGCCGATCGAACAGGGGCTGACCGGACCACGGCCTGGCCAGATTTCCTCGTCGACGTCGAAGGTCACGCCGATGGCCGGGTGGTCGCACAGGTTGCGCCCCACGTTGTCGCGCGCATTGGCAATGCCTTGCGGGAACTTGTCGCTCACCGACATGAGCAGCAGCTTGGGCGTTTCGATGGCATTGGCGGCCAGTACGAAGCTTTGGCCGGTGACACGGTGGCTGGTCTTGTTCCAGTCGTAATAATGCACCGCCACGATCTTGCCCTGGGCGTCATGCTCCAGCCGATACACCACGGCTTCGGTGATCACCTGCACGCCGCTGTCCACGGCCTGTTGCGCGGCCAGGCCGCCGTGATACTGCGCATCGATGGGGCACAGGGGCATGCAGTTGTTGTTGCCACAGCAGGCCGGACGGCCGTCATAGCTGCGGCTGTTGCGGCCGGTGCTGTCGTCGAGCACGGTGAAATCAGGTGCCAGGCGGGCCGTCACACGCTGCTGCAGCCACGAGGCTGGCACGCGTTCCATGGGATAAGGCTTGCGGCGCGGCGAGCCGTTGTCCGGGGAACCGCCCACACCGGCGATCACCTCGGCCTGGTAATAGTAGTCTTCCAGGTCGTCGTAGGAGATCGGCCAGTCCTTGCCCACGCCATACAGGCTGTGCTGGTGAAAATCGCCAGGAACAAAGCGCCACAACTGTGCCGCCCAGTGCCAGCTGGTACCGCCGAACATGCGGATGTACTGCGCGTTGAAGGCGTGCGGACCCGCCTGGTGCAGGTAACCGTTAGGCTCCGGCGTATAGCGCGGATGCGGCGCCATTGGCGAAAACGGATAAGGCGACACGAAGTCGGACTTGAACGCGGAGGTGCGGAAACGCTCCACCAGCTCATCGCGGCCAAGCTTGGGGCCGGACTCCAGCAGCAGCACTGACTTGCCTGCCTTGGCAAGGCGCGTGGCCAGCAAGGCGCCGCTGACACCGGCGCCGACCACGACGACATCGGCAGAATTCACATTACTCATTGGATTGCATCACTCATCAGGATCAGGGTTGCTCAGGCTTCAGGCCTGCTTTGCCCAGCTGCCGCACGGGCCATAGGAATAACTGGGCGGCACCAGCTTGTGGCTCACCCATTGGTTGGGCAGCGTATTGATATACGTGACATAGCGGGCTTGATTGCCCTTCCCGACCACGCCGCTGCACCAGCTCGCCAGGATGGTCTTGGCCAGCTTCTCGCTGGCGACCTGCTCAGCGGGAAAGGCCAGACGCTCCTGCTGCAGCAATTCGGGCTGGTCCTGCAGCAACTTGGCCAGCTGCGCCAGCTTGTCGCCGAAGCCCTTGTCGGCGTCGGCGAAGGCCAGCAACAGCGCGCTGGCGACACCGGCGTTGAGATTGTCCCGCTGGGTGAGCAAGCGTGACACCTGGAGGAAGTCGTTGCTCAGGGCGCCAGGCGTGGCCAGGGGCGCCGCATTCAGGCGCGGCCACGCCCAGAAGGAGCCGGCGGCACATGCGCCGCTCACCAGTCCGACCATCTTCAATACCTGGCGGCGTGAATATTGCGTCATAGCATTTTCCGGTTGCATCTTGACAGCGCAGCGCCACGGGACACAGCACCGCGACGCAACGTGAAAGGAGGGATCAACGCCTCGCTGGACCATTTGACCACAGCTTGGCAAGAGAGGGCGCGGATTATACCCGAAGCCTGTTGTAGCGTGCCAACTGCCCTGCTCCCGCAAGCTTGCGCGCATGAAGCTCTTGTCGGCATGAAACATTCGTTTTGGCCGTCGGCCAGAGAACACGGGATGGTGGCGACAGCCGCGCTGTGCAGTGCGCACCAATCCCTGTTAGCATTCGCCTCCAAACACTTAGCAAGCCATCGGCAAGCAAGGTAAAAAGCAGGACAAGCCAATGAATGAAATCAGCAAGAAAGTCATGATGTCGCGGCGCGGTTTGATGCTGACCGGGATCACCCTTCTCGGAAGCTACGTCGCCGTCTCCAGCCTGCCCTCATGGGCCATCCCCCAGGAAGATGCAACACTACAGGCGCAGCAGGTGCAGTTCATGCGCCTGTCCAGGCTGCTGGTCAACCACGTGCTCAATCCCGCCGTCGGCGCGCGCATGCTCAAGGTGGCCGCGGCAGAGCATCAGGACCTGGCCAGGATGATGGCTGACATCATCGCCATTGCCGAACAGAAGCAAGCCAAGGTGGTGGAAGACTTCTTCGGCGACATCCCCGAAGGTCCGCTGCAGGCACTCGCCCACTGGATCATCTTCGCCTGGTACACGGGCTGCTCTTCGGCCAAGAAAGACGCCAAGGTATTCACCTATGAAGAAGCCTTGACCTACCAGACCACGATCGACGTCGTCACCATCCCGTCCTACGGCCTCAGCGGTCCGAACCGCTGGAGCCAGGTCACGGTATCGCTGGCGGATATGCCGCGCTTTTAAGTCCGCTTTTAAGTTCGCTTCTGAAGCCCGCTTCTGAACGCCATTCACCGAACAAGAGTTATCGTATGAACAGCAATAGCAATGCCGACGTCATCATCGTCGGCACGGGCGTCGTCGGCGTCCTCATCGCTGAGCAGCTGCTGGATGCCGGCATTTCCGTGCTGATGCTGGAAGCCGGCCCGCGCGTGGCGCGCTCCGAGATCGTCGAGAACTTCCGCAACCTGCCGCTGGCGCTGAAGGGCGATCCGTCCTCGTGCTATCCGCCACGTCCCTGGGCACCGCATCCCATGCCCTCCAGCGACAATCCGGAAGACCAATACCTGGACCTGAGCGGCCCGGACAAATACGCCCAGACCTTCATCCGCTACGCCGGCGGCTCGACCTGGCACTGGGCCGGCACGTGCTGGCGCCTCACGCCGGACGACATGCGCCTGCATTCGCGCTATGGCGTGGGACGCGACTGGGCCTTCGGCTACGACGTGCTCGAACCCTACTACACCCGCGTGGAGCACAAGCTGGGCATCTGTGGCCCGTCCGACCCGGAACTGCAATGGCCGCCGCTGCGCTCCCAGCCCTATCCGATGGAAGCCCTGCCTTTCAGTCCCGGCGAACAGCGTTTCACCGAGGTGGTGAAAGAACTCGGCTACCGCAACATCCCGACCGCACAGGCCCGCAACAGTGGCGTTCCGTATGACGACCGCCCGGCCTGCTGCGCCAACAACAACTGCGTGCCGGTCTGCCCAGTGGGCGCCAAGTATGACGCCGCCACCGCGCTGGGCCGCCTGGAGGCCAAGGGCGCGACCATCCTCACCGACGCCGTGGTCTACCGCGTCGACACCAACGCACAGAACCAGGTCGAGGCCGTCAACTACTTCGACGCCAACAAGCAAAGCCATCGCATCAGCGGCAAGATCTTCGTGCTGGCCTGCAATGGCATCGAGACGCCCAAGCTGCTGCTCATGTCCAGCAACACCCGCAATCCCAAGGGCCTGGCCAACAGCTCCGACCAGGTCGGCCGCAACATGATGGACCACCCGCAGCTGACCATGACGCTCACGCTGACCGAGCCCTACTGGTCGGGCGTGGGCCCGGTGGTCAACAGCGGCATCATGGAAACCTCGCAAGGGGATTTCCGCTCGGAACACGCTGGCGCCTATTTCCGCTTCAACAATTTTGCCCGCAACCGCTTCGTCACCTTCGGCGCGCTCAAGAAGGGCCTGGTCGGCCGTGCGCTGGACGAGGAAATCCGCCGCATGTCGGGCTGTACCGCCGACATCGTGCTGGCGCACGAAGTGCTGCCTGATCCCGAGAACCGTCTCACCCTGTCGTCCAAGAAAGACTGGCTGGGCCTGCCGCGTCCGGCGATCCACTATGACGTGGGGGACTACACCCGCAAGTCGGCCGAGACCTATTCGCTCCCTATTGGCAATCGCATCGCCGAAGCCATGGGTGCCATCGACGTCAAGATCAGCCCGAAATTCGCGCAGAGCAAGCACATCATGGGCGGCACCATCATGGGCAGCGATCCGGCCAACTCGGTGGTGGATCCGGACTGCCGCGCCTACGACCATGACAACCTGTTCCTGCCCGGTGGCGGCGCCATGGCCAGCACCGCGTGCGGCAACAGCACCATCAGCATGGCCGCCCTCGGCCTCAAGGCGGCCGACGCCATCGTGCGCCAGATGCGAAAGGCCTGACATGAACAAAGCAACGACACTGGTCTTCGCCGGCCTCCTGACGGCGCTGGCGTTACCGCTCTCCCCGACCTGGGCCCAGGAGCCCAGCCCGCAAGCCGCCACGACGGAAGCACCCACGCCCCAGGCTGCCAGCCCGCAAACGCCGGAGCAGGCGCTCATCGAACGCGGCCGCTACCTGGCCGTCGCCTCGGACTGCATGGCCTGCCACACCGCGGCCCACGGCAAGCCCATGGCCGGCGGCAACCCCATCGCCTCGCCGGTGGGCGAGATCGTGGCGACCAACATCACGCCCTCCAGGCAGTTCGGCATCGGCAACTACACCGAAGCGCAGTTCTCGGACGCGTTACGTCGCGGCATTCGCGCCGACGGCGCCAATCTCTATCCGGCCATGCCTTACACCGCGTATTCGGTACTGAGCGACGAGGATGTGCATGCGCTGTACGCTTACTTCATGAAGGGCGTCGCGCCGGTGGAGCGGGCCACGGCGCACACCAGCCTGCCCTTCCCGATGAACATCCGCGCCTCCATGAAGGTCTGGAACGTTCTGTTCCTCAACGACAAGCCCTTGCCACCGGCACCGGACCATTCGGCGCAGTGGCTGCGCGGTCGTTACCTGACCGAGGGACCGGCGCACTGCAGCACCTGTCACACCCCGCGTGGCCTGCTGATGCAGGAGAAGCTGGACCTGCAGTACTCCGGCGCCCAGGTCGGCCCCTGGTATGCCCCCAACATCACGCCCCACCCGACCAGCGGCATCGGCGGCTGGACTAACGACGAGCTGGTGCAATACCTCAAGACCGGCCGGGTGGAAGGCCGTGCCCAGGCCGCCGGCAGCATGGCTGAAGCGATCACGCACAGCTTTAGCCAGCTGACGGATGACGACCTGCGCGCCATCACTGTCTATCTGAAGGATCGCCCGGCCATCGCCGGCAAGGATGCCGAGGTGCAGCGCAGCCGCTTCGAGCAGGGCAAGGCCGGCAACGCACTACCCGAGTTCCGCGGGCTGCCAGTGGCGTCCGGCGCCCCTGAAGAAGTGCGCGGCGCCCGGATCTTCTCGGGCAGCTGCGCTTCCTGCCACGGCTATAACGGCCAGGGCAGCAAGGACGGCTACTATCCCAGCCTGTACAAGAACTCCGCGACCGCCGGCGTCAACGCCAACAACCTGATCGCCACCATCCTGTACGGCGTGGAGCGTGACACCAGGAGCGGCGGCCATGTCTTCATGCCACCGTTCGGCAGCCAACCCAATGCACTCAATGCATTGAGCAACGATGACGTGGCCGCTCTGTCGAACTACATCCTGAAGTACTACGGCAACCCGGCGGTGAAGGTCACCGCCGAAGACGTCGCGGTAATCCGCCAGGGCGGCCCGCGCTCGCACCTGGTGCTGATGGCCCGGGTCGGCATGGCGGTCGGCGCCGTAGTCGTGGTGCTGCTCCTGCTGGTGCTGCTCGTGCTTCTCATGCGCAGCAAGAAGCGCAAGCCGTCCAGCGACGACTGGAAGTAAGCGATTCAGGCAAGCGACGCCGATGTACAAAGAGAAGCGCCGTGACATTGTCACGGCGCTTTTCGTTTCCTGGCACAGAATGCTCATCACGGCCCGCATTGCGCCGTGAGTTGATCTGGAGAAGCTTTATATTCCCGCCATCATCGCTGGCCGGGAATCCCCTCAATCACCGCCTTCTCCCTGCCCACCGCCCAGCAAGTGCTCGTACTGCATGCAGAGGTAATGCATCCGCAGCAAATTCATCGCGACATTCGCCCCCGACGCCAGTTTGCCGAACATGCTCATGCCGGCGTCGCCGGTTCGCCTATTGAGTTCGGTGATCCGCGCCAATACCTCCCCACCACCTTCCGGGCTGACCCCACGTTCTGCTTGCCGCTGGATCCAATCGCGAACCTCGCGTAACGCCCTTGGCACGATGGACGGCATGCCCTGCGCAATGGCCTTCCGATCGCCTGACGCCGCTACTTGCTGCTGCAAGGCCCGCACCCGGGCAGCAACTGCCGCTTCAGGCGCCTCATCAAAATACAAGGCATCAACGGCGGCCTCGCCGGTCACCGCATGCGGACGGACCAGGCTGAGCGGCTCCGCGCTCAAGCGCCCCATGTCGTTACGCAGCATCGCGACCAGCATGGTGCCGGCAGTCAGTTGTTCCGGCCGCATCTGCTCGATGCGGGCAATGGCGTGTGCCGCCATGTCGCTGTAGACCAGTTCGATATCCAGCTGGCGGTCCTGGTGGTCGAATACTGGCCAGGTCAGTGTCTGGCGCGTTGCCTCGAATCTCGCCGTGCCATAACGCGCCGGACGCAAGACTATCCAATCCTTCATCGGTTGCTGCTCTAATAACAAGCTGCGCCGGATCAGCGCGCGCGACGCAGCCAGGCTGGACCAGTCGTCGCAGGCTGACAAGGCAGCCGCGAACCGGGCTGCCGCCTCTTGTGGCAGCAACGTTGCACTGCTGCCCTGCCCGGCTGAAATCCGCCCCTGCTCATTGAACTGCGCGCCGGTCAGCAACACACGCCTGCCGGTGAGCTGGGCGGGCGCACCGATGCCCGTCCATGGGCCGGCGGTCCGATAGCGCTCGCGCGGATTGAAGCGCCGTTGCGTTTCAGGGCGCGCATCGCTGGATGAGAAAAAACTACCGTCCTGAGACGACCAGAAAAGCGTGGACAGGCCGACGTAGCCCGAGGCAGATCGCCACGGCCGAGCGCCCAGTCCCAGCAGCTCGACGGCGCCGCCCTGCGCATACCGGCTGCGGGCGCGGCCCAGCAAATGGGTCGCTTCAAGGCCGCGTGCCGCCGCACGGTCGAGGGCGCTGGCAAGACCATAGGCCAGGGCCAACTCGTCCAGCAGACGATGTTCGTCAGCACCACCGGCGCGTGCCAACAGCAATTCGACGTGATCTGCCAGCCGCCGGATCAGCAAGGCCAGACGATGATATTCCACACCTTGGGCCCATACGGACAGGGTAGAAAAACGCTCGTGGATGCCGTTCGACAAATGCGACAGGCCGAGCCCGACACATTCCTCGATCAGCTGCCGCACGCTCTCACGCAGCCGCTTTCGCGACGCGAACTGCTCGCCAGCGGTTTCCGGCAGGGCGTGATCCTTGCCCAGATTGAGGACGGCGTTGCCGGCCTTGGCCATGGAGGTGGAGGCCGGTGCCGGAAGTTCGATGCCATGCGCGCGTTGATAGGCGAGCACGGCTGCAACCTGGTATTTCTCGATGGCCGACAGGCTGACGTCGGCGATCAGGTTGTCCAGCGCGCCGCCCATGTAGCGGAATTCCACCCGCGGATGCGCGAAGCGGATCACGATGTATTTGCTGCCGCTGATGGCCGGACCCGCGTTCGGGTCAAGGTCATGCACGAACTGTACGGCCCATCGGTAACCACGCGTTCCGCCATGGCGTGTCATCTCGGCGGCACCGATTTGCAGCAGAGCCTCATGCAAGGGCGCCAGCGCATCATCGGGGGCTGGTTCGTTCGCAACCGCAGGCTCTTCCCTAGCCTCCTTCGGGTCGTCTTTCCGGTCATCTTCCGTCAGCGGCCCGGCTGCCTGTGGCGCGGGAGCAGGCGGTTCCGCCGGGGCCATCCGCTGCAGCGCGATCATCGCCGCCAGGATGTGCTGGCAGATGCTGCTGGCCGGGCAACTGCATTGCGCTTGTGCGGGACCGCGGGCATCGAAACGGATCCGGTGTTCGCCGACACTGACGACCAGGCCGGTGGCGCTGTCTTCCGCGATGGCAGGTGCCAGCTTTTCCAGGTCTTTCTGGGCGCGCCGCAGCAGCCCGCGATTGGCCAGCGCCGCCAGCGCATCATCATCAAAGCGTTGCAGCTGGACCTGCAACTGCGTCAGCAGGTCGCTCATGAAATCACCTTGACCAGCCAATGCGCCAACCGTTGCGGCGTCAGGGCGGCGATTTCCATGCCACAGGCCGCCAGGCGCTCGGCCATCTGCCTGTCGTAAGACGGGTGGGCCTGACCATCCAGCGCGGCCAGACCGAGGGTTTTCACGCGTGCCTCGGCCAGCTTGGCCACTTCGCGCAGCAGTTCTCCGGGCGGTGCACCTTCACAGAAGTCACTCACCAGCACAAAGACGGTGCGGTGCGGGTTTTCCACCAGCTGGCCGCAGTAACGCACGGCCTGGGCGATATGGGTGCCGCCACCGAGCTGCACGCGCATGAGCATCTCGACCGGGTCGTCGGCGTGACCAGAGAGGTCGACCACGCTGGTATCAAACACCACGATCTTGACGCGAAATGCCGGCAACCCCGCCAGGATGCCCGCCATCACGGCACTGTGGATCACCGAGTCGGCCATGCTGCCGCTCTGGTCCACGCACAGGATGATGTCCCAGGGCAGACGCCGGTTGTTGCGCTCGAAAAAGCGCAATTGTTCGATCACGATCTGCTGGCGCTGGGTATCGTAGTGCTTCAGATTGCGGCGAATGGTCCCCATCACATCGAAGTTCTGCGCCATGGCCATGGGCGAGTGACGGAACCGGTTCAGCCGCCCGGCCAGGGCCATGCGCACTTCTGGCTCGAGCTTGGCACGAAGCTCTTCGACCACCTGCCGGATGATGCGTCGCGCCACGTTCAACACCTCGCCCTTGAGGTGGCCACGCAACGTCAGCAAGGTACGCAACAGCTGCTGGTTAGGCTCCAACCGTTCCAGCGTCTTGGGGTCGGTGATCAGTTCGGTCAGCCCGTAACGGTCCAGTGCGTGTTTTTCGATGACTTCGACAGTGTCGTTGGGGAACAGCTCACGCACCTCGCCCAGCCAGGTCACCAATGTCGGCTGCGAAGCATCCAGCGAGCCGGGGCCGGTGTCGCCACGCAGTCCGCGCCCGAGATATTCCCGGCCGTACAGGAACTCCAGTGCCGCATCAAGCCGGGCGGCATGGCCGGACAGAGCGCCCTGCTGCAGGCCCTGGTCGGCATACTTGCCCAGCACCAGGCGCCAGCGGTCGAGATTTTTTGTGGGTTCCTTCATTGCACCATCCATCCCTGCAAGCCGTCCTGCCCAAGAATCTCGTCCAAGGTCCGTGACAAGGCCAGATTGGCTTGCACACCGGCTTCGGACAGGTCCTGATGTACCAGCCGGCCGAGGTGGTCTTGGCCGTGAAGCCGGGCCACCGATTCGGCAACCCGATCGGTTTCTTTCGGGGTCAGGTCGGCGAAGGCCAAGCGCAGTTCGGGCAGGCTGGCGATGAACGCCGGTTCGTCCCACCCACCGAGCAGACGGTCCAGTACCTGCAAGACGCCCTCTTGCTGCCACGCCACTTCACGCGCCGTGTGGAGCAAGCCGCGCAGGAAGCCCACTGTATCACGCGGCAACGCCATGCCGCTCAAGTGCCCTTGCAAGGCCATGTCCAGGTCGGTGTCGGTGAGCCGGCCAGCGGCAAACAACAGACCGGCTGCGGCGCCGCGAATGAGCGGTACATCATGCCCGGCATACAGCGCCGCCAGCATCGACCAGTACAGGCTGGCGTCCAGCGCGACGCCCGCGCGGCTGGCCAGAAGCTCCCGCAGCCTGGCCAGCGCTTGCATGCTGTCGACGGCCTTGTCGTCCGGCACGGCAAGTTCACGGCCCAGGTAGATGGCGCGTTCATAGGCGGCATGCAGCAAGGCGGGCAAGCCCTCCACATCGCGCGCCTCCAGCGGCTCGCGGGATTCAGACAACAGGCTGATGCTGCCCGCCGCTGCCACCACGGACTCGAACGCCGGATCGCCACCGATCTGTCGCCGCAACATGGCGACCACCCGCGGCACATGGTCGTGCATGCCCAGCACGCAGGCCTGGGTCAGCAATGTGGCGCCGGCGCCTGCACTGTGTTCGCTGCTATCCGTTTCCAGCTGCTCCACCCTTGTCATGAAGCGGTTCGATACTGCCAGCGCAACGGTCACACCGTAGACGGAGGTCTCCACCAGAGCGGCTTCAGTCGCGGCTGAATAGCCGTATTGCCAATGCTCCTGCAAGCGGTCAAGCCCGCTGCCATTGACGAAATCCGGCCCGCCCGTGCGCACGGCCAGCGGTACGCCGAGCAACGCCAGGCCGTGCAGCAGCCGGCTGGTCATCCGGTGTTCAGGGCGACGATAGATGTCGAGTACCAGGCGGCGCGGCGTCGAATCGTCGATCTTCAGGCGCTGGCGACGTGCGCGGTAGTGAAAATCTTGTACCAGTGGTGGCGAGCCGGCATTGGCCGGTACCTTGCCCATGGCATCGCCGCTCAACACACGCCGTGCGGCGGCGAACACGAGCGCACCCTCCGCATCCGCCTCGCCTTTGACGAAACAGCTTGTGACCGCATCCAGCACGTCCTCGCGCACGGGCGCTGCCCGGCCGCGCAACTGGGCCAGCCGCAACACCTGCTCGTAAGCAGCCGCCAGCGCGGGCGTCGGCAAGGCCATGCCATGCCGCTGGCGCAATACCTCGGCGATGTCGAACAACACGGTCAGTGCGGCGTCATGGCGCACTTTCATCAACGGGCGAGAAGCCAGCTGGCTGGCTTTGCTCATACGTTCCCACAGCAACTGCTGCCAGGCGGGCGAGGTCATACCGGCCGAATAGCCGTTCAGACGGTCAAGGCGGTCAAAGCTGTAACGGATCAGTGCGGATGCCTCATCCGTGATGTCCTTGCGCGAAATCGCTGGCCGCGCCGGGCCGCCCTTTCCTTGCTGCAGCAGATCCGGCATGACGACCGCATGGAACCCGCCCATCACCGCCAGTACCGGGCCGGCGCCCGGCGCTCTCGTTGCAAGGGCCTCGCGGATGTGCCAGGCCATCTCCGCCTCGCGCGCCAGGGTGCCGTCGGCCTGCAACTCGTCATCGCCATATTCGCTGCGCGCCAGGTGGCAGTACGCGGCCATGGCGGTGACATGTTCCTGCAACGTGTGTACCGTGCCCGGCACCTCGAAAAGGTGTTCCCACAGTTCTTCGTGGTCGCGGCATCCGAGCCGTTCGGCCAGTGCCGTCAAGTAATGGCTGCGCCGGTAATGGCGCTCTTCCAGCAGCGATTCGGATTGCGTTTCGTCAGCCTTGCCGTCAGGGACAAGCAGCATCTGCTCGGCAAAATCCAGATCAATGAAACGCACCGGGACGCCCTTCCCCGTCGCCGCCCGCAGCGCCACCAGCTCGGGAGAATGGTCGCAAAAAGGATAGTAGGAGGCGCGCCGCGGCGGGGTGTCGTTTCCTTCCATGCGGCGCACTGCATAGGTAAAGATGGCCAGCGGCATACGCGCCTGGGGATCAACCAGCATGGGCACCAGCGCGGTGAACGAGCGCGGTCCTTCGATCAGCACCACCGACGGCCTGGTCTGCTCAAACAGGCGTTGCAGTTGCCAGGCGCAGACCGGGCTATGGTGCCGCACAGGCAATATCACCAGCTCATCCGTGATGAGCTGCTCTCCCAGTGCGCGCACGTGGTCGGAAATCGGCAGCATCAAGGTTGCCGATCAGCGTTCGAGTTCGCGCCGCGCGTCGAACACGCGCTGCCATTGCGGCTGGCGCTGGGCGCGCGGCTTGACCACAACATCGAAGTAATGCCGCAGCTTCTTGCCATCCTCGGGATTGTCCTTGAGCACGGTGCCGATCAACTGGCGGGCGATATGCTCCCCGCCGACCACGCCGTCGCCGAAATAATGTGCGTCCAGACACGCCGCAAAGCCGACCGACACCGCCTCGGCAGAAGACATCACGGCCGTGGGCTTCTCCACGACCACGCCTTCCCCGGTGACGCCGGCGCGCAGATCGTGGAATGCAGTGACCAGCAGTTCCACCACGTCCGGCAGCATCTCGACTTCCACCTGGGCATGCTTGAGCAGCGCCTCGGTGCGCTCTCGCACCAGCTGGGTTTCCAGCTTGCGGTCGCTGATCGGGCGCACGGTCTCGAAGTTGAAACGACGTTTGAGCGCGCTGGACATCTCGTGCACGCCACGGTCGCGGATGTTGGCCGTGGCCAGCACATTGAAGCCACGCGCGGCAAACACCAGGCCGGCCTCGCCATCCAGCTCGGGCACGTGCAGCACCTTGTCGGACAACAGGCTGATGAGGCTGTCCTGGATCTCCGGCTGCACGCGGGTGACTTCTTCGAAGCGGCACAGGCTGCCACTTTGCATGGCCTGGTAGACCGGGCCGCGTACCAGCGCGCGCGGCGTCGGCCCTTCGGCCAGCAACAGGGCGTAGTTCCAGGAGTACTTGATCTGGTCTTCGGTGGTACCGGCCGTGCCCTGGATGACGCAGGCAGAGTCGCCCGAGACAGCGGCCGACAGCAACTCGGACAACATCGATTTCGCCGTCCCCGGCTCGCCCACCAGCAACAAGCCGCGGTCGCTCATCAGGGTGACGATGCAGCGATCGACCAGCGCATCGTCACCGTAGAACTTGCGCTTGATGCCAAGCTTGTCGTCGCCCAGGATGAAGCCACGCACCGCGCGCGGAGACAGTTTCCAACCGCTGGGCCGCGGACCGGCATCCCGCTCGGCCAAGCGCGCCAGTTCTGCCGCGTACACCTGCTCGGCGGGCGCGCGCAGGATTGCATCATTCGATAAGCTCATGTCAGTACTCGCTCTTCTTTTGCCATTCCGGGTCGAAACCAGTCCCCTCCGACGCAATCAGCCGCAGGTCGTTGTAGCACTCCGACAGCAAGATCCTGGGCACCTTGTTCAAGGGCAGGCTGGCGCGCTGCCACGTCGAGGTGGCCGCCGTGGACGCAAACGACAGGTTCAGCAGCGCCACGGTACGGCTTTGTTCCGGCAGCGGATTGCCGGTGAACTGGATCACTGCCTGCAGACCCAAGGTCGGGAAGCGCTTCTCGTAGCTGTAGAACCAGCCGGCGTCCTCGGTCGGCCCGCGCGTATAGCCCAGCTTGAGCGAACGGCCGCGCAGCGCAAACGCCTCGACCAGATGGCCTTCAAAATCCTTGATGCCATTGCTGTTGCTGACCTCAGTCGTCGGGGTATAGATGCCCTTGCCCATCTGCTGGAACAGCGGCGCGATCTCGTAGTCGGCGAGGTGTTGCTGCCAGCGCGCGATGTGCTCGGCGTCCAGCAGCGAATCGTGGGCAATGCGGATGCGGGCGCTGGCCTCAATATTCAGTTCTTCGTCATCGAAATCGGTCAGGGTCCCATCGCCCAGCGGGCGGAAGCTGCGCAACACACCCTCATCCCCGACCTCGACCCACACCAGCCGCTGTACCAGGTGGCGCACCACCGGGTGGCGGTTCATGTACAGGCTCCAGTCTTCGAACGACCACTCGCGCTCGGTACACAGCGCTTCGTAGAGGCGCTCGCCCTGCTGGGTGACGATGCCCTTGATCTCCTTCTTGGCTGCGCTGAACGCCTTCTTCGCGTCCTTGGCGAGATCAGCGTCATCGTCCTGGCGTGGCTCCGGTAACGCGGCGATCTTCTTGCCGTCCTGGTTGCTCAGGTCGATCTTGAAGTCCGCATGCAGGTGCGCGGTGAAACTGCGCATGCCGTAACTCAGTTCCAGTTCACCGTTGTCATCGAAACCGGCGGTGGGAATCGTGCGGTCGGCCAGTTCGGCCAGCGTCCAGCCCTTGCGCTCGGCCAGCGCAGTCGCCTGCCGGGTCGCTTCTTCCTGGAAACTCTTGGTGCGGAAACGGCTGCCGATGGATAGCATCAGCTGCGTCGCACCAGGATGCTCGATCCAGGCCAGCATGGCGATCAGTGCCTTGCCCTGTGCGGCGCGCGAACCGTACCACTCCTTCAGGTAGCGCGCGACCGGCGCAGCGGCCATTCCACGGGCGCAGACGGCGGCAATGGCCAGCAAGCCCTTGCTGCCGCTGGCCGAGCCTGCCGGTTGGCGCAGGTATTTAGGCAGATAGCTTGCCGTGAGCTGTTCTACTGTCTGGCCCAGTCCGGGGTTATTCTGGAAGTGCTGCGGGTAGCTGGCCATATACTGATGCATGGACTGCGCTGCGCTTTGCGCCAGCCTCATGGCGTCTTCCGGCGCGATCGGGCGCACATCCTCGTGCAGCCACGCCTCCAGGATGAACTGGCCCAGCGTTTCGCGGTCGCGCGGGTCAAACATCGCGCAGACCTTGCGCAGCATGGTGTTGGGTTCAGACTGCTTCTGCTTGACCGCCTGCACCATCAGCCAGCGCAACAGCTCGGTGTCGACAGCCTCGCCCGTGTTGGCCCAGCGCACCGCGGGCAAGGCGGCCCACGGGAACCATTCGATTTCCTTCGGCACGCCCTTGCTCAGGCTCCTGGTCGCCTCGGCCTGCAGCGCGACGCGGTCCAGATACTTGTCGACCGGCTGACCCAGTGCCTCCAATGCATCCAGCATGGCCCCCTTGGCCAGGTCGTTCTTTTCCTTCTTCAACGCCTGCTCCAGTGCCTCCACGGCGGGTGCATGCGCCAGGCGGCCCAGCCATTGCGCGGCCACGGCACGCGTCTCGGCCTTGCCATCGGCCAGCGCTGACACAATACGTGCTTCCTTGCCGGGATGATTCTCCAGCGCCCGCTGCGCAGCCGGCCGTTCGGTCTTGCCTGCACCGAGCGCCAGCCCGAACAAGGCACTGACGACCTGGACCGGCGGCGAAGGCAGCGTGGCAATGCCGCGGAACAGGCCGTCACGGTTGAACCAGTAGTCGGTGGGCGAGCCCGTTCCCGTGAGCAGTTGAACCACTGAATCCAGCTGGTGCGCAAAGAACGGCCATACGGCCTCACGATCCCAGTCGCTGCCAAGCGGGTCGCCCCAGACGTGACAGTAGCTGTAGAGCGGGGTGATTGCCGGATGTCCGGCTTGTTCCAGCATCAGCGACAACTCCAGCAGGCTGGGCCGCCCGCCAGCACGGTGCATCGCGTTGAAAGCTGCCGACGCAGGCGACAGCAGTCCACGGTCGGCGTCGACGGCCAGGTCGAAGAACAGCAGCATTTTCAATAACGCGACCGGTGTCATGCAGTCTATTGTCGCCAGTGTTTGCAAGGTCGATCTGACATGATGAATGGCGGACATGCGGTTGTTGTCGCGCTTGGGGGGCGCGGAGATGTCCGACTCCAGGTAGGCCCGCAGCTGGCGCATGTCATCTTGGCTGAAGGGCCTGGCCTGGTGCAACGGGAAGCTGTGGCCCGACGCCCGCATGCGCTCGTGATGCTCGGCCGCCTGTTTGTTGGCTTTGACAATCGATTCGCTGACTGTCTTCCAGAAGGTTTCCAATGCGGTGGACAGCGCTGGTGTCAGCGTCACGGCCCAGGTGATGACAGGCAGCGCGTAGTCGAAGCGCTGCGTGCCCGCGGTGCCGCCGAGTGCCTGCTCATCGTCCCACTCCCTGAGCAAGGCGTTGACCGATGCGGCTTTGTCCGCCATCGCAGCATCCCGTGCGAGTTGCAGGGCGGCGGCATCCTGCTCCACGCGCGCGATCGAGTGCGTCAGGCGCAGCGCGTACAGGCGCTGGTCCGGCTTGCCGCCGCGGGCCATGTCGAGCAAGGGTGCGAATGCCGGCTTGCCGGCGCGGCGCACCAGCACTTCCGTTGCCGACCTGACCTGCTTGCTGCCTGACACCACCATCTCCACCAGCTCGGGCAGCAGGCTCTGGAGGGTCGATAGCTCGGCTTTTTCCAGCATGGACACAATGTGCAGGCGCTGCGCAACGGGGCCGTTCAGCAAAGGCCGGATGGCGTCGACTTCGCGGTCGAGCCAGCCGGCATAGCCTTTCAGGTCACTGACCAGTAGTTGCCGCTGATTCGTCCAGAATCCCACGGAAGACGGATCCGAAAATGACGCGACCAGCAACGCTGCCGGGGACATCCCCGCCTCGATCAGCAGTTTCTCAACGGTCGACGCCGACAGGGCATCGCTGACCGGACGCTGGCTCGACCAGTTGGTCAGGCTGCTGCCAGCACTGTGCACGAGCAATACCTCCGGCCAATGCACGTCTGCTGGCAGCCTCAGTACGAATCCGCCAGCATGCGGCGCCACGCAAGCTTCAATCAGTTTTGCCCAGCGTAGGGCAACGTCCGCCGGCACGCTGTCGAAAAGTGAATAGAAAAGGCGCGGCACCGCTTTTTCGTCGGAATGGTGATAGCCGATCAGCTTGAGCCGCTCGGCCACCACCTTGCTCTGGCCCAGTTCATGCAAGACCGCCAGCGGCTCCCCCTCCAGCACATAAGACAGCATGTCGCGAGTCAATCCTTTGCGCAGCGCAGCTTCCGGCAATTTCTCGATTGGGGCGAGCATCGCTTCAAGCTCTGCAAGCCATTTCTCCGGCACCTCGGCCCGTACGTTGTCAGTTGTTCCGCCCAAAGCCTTGCTGATCCACTTAAGCACAGCGCATCCTTCCCCGTTGAATTGTTATTTATTGTCAAGCAGCAATAATACCAAAGAGATCAGAAATTCAAGCTTGCCAGAGAATGCACCCAAGGGCGAATTCCTGCCAACCCGCCCTGTCAGGCTGCTCTCCTGTTTTGACTCCAGGCAATTTCTCTTATAATTCGCCAGCCATCCTGTATTGCATCGCAGATGGCCTGGAGATCACGCCACCGCGGCTTGTTGTGCTCCTGCCAAGATCAACGACTTGCATTTCATAAAGCCCCCCAGATGAGTTCCCAGATGATCTCCGACCGACTCGGTGCGATGAGCAGGATCGAAGCCCTGTTCATCGAGCATCATGGCTGGTTGCGCACGCGCCTGCGGCGTAGCGTGGGCGATGTCTTTGCGGCGGACGACGTGGCGTCGGAAACCTTTACACAGTTGCTCAGCGCGCCGCCCGCCCAGGAGGTACGTGAACCCCGCGCCTTGCTGACAACGATTTCGCGCCGCATCGTCTACGAACTGTGGCGTCGCCGCGATCTTGAAGAGGCCTGCCTGCAAGCGCTGGCCCATCGCTGTGCCGACGATCACGCCATTTCGCCCGAGGACCAGTTGCAGCTCCTGCAGGCCCTGCGGGCGATGGACCAGGCGCTGGCCGGATTGTCTTCCCGGGAATGCGCGGCCTTCCTGCTCTACAAGCTCGATGGCCTGACCTATCAGGATATCGGCCAGCAATTGCGCATCACTCCCAGCGTGGCCCGCCGCTACGTGGCCAAGGGCCTGCTGCATTGCTACAAGGCGGCCGGCTTTGCGCCGCTGAAGTAGTCCCCGCCCATGAGCAGCGAAGAAAAGATCGTCGAACAGGCCATCGAGTGGATGTTGCTGCTTGAGCAAGGCGATCTGAGCACGTCCGAACGTGCCCGCTTCGAACACTGGCAGGCAGCCGATCCGCGTCATGCCATGGCCTATGCCAACCTGGCGCAATCGGTACAGCAGTTCGATGTGCCGCGCCAGGTCGGTGCCGCGCCGGGCATCCTGCGCAACACACTGCAACAGAAGAGCAAGCGCCGCAAAACCCTCAAGCAGATTGCCGCACTGGCCGGCCTGGCGGTGAGTGCGGGGGTATTGCTGGATCGCGTCACGCCACTGGGCAGCCTGAGCGCCGACCTGCACACCGCCACCGGCCAGCGCCAGCGCACCACGCTGGCCGATGGCAGCGTACTGATCCTCAATGCCCGCAGCGCCATCGATCATCTGATTCGGCCCGATCTGCGCCAGGTGCGCCTGCTGGCGGGTGAGCTGCAAGTCCAGGTGGCCCAGCGCGGTGCACTGCCCTTTTCTGTCGAGACCGTCCACGGCAGCGCAAGCGCGACGGCCGGCATCCTCACGATGAGCCTGCAGACGATGCGCACCGATGTGGTGGCCGCCCAGGCAAGCGCCTTGATCCATACCCGCAACGGCACGCGCGGCGAACTGGCCGCGGGGCGCCACACCTGGTTCGATACCGACACCGTCGCCCCACCTCGTCCGAACGACGGCAGCGAAGGCGCCTGGGTGGATGGCTACTTCACCGCCTCCGATACCACACTGGCCGACGTCGTGGCTGCGCTGCGTCCCTATCGTAAAGGCCTCCTGCGGCTCGATCCGGCCGTGGCGCAATTGCGCATCAGCGGTGCCTTCCCGCTGGATGACACCGACCGCGCCCTGTCGGCGCTGGCCAGCGCCCTGCCCATCTCGGTCTCGCGACTCAGTCCGTACTGGGTCAGCATCAGTACCCGCAGCTGATCTACCCTTGTCCATGCAAGCGCAACGCCCCGCCTGTCTGCTGGCGCCGTGCCTGGCCAGCGCCATCATGGCGGCTGTGCTTACCGTCCCGGTCGAGGTGGTCGCCGCTGAACCTGCAGTAACACAGGCGCCGGCGGCCTTGTTCGATTTCCAGGTAGCGGCTGGCAGCCTGGAGACCAGCCTCGTCAGCATCGCGCGCATCGGCGGGGGCATCGTGCTGTTCGACCCGGTGGCGACGCAGGCGCTGCGCAGCGCGCCGGTACAGGGGCGTTTCACGCTCGAACAGGCGCTGCGGCTGGCGCTGGGCGATAGTCCGCTGGTGCTGGTCCGGCATCCCGATGGCTCCTTCGGCGTCGACCGGCCTGCCGCGCCAGCGCCGCAGGAAAGCGCACTCCCCGAACGCTACAACCCGCCGCTGCCGCCGCTGCTGCGTACCAGCGAGAACCCGCCGCGCGACACCAGCCACGGCTATCTCGACAGCGGCTTCCTGGCCACGGACAGCCGCCTTGCCACCCGCAATGACGCGCCCTTGTCGGGCTTGCCGGTGTCGCTGCAGGAAATTACCAGCAGCGTCATCGAAAGCCAGCAAGCCCGCTCGGTGGTGGACAGCCTGCAGAACATCAGTACCGTGGCTTACGGGCGTGGCGACGGCGCCGACCAGGCCGGCACCCTGTATGTACGCGGTTTCGTGGCGCCCATCATGCGCAATGGCTGGGCCGACCTGGTCTCGTTGTCCAACGTGACCAATGGCCGGGTCGCCGGTTCGCGCGCAATTACCTCACTGGATGTGCCCACGGCCGCCATCGAACGCGTCGAGGTGCTGGGCGGCGCCGATTCCATCATTGTCGGCGGTCCGATGGAGCCTGGAGGATCGGTCAACATCGTCACCAAGCAGCCGGTGGCCGACAAGATCCGGGAGCTGACGCTGGAGATCGACAATCGCGGGCGCCGCCGCAGCGCACTTGACCTGGGAGGAAGCCTGTCAGCCGACCGCGCCTGGACGTATCGCACCATCGTCTCGGCGATCCACGACCAGCGCACCCTGGATGGCTACGACGGCGCACGCGAGTTCTACCTGGCCTCGTCCATCGGCTACAAGGACAGTAGCAGCGCGGTAGTGGCAGGCTTGAGCCACCAGGTCGCGCATACGCCGTTCGGTGGCTACCAGAGCGCCATGCTCAACGCCGACGGCCCCGGCCCCGATTTGCGCACCACGCCCTGGGGTCGGCCCGACGACCATAGCCTGGCCACCAAGACCGAGCTGTTCGCCACCTGGGAGCAACAGCTGGGCGATGGCTGGCGCCTCAATAGCAAGACCCGCTTCACGCGCCTGCGCTACACCTCGGCCGGCTATACCGATTGCACGCCGATCGACCTGGACGCCGGCACCGGCGTGTGTGTGGCCGACCAGTCCGTGCTCAATAGCGACAGCGTCAGCTTCGACAACAATCTCTCGCGCAGCGTCAGCATCGGCGAGTGGACCCATACCGTCATGGGCGGCGCCAGTTTCTCCCGCACCCGCCTACGCAGCTTCACCGACAGCGACAACATGAACCTCGTCGAGGTCCCGTGGCCGCCCTCCCCGGCCGTATTGCCACCCATCAGCGGCACGCCCAGCCTGGTCGACGACAACAACGCCATCTATACCACCAACGTCTACCTGCAGGACCAGATCCGCTGGCGGCGCTGGTACGTGCTGGCCAATATCGGCTATGAACGGGAACGCAACAATTTTTCCTACGACATCGACATGAACGGGGTGGTCCATGATACCTCCGCGCCACGTCCGCGTCCGGTCTACAACCTCGGCATTGCCTATCGCCTGAGCGATACGGCGACCCTCTATGCCAACACCTTCCGCAGCTTCACGCCCGGCCAGCTGTTGCTGGACTCCACCCTCAATGGCAGCAAGCCCGGTGTCAACACGGCACCGGCGACCACCGGCAAGTCGGCCGAAATCGGGGTCAAGCTGGAGTTGCTGGACAAGCGCGCCATCTTCACCGCGGCGCTGTACCGAGCCAGCCATACCAATGTGCTGCAGTTCGTCTTCCCCGACACCAGCTCGCCCTTCAACCGCTACATCCTGCTGCCCTCAGCCGTCAGCCGGGGCCTGGAACTGAGCCTGTCGGGCCGCATGGCACGCGGCTGGAACCTCATCGCCAGCTACAGCTACAACCTGTTCCACCCGGCCCCGAGCGACGATGAAGACAGCCGGCTGGCGCAGTTCCCGCATCACCGGGCCAGCCTGTGGAGCACCTACGACCTGCAGTCCGACGACTGGCGCGGCTGGGGCTTCGGGTTCGGCCTCACCATGCGCAGCGGCTACATGGCTTTCAACGACATCGATTCCCAGGTGCGCATCCCCGGCCAGACCCGCACCGACGCCAGCCTCTACTACCGCTCCGGCAACAGTCGCACGACCCTGGGCATCCGCAACCTGTTCGACCGCCGCCTCTTCAGCGACTTCGCCACCACCACCATCGGCGTGGAGCCGGCGCGCACGATCACCCTGACCCACATCGTCGAGTTCTGATCCTGCGAGATCCACGCCCGTGGCATGGCCTGTTGCGGCGGCGCTGAAAAAATAATTTGTAACAGACCGTCATTTCGGGCCGCTCATTGCACAAGCAAGACAAAGAGACTGATTTCTCTGTCTTCATCGCGCAAGGAGCCCCCTCATGACCATCGTCCATGCCCCCCATTTTCTCCATGTCCCCCGTTCCGCCGCCCCCTACTGGCTGCCGCTGGAGACCCAGGAACCCCTGCTGGCCTGCCTGAGCCTGGTGCTGCTGGCGCTGGCCGTCTACCTGGCGTGGCCGGGTCTGGCCCGCTGCTATCGCCAGCTGCGGGTTGGCACCAGCTGGTTCGTGCGCGCGCTACCGGCCGGCGTCGACCGTACGTTCAAGAGCCGGCGCGTGACCCTGCAGAGCGCCCCCGACCGGCCGCGTGCGCTGCTGTCGTGGCTGGCGCGGCAATGCAAGCTGCGCACGCGCAGCATGCTGTATCCACGGCAGACCCGCCACTGGCTGGCCTTCTGGAACCATAGCACCACCCATAGTGCGCTGGCGCTGGCCACGCCCCGCCTGCTACACAAGATCTACCGGCCCTACCAGTCCCTGCGACTGCGCCGGTCCGAGCGCATGGCCATCCTGATGTCCCACTACGACTTCGTCATCCGCCGTGGCCTGGCGCCGCTGGTGCTGCAGGCAGCCCGCCAGCCCATCCCCGTCGGACAATTCAACGGCAAGGCGGGTGACCTCTATGAAGTGCGCCTGGCCGCCATCGCCAGCCTGGAGCATGAGGGCGAACTGGCGCTGCACCTGTATCGCGGCGACCGGCTCCTGTTCTCGACCGCCTTCACCATCTGCCGCCAGCCGGGCAGCTGGGTGATCCGCATCGGCTGCCTGCAGGGCCCAGGCTGCGCCGACAGCCGGGAGCAGATCCGCCGCGCCACACGCGACATGTTCGGACTGCGGCCCAAGGCGCTGATGATCCGGCTGGTGCGCGCCATCGGCGCCGGTGTCGGCTGCGGCCGCGTGGTCCTGGTCAGCAACGGCAACCGGGTGGCCAACCGCCGTAGCAAACGCCAGCGGGTGCATGCGGACTATGACGCCTTCTGGCAGGAAATCGGCGCGGATCGGCGCAGCGATGGTGACTACGAGCTGCCCTGCATCGAACCGGAAGCCAGGCTCGACCTGCTGCCCTCGCGCAAGCGTGCCGAGGCTCGCCAGCGCCTGGCCCTCACGCGCGAGGCTACGCAGGAAGTCGGTCGCATGTTCTCGTGCGCAGGCCGCTGAGTCGCAAGGCGTACGTCGCAAGTAGCAAGGAGGCCCGATGGCAACATCTTCCGGTTCCAGCCCCGGCACAAACGGTCCGCTGGACGTGAGCAACCTGGTCAGCCAGCTGATCGAGGTGGAAAGCAAGTCGCGCCTGGCGCCGCTAGCCCGCAAGGCAGAAGCGCTCAATGCGCTGATCTCCGCCTATGGCGCGCTGCGCCTGGCGCTAGGCGCCTGCCAGATGGCATTGCAGGAATGGGACAGCCCCTGGCTCGATACGTACCAGACCGCCCTCGGCAACGATGCCGGTAGCGTGACCCGTGTTGCGAGTGGCTTCGTCCACGCCTTCAACACCCTGATCAAGACCATGGCCGAGTTGTCCCGCCCCGCGCCGTCGGCCCTGCGCGACAAGGCGGATGGGCAGGACCCGCTGGCCAGCGATGCCATGGTGCCAACCCTCATCGCGCAGTTGCGCGACAGCGTGCTGGCCGCAGCCGGCGGTCATGCCAACTGCTCGCTGGCGACCGTTGGCATCTGTTTCGGGAGGGACGACACGCTGGCCGTGGACGCCACTCGTCTGAATGCGGCCGCCGATGATAATCCCCAAGGACTGGCGGCATTCTTCTGTGCCCAGGACGGGTTGGTACCGCGCGCGCTGTCGCTGTTGAGCCGGCTGTTGCACGAAAACGGCCTCCTCGCTGGCAAGACCCGCGCACTGCAGATCAGCCTCAAGAGCGTCTCCGACCAGCAGGCCGCCACCCAGGAGCGGCTAGCCTGCCTGCGCGACAGCTACATCAGCCAGTTCAACCGCCTCAACATCACGCTGGAGAAGATGCAGGCGTCGCAAGACCAGCCCGGCCAGCAACGACGCCCTCTGCCTTAGAGACGCGGCAGCAGCCGCTCCACCAGTTGCCGGTGGTAGGGGTCGTCGGAATCGATATAGCGCGATGCCGAGGCCATGTTTTTCCACCCGACATATTCCATCAGGGAGCGCAGCTCCCAGCCATTGGCGCTGGCCCATGAGGCAAATCCACGGCGCAGCGAATGCGAACTATAGGCCTGGGCATCGGCCACGCCAGCCTGCTGCAGGATACGCCGCAACATCGGGATGACACTGCCTGGGCTCACCGGATCGGGACTGATGCGCCCCCAGCGATCGATACCCCGGATCACCGGCCCGCTGGACAGGCCACTGACGGCCAGCCAGTCCAGATAGGCCGCCACCGGACAAAGGCGCGACAGCGCCGGCGTCCGGTAGGTGCTGCCCTTGAGGCTGCGGTCGGTCTTGGTGCGCGGCAGATGGATGGTCATGCCCTCCCCGGCTACCGCCTCGATGCGGCCGATCTCCAGGCGGATCAGCTCGTCGCTGCGAAAACCGCGCCAGAACCCGATCAGCAACAGGCATTGATCGCGCGTATGGCGCAGCAGATCGGCATAGCGCTGCTGGACACGGGCCTGCTCCCGCTGCGCTTCAAGCCACTGGATGGCCTGCGCCAGCGCATCGAGCTGCAGCGGTTTGGCCTGCTTCTCCTGTGCCGGATGCAATTCCCTGATACCGCGCAGCACCTTGCGCACGATCGGCGCCTTGGTCGGATCGGGAAACCCTTGCTCCACATGCCATTGCCCCAATCCCGACAGGCGCTGCCGCAGGGTACTGTGCGCCAGCACGGTCGCGTGGTCGGCCAGGTAGCGGGCCACGCTGTCAGCCGTCGCCGGCAGGTAGCCGCCCCACTCCACTTCGAAATGCGTGACGGCTGCACGATAACTGCGCCGGGTGTTGTCGCGGGTGGCCGCGTGGATATAGGTGTCTATCGGATTCATGGACGGATCGGTTTCTGCAGTCCCCTGGCCAATCATTACAGCTGGAGAGGTGAATTCCGGGGATTCCAGTACGCTGACATGTGATAAGCATTGATTATCCCATACCAGATACATGTAATTCCACCACAATAATACATTACAATCATTATGTTATTACGTATTATGTAATACATTATCAAATACCCGACAAGCACGCCATGGCACGCACCGGCCTGTACAAATCAGAGATCAAGATTGCCCGCGACGCATTGCTGGCGCAGGGCAAGCACCCTTCCGTCGATGCCGTGCGCATCGCCCTGGGCAATACCGGCTCCAAGAGCACGATCCACAAATATCTGAAGGAACTGGAGCAGGAAGACGGCGGTATCGATGCAAGCAAGCCCTCCATCAGCGATGCCCTGCAAGACCTGGTGGCACGACTGGCCGCCGGACTTCAGCAGGAAGCCGATGCGCAGATCGAGGCCGCACAGACCCGTTACGATGCGGCGAGCGCTCAGCAGCGGGCCGACAAGGATGCGCTGCAGCAGGCCAACCAGATGCTGACCACCCAGCTGGAAGCCGTCCGCACCGAATTGCTGGCACAAACCGCGGCCCATGCGCGCCTAGCCACGCAACTGCAGGAGGAATCCACCCTGCGCCTGACACTGGACACCCAGCTGACCGCCCTCAAGGAGCGCCTGGCCGAGCATGAGCAGCATCGCGCCTCCCTGGAAGAGAAGCACCAGCATGCCCGTGAAGCACTGGAACACTATCGTGCGGCCACCAGGGACCAGCGTGACCAGGATGTCCGTCGGCACGAACAGCAAGTCCAGACCCTGCAGGCCGAGATACGGCAGCTGCGCCAGGACCTGATCATCCGCAACGAAGACATCACGCGCAGCAACCAGGAAGGCGTGCGCATGGTCACGGAGCTCTCGCATGCCCGTCAGGCACTGCTGGAAGAACAGACCAGGGGACGCGCGCAGGAGGATCAATTGGCCCAATTGCGCCAGGTCGAGAGCCAGAAGCAGCGGCTCGAACAGCAATTACGGGAACAGGCAACGGCCAGCGAACAGCTGGCCGCACGCCACGGTGCGCTGGAAGAAAACTGCAGGCGCATGGAAGCGCAATGGCATCAAAGCCAGCTGGCCCTGGCAGCGGCCGTGGCCAGGAGCGAAGCCCAGGAAACGCTGGCCGCGCAGCTCCGGGAGTTCTTGCACCACACCACTGCCCACCAGGAAGCACCGGCCGGCGAGCAAGGGATCCCTGACGGCACGCGTGGGGCCTCCGATTCGTGAGATGCTGTCGATCCCGGCGCCCATGCACCGGGCGAGTGGCTGCACTGGCAGCCCCGATACCCATTCCCAGGAGGAGACAAGAATGAAGAACCCGCTCGCCACCGCGCTCGCGTCGTTGCTGTTATCGGCATCACTGGCACAGGCCGCCGAACGGCTGCCCAGCATCCCGCCCGACCAATATACGCCCGAACAGAAAGAGGCCGCCGAGCAGTTCCTGGCGGCGCGCAAGGTTCCGGTGTTCGGCCCCTTCGAGCCGCTGATGCACAGTCCGCAAGTTATGAGCCAGGCGCGTGCGATGGGCGACTACCTGCGCTACAACTCCGCCCTCGGCAATACCCTGAGCGAACTGGTGATCCTCATCACCGCTCGGGAGTGGACGCAGGACTACGAGTGGTACGTCCACTATCCGATTGCCATCAAGGCCGGCATCAAGCCCGACATCGCCAGCGCCATCGCCGATGGCCGCCGCCCCGTGGGCATGAGCGAGGACGAGGAAATCGTCTATGACTTCTCCATCGAACTGCACCGCAACAAGCGGGTATCGGACCGCAGCTTCGAACGCGCCGAGAAACGCTTCGGCAAGAAAGGCGTGGTAGACCTGACCGGCATCAACGCCTACTACACCCTGCTGGCCATGCAGATGAATGCCGCCCAATACCAGGCACCCAAGGACAGCAAGCGCCTGGTGCGCTTCCCCGAGTAGCCTGGGCCAGTCTGGCGCAAGCGGGTCCATCGGCGCAGCGCAGCGGCTTGCTGCGCCGACAGCACCTGCCAGGTCCAGCAACCCGACTTCCAGCGGCCTTTGTCGTCGCGGCGAAACGGTGCCACATCCTGCCTTTACTGATTGCAAAGGCGATGTGCGGCCTGAACCTCCATTGACCACGCACGTCGATGCATTGAAGGCTTCAGACCAGCAGCCATATATATGCAATATTTTGCCAATATTGTCATTCCGATAATCGAATAAACTCTCACACGTGCGAGGGGATCTACAAGGCGGTCCCGCCAACATCAAAAGAAAATCTCCGAGGCCCCCATGAGGAAGGCGTTGTTCAGCTATCGCGACGAACTGGTCAGGATCGAACTGAAATGTCCTATCGGACAGGGATGGACCTGGGACCTCTACATCAATGGCGAACTCCGGTTCTGCGGCCAGGATGCGCCGTTTGCCTTCGCCGAGGAAGCCATGGCCGCCGCCCGGCAAACCAGCCGCCACATGATCGACCTGCAGTACGCTTCCTGAACCGGATTGGCCATACGCCCCGGGTCCCCCGGGTCATCCTCATGACCATCCGGCCGCCACAACTTCTCCTGCATTGACGCCTTACCAGCACTGGTTTGCACTTCTGCATCAATTAATATATATTTTCATATATTATTATTTTGTAGTTTGTCTGCTGCCATGAGCCCGCTTTCTGCCTCACTGTCGCCCGAACTGATGCGCCAGGCCGCCGGCCAGGCGGTGACGGCGCTCAAGCTGCTGGCCAATGAAGATCGCCTGTTGTTGCTGTGCCATCTGTCACAGCAGGAATCCAGCGTCAGCGAACTGGAACAGGCCCTGGACATCCGCCAGCCGACCCTGTCGCAGCAACTCGCCGTATTGCGCAGTGAAGGCGTGGTCAGCACCCGCCGCGAAGGCAAGCGCATCTACTACCAGGTTGCCGATGCCAGGCTGCTGGAGATGCTGACGTTGATGTATCACTTGTACTGCCCCAAGGAGTGAAGCCCATGCAGATTGACTGGAATACCTTCAGCCCCGGCGCATCGCTGGCCGGTGGCGCCCTGATCGGACTGGCCGCGGCCCTGCTGGTGCTGCTCAATGGCCGCATCGCCGGTATCAGCGGCATCCTGGCGGGCTTGCTGGAGCCGCGTCCGCGCGAGACCGGCTGGCGCCTGATGTTCTTGCTGGGCCTGCTGCTGGCGCCAGCGCTGTATATCGCCTGCGCCACACTGCCGCCCATTCGCATCGAGGCCAGCCATGCGCAGATCGCACTGGCCGGACTGATCGTGGGCATTGGCACGCGTTATGGTGCCGGCTGTACCAGCGGACATGGCGTATGCGGCTTGTCGCGTTTTTCGCCGCGTTCAGCCGTTGCCACGGCCTGCTTCATGGCGACCGGCTTTGCCAGTGTCTACCTTCTACGCCATGTCCTGGGCGCCTGAACTTCACGGAGTACGCAGATGAAAAACCAATTGACTGCCTTGCTGGCCGGACTGGTATTCGGCCTGGGCCTGATCGTCTCCGGCATGGCCAACCCGGCCAAGGTACTGGCTTTCCTCGACCTGGCCGGTGCATGGGATCCCTCCCTGGCCCTGGTGATGGCGGGCGCCATCGCGGTCGGCGTGCCGGCGTTTGCCTATGCGCGACGCATGCCACGCACCTTGCTGGACCTGCCCATACAGCTCCCCACGAGCACGCGGATCGACCGTCGCTTGGTGCTGGGCAGCCTGCTCTTCGGCATCGGCTGGGGCATCGCCGGGATCTGCCCCGGCCCGGCACTGGTCCTGCTGGGCGCCGGAGAGCTCAAGGGGGCGCTCTTCGTCGTGGCCATGCTGGCCGGCATGCTGCTGTTCAACTGGCTGCAACGACCAGTGGTGCAATAAGCCCCGCCTGGCGTAAGCTCTTCATTCTGTCAAAGCATTAGGAATTGTCATGGAAAACCTGCACATTGAAGGTCACTTCGATCCCGTCACCAGCACCGTCAGCTATATCGTGCTGGACCGTGCCAGCGGCGCTTGCGCGCTGCTCGACAGCGTACTGGACTATGACCCCAAGTCCGGGCGCACCACGACCCGCAGCGCCGATCGTCTGATCGAGCGCGTCCAGGCCCTGGGCGCGCAGGTCCAGTGGATCCTGGAGACCCATGCCCATGCCGATCATCTCTCGGCGGCGCCTTACCTGAAGCAGAAGCTGGGTGGTCGCATCGCCATCGGTGAGCACATCCGCCAGGTGCAGCATGTGTTCGGGCGGCTGTTCAATGCCGGCACCGAGTTCGCCCATGATGGCAGCCAGTTCGATCATCTGTTCCGCGATGGCGACCGTTTCCGGATCGGCCAGATCGAGGCGCGAGTGATGCATACGCCCGGCCATACGCCTGCCTGTGTCACCTATGTGGTGGAAGAAGGCGAGCAGATCGCGGCCTTCGTCGGCGATACGCTGTTCATGCCCGACTATGGCACTGCACGCTGTGACTTCCCGGGCGGCAATGCGCGCACGCTGTTCCAGTCCATCCATGCCGTGCTGGCGTTGCCCGCCCATACGCAACTGTACATGTGCCACGACTACCAACCCAACGGTCGTGAGTTGCGTTTCATGACAACCGTGGCCGAGGAGCGCGCAGCCAATATCCATGTGCACGAGGGCATCAGCGAAGATGCCTTCGTGGCCATGCGCACCGCTCGCGACGCCACGCTGGACATGCCGGTCCTGCTGTTGCCCTCGGTGCAGGTCAACATGCGTGCCGGAGAATTGCCGGCAGCCGAAACCAACGGCGTGCGCTACCTGAAGATCCCCATCAACGCGGTCTGACCAAGGCGGGCGCCAGGCGGCGCCTTAATACGAATCGTCCTTGTTTTCGCTAATTAAGATGGTGTTTGCGCGGCACGGAAACTAGAATCGGCGCCATTCCAGATTGTGCTGAAACACCTGCCATGAGCAAATTCCATATCGAGCATCATAAGGTCGACGCCATCTCCTGGCTGCGCGCAGCCGTACTGGGCGCCAATGACGGCATCGTCTCCACTGCCAGCCTGCTGGTCGGGGTGGTGGCGGCCCATGCCAGCCACGACAGCATCCTCCTGACCGGCATCGCCGGACTGGTGGCAGGGGCCATGTCGATGGCCACGGGCGAATACGTCTCCGTGCACTCGCAAGCCGATAGCGAAAAGGCCGCGCTGAGCCAGGAAAAATACGAGCTGGCCAATGATCCCGTGGGCGAGCACCGCGAACTGATGGGCATCTACATGCGTCGAGGCCTGAACCAGGAGACCGCTCACCTGGTCGCCACGCAACTGATGGCCCACGATGCGCTGGACGCCCATGCGCGTGACGAACTGGGCATCTCGGAAACCACGGCCGCACGCCCGGTGCAGGCGGCGCTGGTGTCGGCGCTCAGCTTTGGCGTGGGTGCGGCCTTGCCGCTGGCAGTGGTACTGCTGGCACCTCCGGGTGTACTGCTGGAAGCCATCGTCATCACGGCCCTTCTCTCGCTGGCCGTGCTGGGAGCCGTGGCCGCCAGGACCGGTGGCGCCAATGTCTGGAAAGGCGCTGTCCGTGTGAGCCTGTGGAGCTCGATCGCCATGGCCAGTACGGCGGCCATTGGTTCGATCTTCGGCGCCGTGGTCTAACTGCCTGCCATCTGCGTCGCCCCTTGCGCTTCATCCAGATACGCCGGACGTGCATGCAGATCCATGCGGCGCCCGGCCTTCAGGATCTGGCTGGGGACCTCGTGGCCGATCAGTCCCGGCAAGCGGCCCGACGCCTGCAGCAGCGCCGACAGATCAACACCGGTGTCGTAGCCCATCAGCTGCAGCATATGCACCAGGTCCTCGGTACACACATTGCCGCTGGCACCGGGAGCGTAAGGGCATCCACCAAGCCCTCCCATGGAGGAGTCGAAGCGGTCTATGCCGGCCTCGATGGCCGCCAGCGCATTGGCTAGCGCCATCCCCCGGGTATTGTGGAAATGCAGGGTCAGCTGGACTTCCGGGAACAGCTTGCGCGCGTGATCGCTCAATTCCTGGACCTGGCTGGGGTAGGCCATGCCGGTGGTATCGCACAGCGTGAACCCATCGACGCCGAGCTCCATGAAACGTGCCATCCAGCGCAGCACATCTGCCTCATCAATTTCCCCCTCCATCGGACAACCGAAAACGGTCGACAGGGACACATTGATCGCCGTCTTGTGCCCACTCCCCTGCACTGCCGCGATGACATCGGTCAACTGCGCGAAGGATTGCTCTCTGCTCATGCGCAGATTGGCCCGATTGTGGGTCTCGCTAGTCGACATCACCAGGTTGACCTCATCGACGCCACACGACATCGCACGTTCGGCACCACGCACGTTAGGCACCAGGACGGTGTAGACCACACCCGGACGGCGCCGGATCTGATGCATTACCGCCTCGGCGTCCCGCAAGGCCGGAATTGCCCTGGGCGAAGTGAAAGACGTTGCTTCGATCTTGGCGAAGCCGCAGTCCGACAGGCTGTCGATGAGATCGACCTTGTCGCTGGTGTCGACGAATGTGGCTTCGTTCTGGAAACCATCACGCGTTGCCACTTCTTGAATATAGATACGTTTTCCGTGACCGGAGGTTGCGAATTTGGACATGCCTTGCTCCTGGGTTCAAATAATGTTGCGTGCCCGCCATTGGTCGCGCGTCGCATCCGCGATGCCGAGGGAAGACAGGATCTCGTCGGTGTGCTGTCCCAGGCGCGGCGCCGGCCTTTCCACGCTGCCGGGCGTCTTGCTCAATTTGGGAACAATGCCAGGGAGCTTGACCGGGGTGCCGTCGTCCAGTTCGGCGTCCAGCAGCATGTCGCGCGCCTGGTAGTGTGGATCCGCGGCGATATCAGCGATGTCGTAGATCTTGCCAGCCGGGATACGAGCCTGATTGAGCAGGTCCAGCACCTCGTCCAGACGATGCTTCCCGGTCCACTCCCGGATGGCATCGTCGATCCGCCCGACTTGCCTGACACGGCCGTCGTTGTGCGCCAATGCCGGGTCATCGCCAAGGTCATCACGACCAATGGCTGCCATCAGGCGTCGGAAAATGCTGTCACCGTTGCCGGCGATGAGCGCATATTTCCCATCGGCGCAGCAGTAGGCGTTACTCGGCGCGATACCCGGCAAGCTGCTGCCCGCCGGCTGCCGAACGGCATCGAAGACGGAGTGCTCGGGCAACAGGCTCTCCATCATGTTGAACACTGACTCGTAGAGCGCAACATCGATCATCTGGCCTTCGCCACCATGCTCGTCGCGTGCGCGCAAAGCCAGCAGCACGCCGATGACGCCGTGAAGCGCCGAGAGCGAATCACCGATGGAAACGCCTACCCGTACAGGCGTACGGCCCGGCTCGCCACTGAGGTGGCGCAAGCCTCCCATGGCCTCTCCGATGACGCCGAAACCGGGCCGATCACGGTACGGGCCGGTCTGGCCATATCCCGAAACGCGCAGCATCACCAGACGCGGATTGATCTTGTGAAGCGCATCCCAGTCCAGGCCCCATTGCTCCAGCATCCCTGGCTTGAAATTCTCGATGAGCACGTCCGTGCTCTCGACCAGCTTGCGGATGACATCTTGTGCCTCGGGCGTTTTCAGATCCAGGCTGAGTGAGCGCTTGTTGCGCGACTGGGCGGCCCACCAGACAGACGTACCATCATGCAGCAGTCGCCACTTGCGCAAGGGGTCACCCGTTCCGGGCGGCTCGACCTTGATGACGTCGGCACCAAATTCAGCCAGCATCTTCGCGGCGAACGGTCCGGCGATCAATTGCCCGAGTTCAAGCACACGAATACCTAGCAGGGGTTTGGACATGATCTCTCCAACATGGTGTGATTGATGCGTCCATGTTGGCTCAAGCTGCGCTTGCAGAAAATGTCGATTTTGTCCAAGACCCTTTCTGAACCGGAAAGGAAATCGGATGCGTGGGGAATGCCAGCTTACTGCCGCCCGGCGAGGAAATTGAACAACTTGATGGCCTCCGGCTGTACGGCCGTGGCTGAACGCCCTATCCAAAGAGTGCGATGTGCCCAGGCATCGATGAGCGTGATGGCATGAAGACGTGTACCAAGGATTTCAGGACGTACGGCCGCCCGAGGCAGCACCCCGATTCCCAGCCCCGCTTCGATCATCCGGCAAATGCCATCGAAGCTGCTGACCTGGATGCGGATCCGGAGCGTCTTCTCGGTGGCAGTGGCCGCGGTCACCATCCGCTTGAGCAGGGAACTCCCCTCATTGAGCGCCACGTACCCATACTCCAGGGTATCGGCAAACGCTATCTCCTTGAGTCCATCCAGCGGATGACCTCGTGGCACCAGAAGGACCAGGTCATCCGAGCGATACGGCTTCTTTTCTATACCCGGAGAAGGCACGTTATCGGCAAAGACACCCAGGTCCGCTCGTCCATGATTCAATGCCTCGATGATGGCAACGCTGAGTTTTTCCTCAAGACCGATATGTATCCCCGCATTTTCAGAAAGAAACTCGGCGATATCGTTTGGCAGAAATTGCACCACGGCTGAGGTGTTGACCCACATGCGGACATGGCCCCGGACGCCGACGGCGAAATCGCTCATCTCACCGGCCATCCGGTTCACTTGCTCGATGACGCGCTGCGCATGCTCCCTTAAACCAACCCCGGCGGGGGTCAGTTCAATCCCGCGTGGCAGGCGGACCAGGAGCTCGCAATCAATCGTCTTTTCCAGCTCGCCAATTCTCTTGCTGATTGCCGATAGCGTCATGTGGGCCCGTTCCGCCGCACGCGTCAGGCTGCCTGAATCCGCCACCAGAAGGAAGATGCGGAGCGTTTGCAGATCGAAATGGGCGGGGTTGATCATCGCATGACGGACTTACATTCGTTGGGCATTCGAAAATATCCGAAGTGCAAGAGAATTTCCAGATTCCCGCCCGCTTTTTTACGAACTCCCTACCCTTAAAGCAGAGGAAAAGCGCGGCAGGCTGAAGAACACTCAGGCTTTTGCTTCACCCGGCCCGGCGTCCAGCTCGCGGTGAAACATCTCCAGGTCCAGCACTTTCTCCCATTTCGCAACCACGATCGTCGCGATGCCATTGCCAATGACATTGACGATGGCGCCCCCTTCCGAAATGAAACGATAGACGCCCAGCACCAGAACCAGACCGGCCACCGGGAATCCCGGCACCGAACCCAGGGTCGCCGCCAATACGATGAATGCCCCGCCGCTGACGCTGGCTGCGCCTTTCGATGTCAGCAGCAGCACCAACAGGAGCGTCAGCTGCTGCCCCAGAGACAGATAGGTATCGGTCGCTTGCGCAATGAAGATGGCCAGGACGGTCATGTTCAGGCAGCTGCCGTCAAGATTGAAGGAGTAGCCTGCCGGCACCACCAGTCCGACGGTCGACTTGTCGCAGCCCAGGCGCTCCAGCTTGGCCATCAACCTGGGCAGCGCAGATTCCGACGACGAGGTCCCCAGCACCAGCAGCAGCTCGTCGCGGATGTAGCGCAAGAATTTCACCAGGCTGAATCCGGCCAGGCGGCAGGTGATATTCAAGATCACCAGGACGAAGAAGAACGCGGTCAGATAGTAAGTGGCAAGCAGATGGGCATAACTTGCCAGGGCACCGATGCCGTACTTGCCAATGGTGAAGGCAATTGCCCCGAAGGCGCCCAGCGGCGAGAGATACATCACCACGCGCACCATGTTGAAAAACGTCTGGGAAGCCACATCGATGACCTGAAGCATGGGCTTGCCACGTTCGCCCAGCATCTGCAATCCGACTGCGAAGATGATGGAAATGAACAGCACCTGCAGCAGTTCGCCATCGACAAAGGCACCGAATACCGTCTTCGGAATGATATGCGACAGGAAGCCAACCACGGTCTGTTCATGGGCGGCCTTGGTATAGCCGGCAATGGCCGAGACATCCAGCGTGGACGGGTCGATGTGCATCCCCGCACCAGGTTTCATCACATTGACCGCGATGATACCGATTGCCAGTGCGATCGTGGTCATCACTTCGAAATAGATGAGCGACTTCAGGCCGACGCGTCCGACCGTCTTCATGTCGCTCATGCTGGCGACCCCATGCACCACGGTGCAGAAAATCAGAGGCGCCACCATCAGCTTGATCAGCTTCAGGAAATTGTCTCCCAGCGGCTTCATCGCCTCACCCAGCGAAGGATGGAAATAACCCAGCGAAATGCCGATGATGACGGCAACAAGAACTTGCAGGTAAAGGTGCCGGTACCATTTTTTTGGCGTCGATTTCACCAGGTCTGCCGGCACGGCTGGCTGGGCAACTGTTGTCATAGAGGGGTCTCCTGTGGCGTTATTGTGTCAGGCACCCGCGCCATGGATGCCCTCGTTGAAATATCGATTGCCACAGCAAGCTGCATGACCGGCCAGGTTGGCTTCGTCAGTGTCACCGCAATGAGCATTCGCCTTTTCGCTCAATGGTGTTGTGCCGCCTTGCGATTGACAATGCACGATTCGTCCACAAGGCTTTCCCTACGATCAACCTGCCCCCTTCAAGCCCATGCACGGTTCAGCGCGCAGCCAGTCCCTGCGCGACCAGCCAATCCTGGATCAATGCGGCCACCTGGTCGGAGTTGTGATCCATCATCATCATGTGGGTGTTGCCGATGATCCCCTTGCCGGGCAGGTCGATCTCGTCAGCCCGCCCACCTTTGTCGCGCACGGCGGCGATCATCTTCTTCAACGGCGCCTGGATGGACTGCCAGCGTGCGGTCTGACTGATCTTGTCACCCCAGACGAACAGCAGCGGTACCTTGGCCAGAGGGCTCAGATCCACCGTCGCGGGATCGACTGCCCCTGAGGGTTCAATCCCGATGACTGCCTTGACCTTGTCCGGATAGCGATTGGCCATGGTGTAGGCAAAGGTGCTTCCCTGGCTGTGCACCATGATCACGCAAGGACAGATACGCTGGACCAGTGCATCGTAAGCGCGCGCGGTAGCGTCATCATTGGTCAGCCAGCGTGGCACGCCCTGTTTCATGAACTGATCAAAGGCGGCCACAGGAAACTGCGTATCGGCATAGGCTCGCTGATGGGCAGCGTCCTGGTAACTGTCGGGAGGGCCGATACGGAACAATTCCCAGGCTTCCTTCTTGGTGCGGAACACCGGCTCGCTGTTGAAGACTTCCGGATAGCGCGCCCATGAGGCGCGACCACGCTCCACAGCATCGGAGACATAGACGTCATGCCCGGCCTTGAGGAAGAACATCTGCCAACCAGGCTGACCGTCCGGCTTGGTTTCCCAGGTAACGCCGCTGAGTCCGCCGCCATGCCACATCAGCAAGGGATAGGGGGCGCGCCTTGCCTGGGGTGCCAGCTTGACGTACTGGGTGTACATCTGCTCGACCGCGAATTCGCCGTTCGGGTCCAGCCGCGTCAATGGCGAGGTCGGCGTAAAGCGGACTTGCTTGATCGGCAAGCCCTCAAGGCTGACGGTACGTCCGCCGGTATGAAAGCTTCCCACCTCGGCTACCGCCAGGCTGCCTACGCCATCCGGACGGCTCGTCTGAAGGCTGCTGCACCCGGCCAGCGCGATCATGCTTGCCGCTGCCAGGGCGGCTGTCACTTGGAATGTCATTGCGTCTCCTGTTCTTGTGTTGTGTCGAGCAAGCTGCAGCCGGCGACGCTGCCATCGGCGACACGACGCGCTGCAGGAAAGACCTTAATGCAATAGGTTGCACTATGGAATTTCTTTTATTTCTATCATCCTGTCCGATTGAGCAAGCATATTGCCTGTGAGTGCTTACCCGGATCGCATAGCGTCCGTGCGTGCTGCCGGGCCTGAAGAGCGCATCCTTGTCTCAGGCCGCTGGGCGATATGAGTCGTGGCAAGCACAGTGTCCTGCGCTGGCGCGACGGTGGTCATCGGCGCCATCGTCGGCGCGGCGGCCTAGCCGGTCATAGCCATCCCAGCCAGTCTCCCCACACAAGTTGCCCCAGGTAGCGCGCCGGCAGCAGGGTCAGCGAGCCCGCAATCACGCAGGCCGCGATGTACAGGCGCTGCATGCAACGGCGGTGGGTAGCGATATCGGCCCGGGCCAGCGCCGAAAATGCCTTGTACAGTGACCACAGGGTAAAGGGCACCAGCAGGTGGATAGGCGTAAATCCGGCAATATTGGGCTGGCGGCCGTCGCGGATGAACATGGCCGATACCGCCACCGCAACGATGCAGGTCGTCCAGGCATAGCCCAGCGCCCGATGCCAGCGCGGACGGACAATGCGGCCCAGCCTGGCCCACAGGGCAAAGGGGCCGATCAGGACGGCGCACAGGGCGGCAGCAAGATGGATGGCAATGATGGGCATGAGGTACATGGACGGCCTTCGGTTCTCTGGATCGATAGCCGATTGTCCCGCCCGGCATGGCGCCGCCCCAGCGCCATGCGACGAAACACCGAATTGCTGCCCTGGATGGTAGTGGGCCCGCGACCACCGGCTGCCTCGGTGCTCACACCTGCACGTCGTCCTCATCCCCCACCAGCTCCTTGACCCGACGTGCCAGCACTTCGGCGGCAAACGGCTTGGTCAGGACCTGCATGCCGCGGTCCAGATGACCGTGATTGAGCACGGCATTCTCCGCATAGCCGGTCACGAAGAGCACCGGCAAATCCGGTCGAGGCGCACGGATGGCATCGGCCAGCTGGCGACCGTTCATGCCATTGGGCAGGCCCACATCAGTGAGCAGCAAGTCGATCTCCGGGCAGGCGGCCACCAGGCGCAGGGCCGAGGGACCGTCTTCGGCTTCCAGCACGTTGTAGCCCAGGTCTTCCAGCACTTCCACGGTGACCATGCGCACCAGCGGCTCGTCGTCCACGACCAGGATGGTCTTGCTGCCCGGTGCCGCCCCGGCCGCCAGCTCCTCGTGCAAGGCGAGGTCCTCGCCCCTGTCCTCCCCGGTATGGCGCGGCAGGTAGATGCAGATGGTGGCGCCCTGTCCCAGCTCGGAATAGATGCGCACCGCGCCACCGGACTGGCCCGCAAAGCCGTAGACCATGGACAGCCCCAGGCCGGTACCCTGACCGGTCGGCTTGGTCGTGAAGAAGGGATCGAAGGCGCGCGCCACCACATCCGGGGTCATGCCGGTGCCGGTATCGCTTACGCACAGCGAGACGTACTGGCCTGCGCCCACGCCGCGCTGGGCCGCCGCCAGATCGTCGAGCCAGCGGTTGGCGGTTTCGATAGTGAGCCTGCCACCATGGGGCATGGCGTCGCGGGCGTTGATGCACAGGTTGAGCAAGGCGTTTTCCAACTGGCCGACATCGACAAAGGTGTTCCACAAGCCGCCGGCGGCGATGGTCTCCACGGCGATCGATGGCCCTACGCTGCGCCCGATCAGTTCATGCATGCCGGCCACGATGCGGTTCAGGTCGGCTGGCGTCGGGTCCAGCGTCTGTCGGCGCGAGAAGGCCAGCAGTCGCTGCGTCAGGGCAGCGGCGCGCTTGACGGCGGACTGCGCGCCGGCAAGGTGGCGCTCGATGTCGGCAATGCGCCCCTGGGCCAGGCGCACCTTCATCAGCTCCAGGCTGCCGCTGATGCCAGCCAGGATATTGTTGAAGTCATGTGCCAGCCCGCCGGTCAGCTGGCCAACGGCCTCCATCTTCTGGGCCTGGCGCAAGGCTTCCTCGGCATTGAGCAAGGCGGTGGTGCGTTCGTCCACGCGTTGTTCCAGGGTTTCATTGAGGGTGCGCAGCGCCGCCAGGGCGCGGTCACGTTCGGCTTCGACGGCACGGCGGCCTTCGATGTCGATCAGCACGCCGGGGAATTTCCTGGGCTGGCCCTGCTCGGTCAGCTCGACCCGGCCATTGGCTTCCAGCCAGTAATAGCGGCCATCGCGCCGGCGCGTACGATATTGGTGGGCATAGGCGCCACCCCGCACCAGCGCCTCGCGCATGCGCGCGGTCAAGACCTCGCGGTCGTCCGGATGCACGGACTGCATCAGTTCTTCCAGATCCAGGCTGGAGAGATCACGGCCGGCATCGATGCCAAAGGCCAGCGCAAAACCTTCATCCACGTTGAAACGGCCGGACGGGATATCCCAGATCCAGGTACCGATGATGGCGCCGGCTTCCATGGCCAGTTGCACCCGCTCGACGTTGTCACGCAGGGCCGCCTCGGTCTTCCTGCGGGCCGTCACATCGCGAAACAGCACCGACACCTGGCGCATCTCCACCGGCCCCACGCGGGTGGCCGAGACCTCGATATGGCGCCCGGCCGCCACGAACTCCTGCTCGAAGCGCACCGGCTGGCCCGTCTGCAGGACGCGACCGTAGATGTCCAGCCAGACCTGGGCGTTGTCGGGCTCGACCTCGCGCAAGCGCTTGCCGACGATGCCGGCAATACCGGTATGGCGCTGGTAGCCCGAGTTGGCCTCGATGTGGACGTAGTCGCTCAGGGGGCCGTGTGGCCCATCGATGAACTCGATGATGCAGAAACCATCGTCGATGGCTTCCAGCAGGGCATGCCGGTAGGCGCTGCTCAATGGAGAATTCCCCTCTGCTGCCGCTTGGTGGTTCAAGTTTCCCCCTCTGCTGGTCTGGGCCGGGACACGGGTGTGGGTCGTCACTGATCCCGATGGCCAGCAACATGATAATGCAATCCCGCACGCGGCCCGCATGACAGGGCCGCAGGCCACACGTAGAATCCCTGCCTTGCGCGTGCCGCGCGTTTTTCCGTTCAATGAAGCCATGACATCACACGACGCTCCAAGCTCCCCCGCTGGGCAAGAGATGACCGCCCGGCTTGATCACCTGGTCCTCAATACCCACTACGACATCGATGCTGCCGCGGATCTGCTGCAGGCGCTGGGCTTCACGCTCACGCCACGCGGTCACCATACACTGGGCTCGGTCAATCACCTGGTGGTCTTCCCGGGCGGCTACCTGGAGCTGATCGGGCAACCGCGCCACAGCGAAAAGGTACGCCAGGAAATCCTGGATAGCCCGGTGGGGCTGGATGGTCTGGTCTACGCCGTCGAGGATGTGCCAGCCTGCCACGACGCCTGGCAGGCTATGGGCCTGCAAGTGCAGCCGGTACAGCACTTCTCGCGGCCGGTGGAACTGGACGGCGCCACCCTCGATGCGCGTTTTTCCACGGTCAGGCTGATCCCTGGCCAGTTCGCGGCCGGCCGCGTCTATGCCTGCCGCCATTTCACCCCCGAGCTGGTCTGGCGCGATGCATGGATGGCGCATCCCAACGGTGTGCAGGGCATCGCCAGCCTGCTGGTCACTGATGCCGACCCCGCCGCTGCGGCCAGACGCTACGCGCAACTAGGCCAATGGACAGACGGCTTCCGCCTGGACTTCGCCCACCCCGGCGACCTGCCTGGCCGCTATGGCACGCTGAGCGCCCATGTGCCGACACGCGCGGCCTGCTTCGCCGTGCTGCGACTACGCGGTGGCGACCGCAACATGATTGCCGCACGCGCGCAGCAACTGGATCTGCCCTGCCAGCACGACGCCGATCGCCTGGTGCTGGCCTTGCCGGCCTTCCAGGCCTTGCTGGAATTCATCGACTGATTCGCATTGGTCGACCGGCACCGGCATCAGCGCACCGCGGCGCCCTGGGATGGATGCGGAGCACAGTCCTCAGGCAGCGCCTGCCCCGGTGAGATCAAGGGAATCACCGCGGCCACCGGCGCCACCAGGGCCAGGGCCGCTGCCGCGCCGGCGCGTGCTGCCAGGGCCTCCTTGCTGGCACTGATCACCGGCCTGGCCAGCGTGCCGCGCACATACAAAGGCGTTCTCAGGGAGAGGATGCGCAGCTTCCGGACGCGCGGATGGATGTCCAGCGCCAGTTCTTCGCGGGCCAGGTCGACCTGGCCGCTGATATCGATGACGGCATCCTCGGTGTTGACGATGCCGCGCTGAAAATCGGCCTTACCATCCTTGATCACCACATCGGCGGCACCACACAGCAGGCGTGCTGGCTGATCCTGGTACAGCTTGGCGAAGACCGCATTGGCGACATTCAAACCGGCAGCCTCCAGGACGAAACGACTGATCTTGCCCGGCCCCAGATCCACCTTGACCTCACCTTCGGCGCTACCCAGCATGGCGGCGATGGAGTTACCCGTGCCACGCAGCTCGGCTTGCGCGTCCAGCCTGCCGACACTGGCCTGCAAGCTGGAGAGCCGAGGAAAGAGCTGCCGCACCTGCACCTCATGCAACTGCATCTGCAGGTGCGAGCGGACCTGGTCTGCGCGGCCATCCAGGCTGAGCTCCCCTTCGCCCTTGCCACCGGCCAGGGCAAAGCGCAGTGGCGCGGCCGTCAGCACCTGGTCCTGCAGACGGATGGTGGTGCTGGCATCCTGCCATTCCAGTCCCGGCCGCAACTCCACCCGCTGCGCCTGGATCTTGATATCGGCATCCAGCCTGGCCCAGCGCTGCACCGGCATCGGCTTGCCGGAGAACACACGCCCGGAAACCGCCGCAGTCGACGCAGTCGACGCCTTGCCCATCTCCATGGCCGGGAAAAAATCGGCCAGGCGCAACAGTTGCGCCTGGGTGCTGACGTCCAGCCGGTTCCTGGGCGGCCCCTTGAGATAGCGGGCATCGCCCGCGAAGTCACTCTCCCCGACCTTGCCGGTAAAGTGCGTATAGCGCCAGTCCCACTGGTCGCTTGCGCCATCCACGCGCGCAATGCTCAGGCTGCCCTCGGTACTGAAGGGCCTTGAGGCCGGCAGGGGGACGCCGGTAGCCGCATAGAGCTCGCCAAGGCTGCTGCCGCTCAGGCGCAGATGGAGATCGGCGCGCTCAAGCTGGCGGGGATTGATGAGATGTCCGGAGAGTCCGGCATGGACCTGGCCGATCTGTCCCTCTGCCTGCAGGGGATAGACGCTGCCGTCATTGAGCAGGTCCGGCAGGCTGCCGCCCTGTACCCGCCCCTGCACGCTCGCCTGTCCATAGCGACCGGACACGTCTGCCGCCAGGGCCAGTCCGCTCGTGTCCACCGTCGTGCCGGGTCCGTCCTTGATCAGAGCGGGGGCGCTCTGCGCCGGCCCATTGGTCCGAAAGACCAAATCCAGGTCCAGCGGCTGGTCGGTGTAACGCACCGCCAGGCTATCGACACGAACGCCATGAAGTTCGACGCTCCAGGCCGATTCAGGTGTATCAGAAAAACGCCAGTTCTTGCGCTGCTGGGCGTCGCGCAGCATGATCAGGTCAAGTGCGTCGATACGCAATCCGGTGATATGCCAGTGCCGATGCAGCAGTGACCAGGGAGAAAAGGACAGTTCCACGCGTCCGGCGCGCAGCAGAGGATCGCCCTCGCCGGCCCAGGCGGGATTGCCGAGCGCAATCTGGTCGGCCGAGAAATGCAACTGCGGCAGCACCCGCGACACCAGCGTGCCGTCGGAGGGCCCCATGCGCCAGGAGAGGCGCAGCGGCCCCGTCACGCTCACCTCGCGCGCGAGCACTGTGGCCGCCTGGTGCAGCAGCCAGGGCTTGGCGCCGTTCCAGCCAGCCAGGGTCACCAGCAACGCCAGCAACAGCGTCAACGCGGCCAGGAGCATCATCCCCCGGGCCAGCCAGGTCCACGCCAGCGACCAGCGATTGCGCATGTCGGACTCCCTTCCCGTGCTCTTGTTCTTGTCGACCAAGCGCAAGAGTATCAGGCTTACCGGAAATGCTGGCTATAGGAGGAAATGCCGCCCGCCTGTCAGCGTGACGGCAGGCGCCGATTCAGAAGGTTTCCCAGGCGTCGTCATCCTGCTGCACCGGCGCCTTCAAGGCGCGGGCGGGGGATGGCAGCGGTCGGGACAGGGGAGCCGGCTTGCGCTGGGCCGCCAGCGGCTGCACCGGCACGGCGGCGACGGGCGCCACGATGGTGCTGCCCTGCGCCAGCTTGAAGATGCTGATGGCCTGGGACAGGCGCATGGCCTGCTCCTGCATGGCGCCGGCCGCAGCGGCAGCTTGCTCCACCAGGGCCGCATTCTGCTGGGTGCTCTCATCCATCTGGGCGATGGCGTGGTTGATTTCTTCGATGCCGCTGCTCTGCTCGGCGCTGGCCGCCGAGATCTCGGCCACGATATCGGTCACGCTGCGCACGCTGGACACCACCTGTTCCATGGTCGCACCCGCTTCTGCCACCAGCTTGCTGCCGCCATCGACCTTGCCCACCGAGTCATCGATGAGGGACTTGATCTCCTTGGCCGCCGCTGCCGAGCGCTGCGCCAGGCTGCGCACTTCGGTGGCCACCACGGCAAAGCCGCGACCCTGTTCGCCGGCACGGGCGGCTTCCACGGCCGCATTCAGGGCCAGGATATTGGTCTGGAAAGCGATGCCATCGATCACGCCGATGATGTCCACGATCTTGCGCGAGGACTGGTTGATCTCTTCCATGGTATCGACCACGCGGCCCACGATCTCGCCGCCCTGCAGGGCGATCTGCGACGCCGAGGCCGCCATCTGGTTGGCCTGACGCGCATTGTCGGCATTCTGCCGGACGGTCGAGGTCATCTCTTCCATGGCCGAGGCGGTCTCTTCCAGGGAGCCGGCCTGCTGCTCGGTGCGCGAGGACAAGTCCAGGTTGCCGCTGGCGATTTCACCGGAGGCCGTGGTGATGGCCTCGGTACCGCGCCGCACGCCACCGACGATGTCGAGCAGGTTGTCGTTCATCTTGCGCAATGCCAGCATCAGCTGGCCGGTCTCGTCGCGCGAATGGGCTTCGATACGGGTGCTCAGGTCGCCGGCAGCGACGTTCTCGGCCACCCGCACGGCTTCATTGAGCGGGTCGACGATGGAGCGTGCCATCAGGTAGCCCATGATGATGGCCGCCAGCACGGCCACTATCGAACAGGCCAGGGTAACCGTGATGGCCACGGCGCCATCGGCCACGGCGCGTGCGCCTTCGTCGCGCAGCTGCTGGTCCTGGGAATCGGCAAAGGCGCGGGCCAGGTCGAGATAGGTGTTCTGGGCCGTGGTGATCTTGCGCAGCACGTATTCCTGTGCGCCCTCGGCATTGCCGGCGCGCACCAGCGCCAGCAACTCGCCCTTGCCGGTATCGAAGGCCGCGCGCGCATCTTCCAGCGCCTTGATCTTCTTCTTGCCCACTTCGCTGACCTGGCGTGCCGCGATCTTGTCGATCGCTTCCTTGGTCTGCCTGACGGCGACGTCCATCTGGCCGTAGCGCTTTTCGTTCTGGTCAGGACGGGCAACGTCGATGACGATGCCGCGCAGGTACTTGATCTGTTCGTTGACGCCATCGCGCACGTCAAAGCCCCAGCGTACCTTCAGGTAGCGGTCATTGACGATCTGGTCGATCGAGCGATTGATGTTGGTGATCTTGATGTAGGCGGTCACGCTGACGATCGCCAGCAGCGCCACGATCAGGGTGAAGACCGCCGCCAGGCGCACGGCTACCCTGAGATTCCTGAAATACGCAAACATGGTTCTTCCCTTTGCTGTTCATGTGTTAGCTGTCTCTCCATTCTCTTGAAGACCGGCCTTGTTCTTGTTGAACAGCGGTGGCGAAGCACCCTGATACTTTTATTGTTGGTTGGGCGTCATGATGCTTGAGCCATTGATGCAAAGCAATATCGAATCCAATATTTACGCCGGAATGTGGCTAAGTCGTCACACAACTAGTTGTCTCACTTAACTATTCAGCAAGTAATTAGAACACCACACCTGAACCCAGAATGATGTTGGCGTAAGGCGTGCACTCCCCTGTGCGGATACAGGCACGGGCGCGCCAGGTATGTTCCTTGAACACGTCATGGGACACCGAGCGCTTCTGGGGCAATCCCAGCGCGTTGATCCGGGCTGCCATCGCAGGACTGGCCACCGGCAACTCATCGGCCACGATGTGGTATTCGACCTGCAGTTCGGTCAGCACCGTCTGCAGCACGCTCATGAAATCGGGAATGCCGCGCGTGAGAGCGAGGTCGATCACGGGCACACCCGGCGGCACCGGCAGACCGACGTCACCGATGACCAGGGTATCGCCATGGCCCATGGAGGCAATCACCTGGGAGATAGCGGCATTGAGCAAGGCGGTTTTTTTCATGGCGGTCCTGTTGGTTCCTGTTGGTTTCTGCTTCTTCCTGGTGATCAGAGCACGACTTCGTCGCGGCTGGGAATGGAGGTCTGGGCACCGGCGCGCGTGACACTCAGGGCGGCCGCCGCCTGGCCATAGGCGATGGCCTCGAACTGGTCGCGGCCTTGCGCCAGGGCGCCAATGAAGCCACCGATGAAGGTGTCGCCTGCGGCCGTGGTATCGACCGCCTGTACCTTGCGTGCCGGCAGGTGGCGCTTCTGGCCATCGGCGAAGGAGCCATAGACGCCCTTCTCGCCCAGCGTCACCACCACATTGCGCGCGCCCTGCACATGCAGCCTGTCGGCCAGCAGCGGGATGTCTTCCGAGGCCAGGCCGGCCAGCATGGCGGCCTCGATCTCGTTGAGGATGAGGTAGTCGATCTTTTGCAGCAACTCGTCCGGGAGTGCGCGCGCCGAGGTCGGTGCCGGTGCCGGATTGAGAACCACTGTCTTGCCCAGAGCATGGGCCAGTTCGATGGCGTGGATGACGGTCGGCATCGGCACTTCCAGTTGCAGCAGGACGATGGAAGCACGCTCGATCAGAGGCCGGGCGCGCTCGATGTGATCGACGTCCAGCCGGCCATTGGCACCGGCGGCGATGACGATGCTGTTCTGCGCCTGCGCATCGACCATGATGGAGGCAATGCCGGTGGCTTCCCCGGCGATCTCGTCGACGTGGCTGTCATCGATGCCGGCGGCCACGATGGAGGCACGCATCTGGGTGCCAAAGGCATCGTCGCCCACGCACGCCACCATGGCCACACCGGTACCGGGCGCGGCCAGGCGCGCGCAAGCTACCGCCTGGTTGGCGCCCTTGCCGCCGGGGATGGTCATGAAACGCTCGCCGGCCAGGGTTTCCCCCGGCATGGGCATGCGCGGCACGCGCAATACCAGATCCATGTTGATGCTGCCGATGATGACGATCATGTCGATGCTCTTGTGTCTTCAGGTTGTTCAGGTTGGAGGCATGTACGGGGCCGTGGAGCCGCGCACATGGAGTTGCGGCGCCACCGTTTCGCGGCGCGCCGGCAAGGCCGGGTCGGCGATGCGTTCCAGCAGGAATTGCGCGGTCAGGTTGCCCAGCCGGCGCGTGTTCTGGGCCACCGTGGTCAGTGGCGGATGGACGAACTGGGCCAGTTCGATATCATCGAAGCCGATCACCGACAGCTGACCGGGCACCTCGATCTGCAATTCACCCGCGGCCCGCAAGACGCCAATGGCCATCATATCGTTGCAGCAGAAGATGGCGTCCGGTCGGCTTTCGCCCTGCAGCAACTGCATGGCGGCCTGGTAACCGCCGATGCCGCTGAAGTCGGCATGCAGCAGGTCGGCCTCGGCCATCGCCACGCCGCCCAGGGCGAGCGTACGGCGCAAGCCATCAACCCGCTCGTCGGACAGCTCCAGCCCGGCCGGGCCGGCGATGCAGGCAATGCGTCGGCGACGCAGCTCCAGCAGGTGGTGGGCCGCCAGCTGGCCGCCCAGGAAATTGTCGGTACTGACCAGGTCGATATCGCGCTCCTTGGGGGCGCGGTCCAGCAGCACGGTGGGGATATCGAGCCGACCGGTCGGCTGCAAGTGGCTCTGGTTCAGGGTGGCGATGATGAGGCCATCGCAGCGCTTGGTCTGCAATACCTGCAGATAGTCGCGCTGCTTGTCGGGGTCATCATCGGAATTGCACAGGATCACGCTATAGCCGGCGCCATAGCAGTGATCCTCGATGCCGCGTGCCAGCTCCGAAAAATACGGGTTGGTATTGTTGGGGATGATCAGGCCGATACTGCCGGTCACCTTGCTGCGCAGGGAGCGCGCCAGCGCACTGGGGACATACTCCAGGTCCTTGACGGCCTGCAGCACCCGCTCGCGCGCCTCGGCGCTGACCGGGCGGGTCTGGTTGAGCACGTGGGACACCGTGGTGTACGACACCCCGGCCAATCTGGCGACATCCTTGATGGTTGACATGGTGGCTGTTCAAAAGCGTGGGCAAGCCCGACGCCTAGCGTGCGTGGCGTTGGCCACGACGACGGTAAGTGTCGAGAATGACGGCCACGACAATGACCGCGCCCGTGATGATACGCTTCATCGGCTCGCTCACACCCACCTGCGCCAGCCCGGCTTCCAGCACCGAGATGATCAGTACGCCGATGAAGGTGCTGACGATGGAACCACGACCGCCCATCAGGCTGGTGCCGCCGATGACGACAGCCGCAATCACCTGCAGCTCCATGCCCACGCCGCCATTGGGGTCGGCCGCCTCCAGGCGCGAGACCTGGAACAGTGCGGCGATGCCGGCCAGTGCGCCCATCAGGGCGAAGGCCAGGATCTTGCTGGGATTGGGATTCACGCCAGACAGGCGCACCGCTTCCTCGTTGGTGCCGATGCCGATCCAGTAGCGTCCCAGCACGGTGCGGGTCAATACCAGCTGCGCGATCACCACGATGGCAATGGCCGAGAGGAAGGCCGGCGACATGCCCATCAGGATGGGCGAGCTGATCACGTCCACGGCGCTGCCGATGTATTCGGTGCGCGAGTTGGTGACCTGGTAGGCCAGGCCACGGGCGATCTCCAGCACGCCGAGCGAGACGATGAAGGACGGGATGCGCCAGTGCACCGACACCAGGCCGGTCAGCGTGCCGCAGGCCGCGGCCACCACTACACCCAGGGGTGCTGCGGCATACAGCGGCCAGCCCCAGCGCACCATGGCCATGGACAGCATGGAGGCCGCCAGCGCCATCACCGAGCCGACCGACAGGTCGATGCCGCCGATGATGAGGATGAAGGTCATGCCCACCGACATGACCACCAGCGGCGGGATGTCATTGGAGAGGGTGATGAAGGTGGCCGCGCTGAGGAAGTTTTCGCTCAGGAAGGCGAACATGACGCACATGGCCACGAGCGCCGCGACCAGTCCCAGATAGTTCTTCAGGCCGGCCAGGTAAGCCGCCTGGCGGCTCTTGGGCAGGGAGGATGAGGTAGAGGTTTGCATCTGTCGGTTCGGTTCGATTCGTTGCAGTTGATATCGGGACGGCCCGGCCTCAGGCCGTATTGCCGGCCACCTGCGCGGCGGCAGCGGCTTCCTGGCGTCCCACGTAGCCGCTGAAGGCGGCAGCCAGGATGCGCTCCTGCGACCAGTCGTTGCGGCTGAAGGTCTCGGCGATGCGGCCGGCGCTCATGACGGCGATACGGTCGCAGATCTGCATCAGCTCGCGCAGGTCGCTGGAGACCACCAGCAGCCCCTTGCCTTGCGCCGCCAGTTCGGCAAAGAGCCGATAGATGTCGGACTTGGCGCCGATGTCGATACCGCGCGTGGGTTCGTCGAAGAGCATGATCGGGCAATCGCGATACAGCCAGCGCGCAATCACCACCTTCTGCTGGTTGCCGCCCGACAGTTCGCCGGCAGCCTGGGTCGCGCCATGGCTGCGGATGCGCAGCTTGGCGATGTAGTCCTGCGCCACGGCAGCCTCGGCCGCATGGTTGAGCACCCCTCCCCGGCTCACCCGACCCAGGTCGGCCAGCGAGGTATTGACGCTGATGGCCTGCGGCAGCAGCAGGCCTTGTCCCTTGCGGTCTTCGGTGACCATGGCGATGCCCGCCTTTACCGCCTCCTTGGGGCTGCGGATGCGCGCGGCCTGCTGGCTGTCGCCGATGAAGACTTCACCCTGGTCGGCCCGGTCGGCACCGAAGATCAGGCGCAGCAATTCGGTACGACCCGAACCGATCAGGCCGGCGATGCCCAGCACCTCGCCGGCATGCAATGCCAGGCTGGTGGGCTGTACTACCGTGCCGCGTCCCAGGCCGCGCACCCGCAAGACCGGCGCGCCGATACGACGATGACCGGCATCGAGATCGACCTTGGTCAATTCGCCGGCCATCAGTTGCACCAGCTGCTCGGTCGTATAGCGACCGATATCGTCGTTGCAGACCAGCTTGCCGTCGCGCAGCACGACGATGCGGTCGGCGATGCGCTTGAGTTCTTCCAGCCGGTGCGAGATGTAGATGATGGCCACGCCTTCGGCGCGCAGGCGCTCGATGCGCGAGAACAGCAGTTCCACCTCGCGGTTGGTCAGCATGGCGGTGGGTTCGTCCAGCACCAGGCAACGGCAGCTGCCGATCAGGTTGCGGGCAATCTCGACCATCTGCTGATGCCCCAGTCCCAGCTCGCCCACCGGCGTCCAGGGATCGAGCTCGCCCAGGCCGACCACGTCCATCTGGGTACGCGCCGCAGCAGCCAACTGCTTGCGGTCGATCCAGCCGAAGCGGCGTGGCAGCTTTTCCAGGAACAGGTTCTCGGCGATGGACAGCGTGGGGATCAGATTCAGTTCCTGCATCACCATGCGGATGCCCAGGGCTTCGGCCTGGGTGCGCGAGGCAGGTTGATAGGCTTGGCCGTCCAGGGTCATCTGGCCGGCACTGGCATCGACCAAGCCGCAGAGGATCTTGGAGAGCGTGCTCTTGCCGGCGCCGTTTTCACCGGTCAGCGCCAGCACCTGGCCGGGATGCAGGTCCAGGTCGATGCCATCGAGCACCGGTGCGGCATAGCGCTTGCCGATGCCCGACAGGGTCAGCAAGGGAGCCGATGGAGGAGGATTGTCGTTGGGCTGCATGAAAGCGGTAGCGCAATGAGGGGGAGGCAAAGGCCCGCGCCACCGTCGGTGGCACAGGCGCTTTGCGGGAGAGACAGACGCGCCGGAGCGGCCTTGGGCTTACCTGGTGCTTATTTGGTGACCAGCGACACCTTGGTTTCGACCACGCCACCCAGGGCGCTTTGCGGCTTCTTCTCGGCGATGGCCTTGAGTGCGGTCTCGATGCCGAACACCGCTTGCTGCTGGGCGAACTGGTCGACGGTGGCCAGCACGCGGCCATCCTTCAACATCGGCTTGATGGCGGTGATGTTGTCGTAGCCCACCAGTTGCACCTTGCCGGTCTTGCCGGCGGCACGGATGGCGGCCACGGCACCCAGCGCCATGTTGTCATTGCCAGCCAGGATGGCCTTGACATCCGGATGGGCGTTGAGAATGGCAGCGGCGACCTTGTTACCCTGGTCGATTTCCCACTGGCCCGACTGCACGGTCACCACGTTGGCGCCGGCATCCTTCATCGCATCCTGGAAGCCCAGGGTACGTTGCTGCGCGTTGAAGGTGGTGGACACGCCTTCGATGATGGCGACCTTGTCGCCCTTCTGCAGTTGCTTGCCCAGGTAGTCACCGGCCAGCTTGGCGCCCTTGCGATTGTCAGGACCGACGAAGGGCACGCTGATGCCCTTCTCCTTCAAGGCCGCGTCATCGAGCTTGTTGTCGATGTTGACCACGATGATGCCGGCGTCGATGGCCTTCTTGACCACCGGTACCAGGGCCTTGGAATCGGCCGGGGCGATCACCAGGGCGCTCACCTTGGAGACGATCATCTGTTCGACGATCTTGATCTGGTTGGCGGTGTCCTGCTCGTCCTTGATGCCGTTGGCGATCAGGTCGAACTTGCTGGCATTGGCCTTCTGGTATTCGCGGGCGCCATTCTCCATGTTCAGGAAGAATTCGTTGGCCAGCGACTTCATGACCAGCGCCACCTTGGGCTTGGCCGGGGTCTGCGCCATCGCGGCACCGGGCAGGACTGCACAGGCCAGAGCGGCAATGGCGAAATGGCGGCGGGTGAATGTGTTCATCTGCGTCTCCAATATTGATGTTGTCGGCGTTTCCCTGAAGATACGCACCGTTATAGTCGCGCAAACGTTTGCGCGAAATGGAGAATAGCACCGGCATTCATGAAAATAAAGCCCGTCCCGCAGCTTTTTTCATGTCTTGCCAGTCAGTCAATCTATTTGAAGAGCGGCGCCAGGAGGGCCCCGCCATGTCAGCCCGCACCGTGACGCTGCCATGAAAAACGGCGGGTAGCACCGCTTGGCACTACCCGCCGTCCATGACCGTCGTTGCTGCCGGGCGTGTCAGTCCACGCGACCGTGATGGGCCGACCCCGATCGGTCCTGCTTGGGCTTGAGCGAATCAGGCAGCCACAGCCGATAGACCAGATAGGCGGCAAAAGCGCCGCCCGCCACCAGCACGTAGACCACGTACCAGTTCAAGAAGACCCTGCCCCACGCAAGGATCTGTTCCAGGATGTGCATATCGTCCTTCCCCAAACCTTCTGCCTGCCCCCAGGCAACATTTCCACACATCCGCTCAGCGCACCGGGCTAGTGTCCCGGACTGGCGCGGCGCCAGACATAGGCGCCAAAAGCGAAACTGCCCACGATGACGTACAAGAGATACCATGCCAACGCCTGGGCGCCATAGTCCAGTAGCAATTCGATGAATTTCATCGCTGTCTCCTCGTTTCATCTGCCGCACTGATATTCGTGCTGCTTATCGTCTCAAGGGATGAAATTTCCTTCAATCAACATCCCTGCCATGCTGCAGGGCCTGCTGTCACTCCAGATACCGTGACCGAGCTCCCGGTCCACGCCCAGACAGGCCCGCAAGCCCATCTTGCTACTGCCAAAAAATGATGTAAAGAATGCTTTATTTCGCGTAGCAGCAAATTGCCCGTTGGCAGGACGTCATTGCAGAGCTGCAAACAGGCCGATGCCATTTTGGCAAAGCCTCATCCGACAGGAAAACGCCAAGTCATTGATTATCAGATAACTTTTTTGCGCCGCAAAACAAAAAGTTGTGAAATCGTCGTCAAATGGCGACTTCGGCAATACGCTGTCCCGAATGCCGCGCTTGTACTGGTCTCTCCCCGAAGTTCGGCATCAGATGCCCGCCATGCCGTCCAGACATTCACCACGCTTATGTCTTACGCCACAATACCAGCGTGCCGCACAGGCCCGCGAGGATCGATCCCCCCAGCACGCCCAGCTTGAGCTTGGCCTCGAAGTCGGCGGAGAGTCCCTGGAAAGCCAGCCCGCCGATGAACAGGCTCATCGTGAACCCGATGCCGCACAACATGCACACGCCGATGAATTGCCGGGTACTGGCACCGGTGGGCGCTGCCGCCAGGCCGCTACGGATCATCAGCCAGGCCGCGCCAAAGACCCCCACGGTCTTGCCCAGCACCAGCCCGCCGGCAATCCCCAGGGGAATGGGCTCCAGCAGGCTGCCCAGCGACATGCCCTGCAAGCTCACGCCGGCATTGGCAAAGGCAAACATGGGCAGGACCAGGAAGGCCACCCAGGGATGCAAGCCATGTTCGAGCGCACCCGCTAGTGGCTTGTCCTCTGCATCGCGCATGGGAATGGCCAGCGCCGTGGCTACCCCGGCCAGGGTGGCGTGGATGCCCGACTTGAGCACACACACCCAGATGATCAGGCCGACCACCAGGTAGATGTCGGCACGCCGCACTCCACTGCGATTGAGCAGCACCAGCACCAGCGTGCCCACACCAGCGCCGGCCAGCATGCCCAGCGACAGATGGTCGGTATAGAACAGCGCAATGACGACGATGGCGCCCAGGTCGTCGATGATGGCCACGGCCGTCAGGAAAACCTTCAGCGACGTGGGTACGCGCGAACCCAGCAACATCACGATACCGATGGCAAAGGCGATGTCGGTGGCCGCGGGGATGGCCCAGCCACGCAAGGCGACCGGATCGCCCAGGTTGACCAGGGCATAGATCGCTGCCGGCACCACCATGCCACCCAGGGCAGCGGCGGCCGGCAGGATGGCCTGCTTGCGCGAGGCCAGCTCACCCTCGACGAATTCACGCTTGATTTCCAGCCCCACCAGGAAGAAGAAGACGGCCATCCAGAGGTCATTGACCCACAGCAGCAAGGGCTTGGACAGCACCACCAGCCCGCCGATATCGACCGTCCCCTTGATCTGGGTAAAGCGCGCATAGGCTTCGCGCCAGTCCGAATTGCTGATCACCAGGGCCAGCACCGCCGCGATGGCCAGTACGATGCCGCCGGCCGCCTCGTGGGCAAAGAAACGCATGAAGGCGTTGCCGCCGGAAGATTGCTGATGTGTCTTGCTCAATGACTGCTCCTTGTTGCCGTTTTCAACACAGGCATTGACTGTAACAAGGGAGCGCCAATTCTCCAAATAAAGCGAGTCCGGGATCTGGCTCAGCGCGCCGACAGGGTCTGGTCACCCTGCCCGGGGCTGCAGTCGTCGGCGATGCGGCTCCAGCCATGATGAACCACGATCGTGCCACCGTGCATGCACAGCTCGACGCGCCGGCTGCGAGGGTCGCGTCGCTGGATGAAGTCCTCGATGGATTCCGGCATGCTGACCTGATAGAGATTGCCGGCAATGTTGGCCGGCGGATGATCGGCATTGTGGATCAGCGGGATGACATGGCTGACCCACATCAGGTAGCGCTGCTCGACATGGATATCGCTGGGTCGATAGTCACTGTCGCGCAGCCACTGCTGGGCCGCCGCGCGGAACGCATGGTCGACATCGATATGCCCCCATGCAAAGGCCAGCATTTCCATGAGCCACTGATTGCAGTTCTGGAACTGGGTCGAAAAGGCATAGGCGTTGGCGCTGTACTGCCCGCCCAGCAGATGCAGCGCCAGCGTCTTGTCTAGCGCCGTGTCATGCATTTCCAGGCCCAGCACGCCGGGCACGAACACCAGCGACACGAAGGGAATCGTGGTGCTGTCATTGTTGATCAGGAAGCCCGCCAGCCCCTGGTCGAAGATATCCGGCTTCTCGTCTTCGCAACTGTAGAACAGCTGGCGCACCGTCCAGCCCATCGCACCAGTGCGGATGGCAAAGCCGGCATGCGAATAACGGATGTGAAAACGCTCCAGATCGATGGCCGAACGCGAAATGATGGCGCTGCTGGCATCGGCCTGGTCCAGTTCGGCCCTGACGGCGGCGGCGAAATGCAGCAACTGGTTCTTCTGCTCGGCGTTCAGGTCCAGGGTACGGTCGCAATAGACGAACAGGTTGGCGCCATGGGCGGGTGCCATGACGACCACGGCGCAGCTGCAGAGCAGGCACAAAAGCGCCTGCCGCAGCAGGCGATGCAAGCGGCCAGTCATAGCGGGCAGGACTGCGGCCATCCTACTGGATCACGACCTGCCTGGCATTGAGATCATCCCGCCACTGCTCGTTGAGGACCACTACGAAAGGTTCCTTCTCGAATGCCTGGTAGAACGCCAGGCCATAGTCCTGCCGTGTCGCCCTGACCGTCTGGCCCACACCGATCTCGACCCGGGCATAGTCATTGGCGGGCAGATAGAGATAGATGTCGTGGTCGCGATCCTGGCCATCGGCCTGCAGCCGCAGGCGCATCTGGTCGGTGCGACCATCGGCCACCTCGATATTGCTCACCTTGTAGGTGCCATGGGTCAGGTCCACCAGGTTGACCACCGTGGTCGTGGCCTTGCTGACCAGGGTAGAGACGCTGGCCACGGTACCGCTCACGCTGAGCGACAGGGAGATCGAGATGCCGTTGGCCATGCTGCTGGCGTGGGCCGACAGCAATGCGAGGGCCAGCAGCATCGGCAGCAGCTTGCTTGTCTTGGAAAGAGTCATGTCGCGGATGGCCTTGTTGTTATGTTCCAGCGCATCCCACATCGTCAGGTGTGGGCTTGTGGTCGCCGCGAGTGTAGCCTGCCACCTGAGCGTGTCTGGCAAACTTTGCAATTGCAGAGAGCTGTAAGCCGAAATTGACCTTTATTGACGCCTCCTTGCAAGCATCAACGTCATTTCCATGCCATTTCGATGGACAAAAAAAATGGGCCGTCCCTCTCCACAGGAACGGCCCGACCCTCCACACCACAAACCGTTGGCAATGGCCCTTGCAGCCACCTGCCTCAATTCATCTCAGTGCTCCTCCATCCATCTCAGCGGAACACCAGCACCGGCACCTTGCTACGGGCCAGCAGCTTTTGCGTCTGGCTGCCGAAGAGCAGTCGCCCCAGCGTCGAGCGGGCCTTGGAAGCCATGAAGATGGCATCGCAATGTTCACGCTCGGCCACGCGCATGATTTCTTCGTAGGGCCGACCACCCTGTGCCACCTGCACCGAGCAGGGAACGCCCTGCTCACGCGCCATCTCGGTGATCATCTCCACGCTGGCCAGTGCCCGTGCACGGCCGGCTTCGCCGGTACGCGCCACATCGACGCCCACGCTGACTTCCGGAATCGACAAGGCGCGCAGATTGCCCGCCACCGACAAGCCCACCAGATTGCTGCCGCAGCTCTTGGCCAATGCAATGGCCGCCTTCACGGATTCATTGCAGAGACGAGAACCATCGGTTGCCAGCAGGATGTTCTTGAACATGTTGACCTCCGTAGGTGACTGATTTCGTATGACTGCATAGTAGGCCCGGCACACCGGTCTGTACTTGACATGCATCAAGTCGCTACCGCGCTGGGGGCCAGGCTGGACGCGGCTTGCGCTAGATCAAATGGCAACGCGCAAACAAAAACGGCCTGCACAGTGGCAGGCCGCGAGTCTTCTCAGCACCAGGACATCAGGTCGGCCTGAAGGCCAGGAAGCGCTCGATCAGGCGCGCCAGCACCGGCTTGAGCTGCCCGGCCAGCGCGGCATCGAGCGCATATGGCGCCTCTTCCTGCATGTAGCTGCGCTGCGCCAGCTCCAGCTGCATCGCATGCACCTTCTGGTCGGGCTGGCCATAGTGGCGGGTGATGTGACCGCCCTTGAAGCGGCCATTGAGTACCGCCGGATAGTGCGGCGCCAGCTCCCGGGCCAGCTCCAGCAGCGATTCGCCCACACCGGCTGCACAGGATGCACCGCTGGCATTGCCGAAATTGAAGACCGGCAGCTCGCCCTCGAACAAGTGCGGGATCACCGAGCGGATCGAATGTGCATCCCACAGCAAGGCATAGCCGTGGAGGGCCTTGATGCGCGCCAGTTCGGCCTGCAGGGCCGCGTGATAGGGCTTCCAGTAGAGCTCCAGGCGACGTGCGGTCTCGGCCTCGTCGGGCTCGCAGCCGGGACGGTACAGCGGCACATTGTCGAAGGTGGTCAGCGGGCACAGGCCGGTGGTGTTCTGGCCCGGATAGAGGCTCTTGCCATCGGCCGGACGATTCAGGTCGATGGTGTAGCGCGAGTGGTAGGGACGCAGCACCGAGGCGCCCATGCCGGCCGCAAAGTCGTACAGCTCGGCGATATGCCAGTCGGTGTCGTCGACCTGCAGGCCGACCTCGCTATAGACCGGTTTCAGGTCCTCGGGCAGGCGCGTACCCACGTGAGGCATGGAAATCAGCAAGGGTGTCGTACCCTGCCGCAGCGCGAAAATATCGTTTTGCATCTTGCTTCCTACTCCTTCAGTAAATCGGCCACGGCCTGGCGATAGGCCAGGCGTGCATGGTCTTCCAGCGCGTGATGGCCGGCACTGACCACCTTGCGGCCGGCAACATGGACGTCACGCACCGGGTTGCCTTCGTGCTCGCCGAACACCAGCGCCGAGAGCAGTTGCGATGCACTGCGTCCGGCCAGGTTGACATGCTCGCCGTCCAGCACCACGAAGTCGGCGCGTTGCCCCACTGCCAGCCCGGCCACCGCCCGGCCGCTGGCTCGGGCGCCACCAGCCACGGCTTGCACGTACAGGCGATCGGCCACCGCCGGAGCCTGCCCGGTGGCCAGCACATTGCGTCGCTGGTGGTGCAGGCGCTGCCCATATTCGAGCAGGCGCAGCTCCGAGCGCGGGTTGATGGCGATGTTGCTGTCCGACCCGATGCCCCATTGCGCGCCGGCATCGAGCAGGCGCGGCGCGTCGATGATGCCATCACCGAGATTGGCCTCGGTGGTCGGACACAGGCCCACCACCGCCTGGCTGGCGGCAACGCGCCGATATTCGGCATCATCCATGTGGGTGGCATGCACCAGGCACCAGCGTGCGTCGAGTTCCTGCAGGGAAAGCAATAACTGTACCGGGCGCTGGCCGCACCAGGCCAGGCAATCCTCCACTTCGCGCATCTGCTCGGCGACATGGATATGCAGGGGGGCATCGTGTCCGCCCGGCTGGGAGCGCAATCCGTTCACCAGCGCATCCAGGCTCTGCGCCGACACGGCGCGCAGCGAGTGCGGCGCCATGCCATAGCGGCGCATGCCGTTCTCGGGAAGCGCGCGCTGCAAACGCTCGCGCAAATCCAGCAGCCAGGGCACGGAGGAGACGAAGCGCGCCTGCTGGGCCGATGGCGGCTGCCCGCCAAAGCCGCCCTGCTGGTACAGCACCGGCAAGAGCGTCATGCCGATGCCCGCCTCCTGCGCAGCCTGCATGACACGCAAGGCCAGTTCGGCCGGATCGGCATAGGACTGGCCATCCGGGGCATGGTGCAGGTAATGGAATTCGCACACCGAGGTATAGCCGGCCTTGAGCATCTCGATGTAGAGCTGGCGGCCGATGGCCTCCAGGTGTTCGGGCTGCAGCCGCTGGGCAAAGCGGTACATCAACGTGCGCCAGCTCCAGAAGGAATCGGTGGGACTGCCCATGGTCTCGGTCAATCCCGCCATGGCACGCTGGAAGGCGTGCGAATGCAGGTTGGGCATGCCGGCGATGACGGGGCCGGTGGCCACCGGCACATCACCGCTGTCACCACCATCACTACCGGCGTCGACGGCCAGGAAATTGCCCGAGCCGTCCCAGCGCAGCAGCACGTCACTGCGCCAGCCCTCGGGGAGCAAGGCCAGCGGGCAGAACAGCGTGCCGCCGGCGCCATCAAGGTGTTGCAGGTCTTGTTCGCGATGCGATGCCATGTGCTCACCTTTTTGTATTGGCTATGTCTGGAACACCTCTCATACGTCCGCTTGGAATCACGGAATCACGACGAAAGGCGTTCCAGTGTAGGCCCAGTTCATTGACGCCGCTGGTGGCGGGTGGATCGTCAATGTCCGGGGATCTCAGGTCTTCGGCCGTATGCACACAGCCAGCACGACGGTGCCGGGCGTGCAAAGCAGGTCGGGCAGCCTGACGCCCTCGCGCAGACGCGCAAACTGGCCGCCGCACAGGGCCTGCTGCAAGCCGTCCACGTCGGACAGGCAGGCAGCGCCCTGGGCGACGTAGAGCAGGACCGTGTCGGCCGGCAGCCGACGCGAGTTCAGCTCATTGAAGATCACTACCCTGCCCTCGGCATGGTCACGCCTGACCATCAGATTGAAGTCCAGCGTCGGTGCGCCATGCAGTTGCACCGACACCGGCAGTTCGCCGGGGAAGGCGTGGGGCGCGAAGCATTCGCGCAGGTCGTGTACCGGCTGCCCCAGGCTGTGCATGGTGAAGCCGCCACCCTCGAGCAAGACGATGGTGCGGTCGATGCCCTCGAAGGTCGAAAACACGCCGTCGCGGCCGACATCGGCCACGCTGGCGCGCCAGGTGAAGCTGGAGAAATCGGCCTCTTCCGGCTGCACCCACAGCTCGCGCGTCTGGCCGCCTTCGTTCTTCCAGGGGACGGCGTCGATGCGGCCCAGTTCGCCGACGAAGGCGATGGTCTTGGCGGCGCGCTCCCGTTTCAGTCCGGAGTCAGGCGCCATGGGCCGCCTCGCGCGTGAGCATGGTCTGCAGGAAGCTGCGGGTACGGGCCTCGCGTGGTGCGGTGAAGATATCGGCCGGCGCGCCGGACTCGACAATGCTGCCATGGTCCATCACCACCACCACATCGGCCACCTCGCGGGCAAAGCCCATCTCGTGGGTGACGATGAGCATGGTCATGCCATCGGCGGCGAGATCCTTCATCACCTGCAGTACTTCACCCACCAGTTCGGGGTCGAGCGCCGAGGTCGGTTCGTCGAAAAGCATCACCTTGGGTTCCATGGCCAGGGCGCGGGCAATGGCCACGCGCTGCTTCTGGCCGCCCGAGAGCGTGCCGGGATACTCCTTGGCCTTGTGCGCCAGGCCGACCTTCTGCAACAGGCGCAGCCCCTGCTCCTGGGCCTGCTTGCGCGGCACGCCACGCAGGCAGGTGGGTGCCAGGGTGATGTTGTCCAGCACCGTCAGGTGCGGGAACAGGTTGAAGGACTGGAACACCATGCCCACCTCGGCACGCAGCGCATCCAGCTTGGGCTCGGGCATCATGCGGCCGCCCTCCACCACCGGATGGCCGCACACCACCACGGTGCCGCCTTCGGCCGTTTCCAGGCCGTTCAGGCAACGCAGGAAGGTACTCTTGCCACTGCCGCTGGGGCCGATGATGACCACCACCTGGCTGGGTGCGACGGCGAAGTCGATGTCTTTCAACACCACATGGCTGCCGAACGACTTGCGCAAGCCCTTGATATCGACGATGGCCTGGCTCATCAGACCCTCCCTTCGGAACGCAGGACTTTCTCGATCCGGCGCAGGATGATGGTGGTGACGCTGGTAAGGACCAGGTAGATCACGGCGATGACCAGGTAGGTCTCCAGCGAACGGTAGGTCACGCTGATGATCTTCTCGCCCTCGTGCATGAGGTCGGCGATGGTCAGCAGCGACACCAGTGCCGAATTCTTGATCAGCGCGATGAATTCATTGCCCAGCGGCGGGATCATGCGCACCAAGGCCTGCGGCAGGATCACGCGCCGCATGGCCATGCGATACGGCAGTCCCAGCGAGCGGGCGGCCTCCATCTGGCCGCGTTCGATGGACTGGATGGCGCCGCGCACGATTTCCGACACATAGGCGCCGCTATAGATGCCCAGCCCCAGAATGCCGCAGACATAGGCCGGCAGGATCAGCCCCACGTGCGGCAGGCCGAAGAACCACAGGAACAGTTGCACCAGCAGCGGCGTGCCGCGCACCAGGGTCAGGTAGAAGGTACAGATGCCGTAGATCACGCGGCGCTGCGGCGACAGACGCCCCAGCCCCACCAGCAGTCCCAGCACGCAGCCCAGTACCAGGGCGGCGGCGGTGATTTCCACCGTGACCAGCGTCCCGTGGACGAGCGAGGGCCAGCTTTCCCAGACGCCCGAAAAATCCAGTTTCATGAAAAACCCCGGAAAAAAGAATCCCATTCCCCGACCGAAAAGCCCGGGCTGTAGGTGCCATGCAGACGGAGAATGGACCACCGCCCCGGGCGGTCCAGGTCCGGCCTCAGGCCTGCTCGAACCAGAGGCCGGATGTGGCCGGATGCGGCCGGATTGGAACTTACTCGCTCTTGCCGAACCACTTGTCGGTCAGGGCCGTATAGGTACCGTTCACGCGCAGGGTCTGCAAGGCCTTGTTGAGTTGCTCGGCCAGCGCCGCATCATCCTTGCGCATGGCGAAACCATACAGCTCGGTGGTCAGGCCCTTGTCCAGCACGCGCACCAGCGGCTGGGTACGGGCGTACTCCACCGCCGCCGGACGACCGGTGACCACGGCATTGACACGACCGGTGGCCAGCAGGTCAAACATGGCCTGGTTCTTTTCCACTTCGACGCGCTCCACACCAGGGAAGTTGTCCTTCAGGTAGCTCACCGACTTGGTACCGACCTGCACCGAGACCTTCTTGCCCTTGTTCAGGTCATCGGGGACCTTGATGCTCTGGTCCTCGCGACGTACCAGCACGGCCAGGCCGCCACGGTAGTAGGGATCGCTGAAATTGACGACCTTGCGGCGCTCATCGGTCATGTAGATGGCCGAGGCGGCGATGTCGAAACGGTTGGAGATCAGGCCAGGGATGAGTCCCTTGAAGTCGATATCGACCCACTGGACCTTCTTGCCCATGGTCTTGGCCAGGGCTTCGATCAATTCCACATCGAAACCGGTGCGCTTGCCATCCTTGACGAATTCCATCGGCGGGAAGGTGGCATCGGTGCCGACACGGATGACATTGTCGGCGGCGTGGACCGCCGGCGCAGCGGCGGTGAGCATGGCCAGGCTGGCCGTGAAGACGCAAAGCAGCTTGGAGAATTTCATCATGACTTCCTCAGTAGAGAAACGACGAGACGGATCGGACACCGGCGTACCGGCATACCGGCGTGATGACAACAAATCCTTCAGGCGTTCGGTACACGGCCTTCCCCGAGGAGAAAGACCGGTGACCTGCACGCTTAAAAACGATTACAAATCCGCTGCGCAGATTCCACTGTCATGCGCACCAGTTCCTGTTCCCGCGTGCCCACGCGCAGGGCCGGCGCCATCAGCGTGATGGTGCCTTCCAGGCGGCCATTGGAGGTCATGATGGGGACCGAGACCCCCCACACGCCCAGATCGACCTCGCTCTCGCTGATGCAATAGCCGCGGCGGCGGATCTCGTCGAGCTGGGTTTCCAGCGCCAGGGCCTCTTCGGGCTTCTCGCCCAGCTGGTCGGAAATGATCTTTTGCTGCAGCTTGCGCGGCATGAAGGCCAGCAGGCTCTTGGCCGATGCGCCCCGGAGCAGCGGATGCGCCCGCCCCTTGGTGAAGGAACAGCGCAGGGGCTGGTCGCTCTCTTCCATGGCGATACAGACCATCTGTCCGTTGATCGGCACCAGCAGGCCCACGCTTTCACCGCTGCGCTGGACCAGCGAGCTGATTTCCTCGCGGCTCTGGCTGATCAGGTTGGAGTTCTGGTCAAAGCCCCAGGCCAGCTGCACGCCGGTCGGTCCCGGCTCGAAGGTGCCGGAGTTCATGTGTTCCTGCAACAGGCCCCATTTCTTCAGGGAAGCCAGGTGGCGATACACGGTACTGACCGGTTGCTGGACCATGGCAGCAATCTGCTTGGCACTGACAGGTTTGCCGGCACGGGCCACGCCTGCTAGAACGTGGAGTACGCGGTCGACGATGGTGGAGGTTTGTGGAGAGTCCATGGCGGCAATATAAGGTTAAATTCTCACTTTAGGCGATTAATTCCCGTATATAGGGAAATTTTTTGAAAAAATTTGAAGGGAGCCTTCACATTTTCCCAATGGCTGGCTGAATTTTCTCATCTGCAACGAAAATTGCCTCATGCTATTTTTTAACTGGTCAGTGCCGAAAATAGCTGAGTGTCGACACTTCTTCCATTTTTCAGGCAAAGTGCTATGATCAATCCCATAAATAAACAAGGATTGTCGACACCATGACTGAGCTGATTGCACTGTCAGGATCTGACCGCGACGGGGAGACACTGTCGGAACACGTTTTCCGCAAGATCCAGAGCGCCATCGTGCAGGGTGATATCGCTCCCGGCAGCAAGATTTCCGAGCCCGAGCTGGCGCGCACCTATGGCATCAGCCGCGGACCGTTGCGTGAAGCCATCCATCGCCTGGAAGGCCAGAACCTGCTGGTACGGGTACCGCATGTGGGCGCACGGGTGGTGTCGCTGACGCTGGAGGGGCTGGTAGAGCTGTTCCAGATCCGCGAATCGCTGGAAGGCATGGCCTGCCGCCTGGCAGCCGAACGCATGAGCCGCGCCGAGCTGGACGAGCTGCGCCGGGTGCTGGAAACCCACGAGAAGGATGAAGGCTTCCAGGCCGGACGCGGTTACTACCAGCAGGAAGGCGACTACGACTTCCACTACAAGATCATCCAGGCCAGCGGCAACCAGATCCTGACCCGCATCCTCTGCGGCGAGCTGTACCAGCTGGCCCGCATGTACCGCATCCAGTATTCCGCCGCTCCCAACCGGCCGCGCCAGGCCTTTGCCGAACACCATCGCATCCTCGATGCGCTGGCCGATGGTGACGGCGAGCTGGCCGACCTGCTCATGCGGCGTCACATCGGCGCTTCCCGCCGCAACATCGAACACCAGATCGCGCAAGCCTCGGCCGGCAAACCGGCCAGCCAGCGGGATCAGGCCTGAGACGGCACCCCAAGAATCATTCCATCAACGAGACACGAGCCAACCGCCATGAACACCCAATACCGCAAGCAACTGCCCGGCACCCGACTGGACTACTTCGACGCCCGCGCCGCCGTGGAGGCGATCCGCCCCGGCGCCTGGGATGGCCTGCCCTACACCTCGCGCGTGCTGGCCGAGAACCTGGTGCGCCGCTGCGCCCCGGCCACCCTCACCGATTCGCTGCGCCAGCTGATCGAGCGCAAGCGCGAGCTGGACTTTCCCTGGTTCCCGGCGCGCGTGGTGTGCCACGACATCCTGGGCCAGACCGCGCTGGTGGACCTGGCCGGCCTGCGCGATGCGATTGCCGACATGGGTGGCGATCCGGCCAAGGTCAATCCGGTGGTGCCGGTGCAACTGATCGTCGACCATTCGCTGGCGGTGGAATGTGGCGGCGACGATCCGCAGGCCTTCCAGAAGAACCGTGCCATCGAGGACCGCCGCAATGAAGACCGTTTCCACTTCATCGACTGGACCAAGCTGGCCTTCGAGAACGTGGACGTGATCCCGCCCGGCAACGGCATCATGCACCAGATCAACCTGGAGAAGATGTCGCCGGTGATCCATGCCAAGGATGGCGTGGCCTTCCCCGACACCCTGGTCGGCACCGACAGCCACACCCCGCACGTGGATGCGCTGGGCGTGATCGCCATCGGCGTGGGCGGCCTGGAAGCCGAGAACGTCATGCTGGGCCGCGCCTCCTGGATGCGCCTGCCCGACATCATCGGTGTGGAGCTGACCGGTCGTCGTCAGCCTGGCATCACCGCCACCGACATCGTGCTCTCGCTGACCGAATTCCTGCGCAAGCAGAAGGTGGTGGGCGCCTACCTGGAGTTCTACGGCGCCGGTGCCGCCAGCCTGACCCTGGGCGACCGTGCCACCATCTCCAACATGGCCCCGGAATACGGTGCCACCGCCGCCATGTTCTCGATCGACCAGCAGACCATTGACTATCTCAAGCTGACCGGTCGTGAAGACGAGCAGGTCCAGCTGGTGGAAACCTATGCCAAGGAGGCGGGCCTGTGGTCCGACACCCTGGCCAAGGCCGAATACGAGCGCGTGCTGCGCTTCGACCTCTCGACCGTGGTGCGCACCCTGGCCGGCCCCAGCAACCCGCACAAGCGCCTGCCGGTATCCGAGCTGGCCGCCCAGGGCATCGCCGGCAAGGTCGAGAACGAACCGGGCAAGATGCCCGACGGCGCCGTCATCATCGCCGCCATCACCAGCTGCACCAACACCAGCAACCCGCGTAACGTGATCGCGGCGGCGCTGCTGGCACGTAACGCCAATCGCCTGGGTCTTGAGCGCAAGCCCTGGGTCAAGAGCTCGCTGGCGCCTGGCTCCAAGGCGGTCGAGCTGTACCTGGAAGAAGCCGGCCTGACCGGCGACCTGGAAAAGCTGGGCTTCGGCATCGTGGCCTTCGCCTGCACCACCTGCAACGGCATGTCCGGGGCACTCGATCCCAAGATCCAGCAGGAAATCATCGACCGCGACCTCTATAGCACTGCCGTGCTATCGGGCAACCGCAACTTCGACGGCCGCATCCACCCCTATGCCAAACAGGCATTCCTGGCCTCGCCGCCGCTGGTGGTGGCCTATGCCATCGCCGGCACCATCCGCTTCGATATCGAACAGGATGTGCTGGGCGTCAGCGCCGATGGCCGAGAAATCCGCCTCAAGGACATCTGGCCCAGCGACGAAGAAATCGACGCCGTGGTCGCGGCCGCCGTCAAGCCGCAGCAGTTCCGCAATGTCTACACACCGATGTTCTCGGCCCGCGTCGATCGCAGCCAGTCGGTCAGCCCGCTGTACGACTGGCGCGCCCAGAGCACCTACATCCGCCGTCCGCCCTACTGGGAAGGCGCGCTGGCCGGCGAGCGCACGCTCTCGGGCATGCGCCCGCTGGCCGTGCTCGGCGACAACATCACCACCGACCACCTGTCGCCGTCCAACGCCATCCTGCTCGATAGCGCGGCCGGCGAATACCTGGCCAAGATGGGCCTGCCGGAGGAGGACTTCAACTCCTATGCCACCCACCGGGGCGACCACCTGACGGCGCAGCGCGCCACCTTCGCCAATCCCAAGCTGTTCAACGAGATGGTGAAGAAGCCCGACGGCAGCGTGCAGCAGGGTTCGCTGGCGCGCCTGGAGCCGGAAGGCAAGGTAATGCGCATGTGGGAAACCATCGAAGCCTACATGGACCGCAAGCAGCCGCTGATCATCGTGGCCGGCGCCGACTACGGCCAGGGTTCCTCGCGAGACTGGGCCGCCAAGGGCGTGCGCCTGGCCGGTGTGGAAGCCATCGTGGCCGAGGGCTTCGAGCGCATCCACCGTACCAACCTGATCGGCATGGGCGTGCTGCCGCTGGAATTCAAGGCTGGCGAGAACCGCAATACCTACGGCATCGATGGCACCGAGACCTTCGACGTCATCGGCCAGCGCCGTCCGCGCGCCGACCTGACCCTGGTCATCCACCGCAAGAATGGTGAACGCGTCGAGGTGCCGGTGACCTGCCGTCTCGATACTGCCGAAGAAGTCTCGATCTATGAAGCCGGCGGCGTGCTGCAACGCTTCGCCCAGGATTTCCTGGAAGCCTCCACCCATGCCGGCCAGAACGCAAAGGAACAAGCATGAGCCAAGTCCCCCAGTTCCGCATCCCCGCCACCTACCTGCGTGGCGGCACCAGCAAGGGCGTCTTCTTCAAGCTCGACGACCTACCCGAAGCCGCCCGCGTCCCGGGCCGCGCCCGCGACAAGCTGCTCCAGCGCGTCATCGGCAGCCCCGATCCCTATGGCAAGCAGATCGATGGCATGGGCGGCGCCACCTCCAGCACCAGCAAGACGGTCATCATCTCGCGCAGCAGCCGGGCCGGCCATGACGTCGACTACCTGTTCGGCCAGGTTTCCATCGACAAGGATTTCGTGGACTGGAGCGGCAACTGCGGCAACCTGTCGGCCGCCGTCGGCCCCTTCGCCATCGCCGCCGGCCTGGTCGATCCGGCCAAGCTGCCGCAAGACGGCGTGGCGGTGATCCACATCTGGCAAGCCAATATCGGCAAGACCATCGTCGCCCACGTCCCGATCCGGGGTGGCCAGGTGCAGGAGACCGGTGACTTCGAACTCGATGGCGTGACCTTCCCCGCCGCCGAGGTGCAACTCGAATTCATGGACCCGGCCGCCGAGGAAGAAGGCGCCGGCGGCGCCATGTTCCCCACCGGGAATGTGGTCGATACGCTGGAGGTGCCGGGCGTGGGCAGCTTCCAGGCCACCATGATCAATGCCGGCATCCCGACCATCTTCCTCAATGCGGAAGAGCTCGGCTACACCGGCACCGAGCTGCAGGAGGCCATCAACAGTGATCCGGCCGCGCTGGCCCGCTTCGAGACCATCCGTGCCCATGGCGCCATCCGCATGGGACTGATTGCCAAGGTGGAAGAAGCCGCCACCCGCCAGCACACCCCCAAGGTGGCCTTCGTGGCCAAGCCGAAGGAATATGTCTCCTCCAGCGGCAAGACGGTCGGCTTGCAAGATACCGACGTACTGGTGCGCGCCATGTCCATGGGCAAGCTGCACCACGCGATGATGGGCACGGCGGCGGTGGCCATCGGCACGGCCGCGGCCATCCCCGGTACCCTGGTCAACCTGGCCGCTGGCGGCGGCGAACGCAACAGCGTGCGCTTCGGCCATCCCTCGGGCACCCTGCGGGTAGGTGCCGAGGCCAGGCTGGAAGACGGCCAATGGGTGGTCACCAAGGCCATCATGAGCCGCAGCGCCCGTGTGCTCATGGAAGGCTGGGTGCGCGTGCCGGGCGACGCATTCTGAGGCACTGATCGCCTCTGGCCTGCCAGGACGCCAGCACAAGGCACGCCGACGCACTGACGCGTCGGCGTGCCTTTTTCATGGATGGCGCTCGGCGATGGGTGATCGGTGATTGGCTATTGCACGAAGAAGCGTACCCGGATCGCATCGATGGCCACGGCGATGAAGATCATCACGCCGCCGATCATGCCGACGTAGAAGGACGGTACATTGGTAATGGCCAGTCCCACCTGGATCACCGTCAGCAGCAGCACACCGCCCAGGATGCCCAGCACGCTGCCACGTCCGCCGAAGACGCTGACACCCCCGATGATGGGCGCGGCGATCGCATACAACAGGTAACTGGCACCCTGGTTGGAGGTGATGGCGATCTGCCAGGAGGCCAGCAGATAGCCCGCAATGCCGGCGATGCAGCCGGCCAGCGCATAGCAGGTGATCTTGATGCGGTTGACCCGGATCCCGGCCGCATACGAGGCCTGCGCATTGCCACCCACCGCATAGATGGAACGCCCCAGCACGGTATGCCTGAGCAGCACCGCCATGGCCAGCAAGGCCAGCACGAAGATCACCGGCATCACCGGCCAGCCGCCCAGGGTGGCCGAGCCTATCCAGATATAGCCATCGTCCAGGTTGGTAATGGTCTTGCCTTGCGTGAGCGCCAGCAAGGCGCCCTGCAGCACGATCATCATGGCCAGGGTCTGGATCAGCGAGACCATGCGCAAGCGCGTGATGCACAGGCCATTGAACCAGCCGATGGCCGTCGCCACGGCCACACCGGCCAACATGGTGAGCCACCATGGCCCGCCATAGCTGGCATACAGCCAGGCCCCGATGGCCGAGGAAAATCCCAGGTTGGCCGGCAGCGACAGGTCGATCTCGCCCACCAGCAGGGGCAAGGCCACCGCCAGCGCCAGCATGCCCAGCACGGTGGCCTGGACCAGGATGTTCTGCAGGTTCATCACACTCAGGAAGAAGCGGCTGAACATCCCGAATCCCAGCACCAGCGCCACCAGCCAGATCCAGACGACATTGCGCAGGATCCAGCCCAGCATCTGCCGGGCACGGTGCGGCTGCCGGGTGGGAATGGTTGCGCCCGGGGTGGCGCCAGTCTGTGTTGCAGCGGTCATGTCGGGTCTCCTTTGTTCGTGTTCTGTCGTGTGTGTCTCATTGCGATAGCTGGCGCAAGCGGTCGGTGCTGATCTCGTCACCGCTGACTACATGGGCGATGCGGCCGCGCTGGAAGATGCAGATGCGGTCAGCCGCACGGGCCAGTTCATCAACGTCGGTGGAGACGATGATGACGGCCACGCCCAGCGCGCTGAGTTCATCCAGGATCCGCAATACGTCCTGCTTGACGCCCACATCGATGCCGCGCGTGGGTTCGTCCAGGATCAGCAGGCGTGGCGTGGTCGCCAGTACGCGGCCCAGGCAGACCTTCTGCTGGTTGCCGCCACTGAGCGTATTGACGGCGTCCTCCATGCCACCGGCCTTGATGCCCATGCGCGTGAAATAGGCAGCGCAGACCCGGCTCTCCTGCCCCGCATCGACCAGGCCACGCCGGACGCGCCGGCGCAGCGAGGACAGCGCAATGTTTTCGCGGATGGACAGGTGCCCGACCACGCCATCCTTGCGCCGGTCGTCAGAAAGATAGGCAATGCCCATGGCAATGGCCTGCTCGGGCGTGGCCGGTAATGCCGTAGCCTGCTGGCGCGGAAAGCGCAGGCGGCCACCCTGCACCGGCGCCAGCCCGAAGAGGCTACGCGCCAGCTCCTTGGCGCCCTCGCCCGGGAGGCCGGTAAAGCCGACGATTTCGCCGGGGCGGATCGCCATCCGTTCGATATGGAGCTTGCCGGCGACGATCTCATCCAGCTCGATGGCGTCCCCGCCCGTGCCGGTATCCGCCCTGCTCCGGTCACGCTGGAACAGATCCAGCTCCCGCCCCAGTACGAACTCCGAGAGCTGCGATGAACTGAGGCTGCCGACGTCCTCGCAGGTGGCCACCAGTTCGCCATCGCGCAGTACGGTGACGGCGTCGCAGATTTCCAGGATCTCGTCGTTGAAATGGGAAATGAAAAGGAAGGTCACGCCCTCCGAACGCAGCTGGCGCATGAAGTCGAACAGCTGGATCCGGTCCGGCACGGTCAGCGCGGCGGTCGGTTCGTCGAGAATGATGATGCTGCCGCCCGAGAACATCGCCCGCAGGATATTGAGCTTGCGCCGCGCCACCGCGTCCAGGCTGCCGGCCATGCGATGCGCGTCGATCCCCGTGCCGGCCAGCATGCGAGCGGCGTTGGCCCGCATGCGGCGCCAGGCGATGAAGCCGCGCGTGGATGGCCACAGGCCCAGCATCAGGTTTTCCATCACCGACATGTGCGGGATGATCATCGGCTCCTGCGGCACCAGGTAGACGCCCGCCTCTTCCATGCGCTTGACGTCGGCGCCCTCGATGGGCTGGCCGTCGAGGTAGATGCTGCCTTCGCTGGGGGCGCGCTGGCCGGAAATGATCCCCACCAGCGTACTCTTGCCCGCCCCGTTCTCTCCCAGCAGACCATGGATGCTTCCCCGGCGTATGCCCAGGCTGACGCCCCGCAGGGCGTGGAAGGCACCATAGCGCTTGCTCAGCTTGTCCACGCGCAGGGCCAGGTCGGCGCGGAAGGATGGGTCAGTCGTCATCTGGACTCCTTGGTGAGGGTGTCAGCGAGCACGGCGGCGGGCGCCACGGGGCTCAGGTGTAGGCAATGCCCCAGACCTTCTCGGCCACGTAGCCCCAATGGCGCTGGTCGGCGGCATTGGTCCGGTCGATGACGAACGGCGGGATGATCAGCGTCGGCCCGGTCTTGCCCTTGACGATCTGGCCCTTCTCCCAGAAGTACTTCTTGTTCTCGTAGGGACCGATGGGGACGTCCTTGCCGGGGATGGCGTACTTGAGCAGCATCTCCACGGCCACCTCGCCATAGGCGATCGGATCCTGCGAGACGCAGGCATCCATGTAGCCGTCCTGGATCCAGCGCAGCGCCACCGGCTCGCCATCGATGGTGACGAAGATGACGTGGTCCTTCTCGTCGACCTTCTTCCAGCGGTTCTTCTGCTGCAGGGCGGTGGCAATGCCGCGCGCTGGCGAATCGCTGGGTGCGTGTACGGCATCCAGGTCGGGATGTTCGGACAGGGTTGCCAGGGTCACCGCCAGCATCTGGTCCAGCTTGCCCTCGGTGGGACGGCTGATGTAGGTGATGCCGGGGTGCTTGGCGAACTCGGCATCCATGCCCTCCTTGCGCTGGCGCCAGGCCACGCTGGCCAGCGCGCCATAGCAGTTGAGCACCTTGCCCCTGGCGCTGCCATGCTTCTTGACCAGGCGATTGATGATCTCCCTGGCGGCCATGACCCCGCCCAGGTAGTTATCGAAGCTGACGGTGATGGCGACGTTGCCGCTCTCGGCCGGCGTATCGATGATGGCCACCGGGATCTTCTGCTGGTTGTAGCGGCGCAGCGCGCTGACGATGGCCTGGCTGTCGATCGGATCCGATACCAGTGCGGCTGGACGCGAGAGCATCAGCGATTGCCATTGCTCCAGCTGGCGGGTGTTGTCGAAGCTGGCATTGGTGGCCTGGAAGCTACCCTTGCTGGCTTCGACGGCGCGCTTGACGGCGGCCTCCTCGATCACGAAGAAGTAGTAATCGAGACTCTTGTTGCTGAACGGGATCAGCAGTTTTTCCTGTGCCCCGGCCCAACGGGTGGCCGCCATCGCGCCCAGCGCGAGACCACCCAATACGACCTGGCGACGTCCTGACTTGTGATGCTGACTCATGCCTACCTCCAGTAATTGATATAGTTTTGCTATAAAAAAGATGCAGGTGCGGCCACGCCGCTACTCATTACCTCGCTTCCACCTGCATCGCCAACGGATCTTCGGGGAAAAAGAAAACAAAATAATTGCCCGCAACAAGCTGCGGAGTTTTACTAGACCTGCGCACGCAACAAGACGCGGGATGTGCCATCGAAGCAGCCCACCACCATGCCGGCGGCTTCACGCGTGAACAGGCCGTTCTCGACCACGCCGGGGATGCGATTGAGTTCGACTTCCAGGCGCGGCGCGTCGGTAATGGCCTGGCAGCGGCAATCCAGGATGAAGTTGCCGCTGTCGGTGACCAGCGCACGCCCATCCCGGTTGCGCCGGCTGATCTCGGCGGTGATGCCATGGCTCTCCAGCAGGGCCGCCACCATGCGTTCGGTCTGCTTCCAGGCGAATTGCACCACCTCCACCGGCAGCGGGAAGGCGCCAAGGCGTTCGACGATCTTGCTCTCGTCGCAGATGGTGATCATGCGGCTGGAGGCATGGGCGATGATCTTTTCCCACAGCAGGCAGGCGCCACCGCCCTTGATCATCTGGAAGCCGCGATCGATTTCATCGGGGCCATCGATGGTCAGGTCAAGCGGGCCGATCTCATTGGGATCCATGATGGGAATGCCGACCTCGCGGGCCACGTCGATGGTCGAGCGCGACGTGGCGGTACAGGTCACGCGCAGGCCATCGGCGATGGACCGGGCCAGCTCGCGCACGAAGAAGTGCGACGTCGTGCCCGAGCCCAGGCCCAGGCGCATGCCATCCCGCACGAATTCCTCGATGGCGCGGCGGCCGGCCAGTTTCTTGGCTTCATTCTGGTTCAACTGCATGTCGGTCTCCTTCGAAAAACACACATCGGCACCGCGCCCGTCCTGGCTAGATCTTGTCGGTCATCCAGGAGTCGAGCGCCGGCAACTGGTCGGGGAACTCGCTGTTGCTGGCCACTGCAATGGCCGTGACCAGCATGTTGACCACCAGGTGGTGGTTCAGGCGCGAGGCCAGCGGGGTCATCAATTCGGTCTGGTCGTAAGGCGTGACGGCAATGAGGGCATCGGTGACATGGGCCAGCGGGCTGTCAGCCGCTGTCACCGACACCACGCGTGCACCACCGGCACGGGCGGCGATGGCCAGTTCCACCATGCGCCGGGTATGCCCGGATTGCGAGAAGATCAGCGCCACTTCGTTGGGGCGCGATTTCTCGGCGTGCATCCATTGCTTCTTTTCTTCCATCACGGCCGAGCAACGCAGGCCCAGGCGCTGGAACTTGTGTTCGGCGTCCAGCGCGGTGATCTCGGAAATGCCACTGGCATAGATGCCGATCCAGGTGGCCGATTGCAGCAGCGCCGCCCCCTCTTCGATCTGCTGCGGCACCAGGTCGTCCAGGGCGCGCTGGATGGCGCTGAGCGAGTTGTGGCAGGTCTTCCTGACGATCGCCCCGATGTCGTCGGCCTTGGTGATCTGCTCGTAGACGAAGGGGGCAGCGGGGACCAGGCTCTGCGCCAGGCTGAGCTTGAAATCCTGGTAGCCATTGAAACCGAAGCGGCGGCAAAAGCGCACGATGGTCGGGTCGCTCACCGCGCAACGCTCGGCCAGCGTGGCCATGCTCATGTGGATGACCTCGCCCGGCGCCGCGCTGACGAAATGCGCGATACGCAGCTCGGCCGCTTTCATCTCGTCTTGCTCGCGCACGATCTGCTGCAGCAGGCTGTTACTCATGACTGTCCTTTGTCGAAGGGCTCGTGGCCAAAGGCGCGATTCTATAAGACAGCAGGTCACTGAGGCGATGCAAACGCTGCCGCGGCGGCACCTCGACCTCGCCACCGCCGCCCCAGGGCACCACGAAGAACGGGGCATCGGCACCTGCTGCCGTGGCCCGGTCCACCTCGGTATCACCGATGTAGGCCCAGTCGCCAGGGGCCAGCGCCATCCTGGCCGCCACTGCCAGCAAATGCCCGGGGTCGGGCTTGCAGGCCGGCACGGCATCGGCGCCCAGGACCGCCTCGACCAATGGCGAGAGTCCAAGCAGATCGAGGATCTGGCGGGTCAGTGCATGCGGCTTGTTGGTACAGATGCCCAGCCGGAAGCCACTGTCATGCAGTGCCGCCAGGTCCTCCCGCACATGCGGGAAGAAGCGCGTGTGGCTGGCAGGGTTGCGCCGGTAATGGCCGATGTACTGCTCGACGGCGTGCGACAGGCCGGCCTCGTCGATGGCGATGCCCTGGTCGGCCAGGATGTCGGCGATCAGCCGCCGTGGCCCGTTGCCGATGAAGCGCTCCACATAGGCAGTATCCAGTTCGCCATGGCCCTGCTGGCGCAGGTAGGCGTTGACTGCCGCTGCGATATCGGGCGCGCTGTCGATCAGGGTGCCATCCAGGTCGAAAATGAAGGCCGCATAGTGCGGCATGACGTCTGCCTTCATGCTGCCGCTCCTTGCTCGGCCAGTTCACCGAGTCGGGCAAAGCTGCCGGCCAGCAGTGGATAGAGCCCCTGATGGATTTCCCGGGCTTGCGCATAGCACGCCTGGTGGGCAGGGATGGGACGCTCGCGACTCAATTCCTGCAGCAGTGCGGCCGCAACATCGATATCGGACCAGACACCCATGCCCACGCCCGCCAGCAGGGCTGCGCCCAGGGCCGCACCTTCCGCTGCGCCTTGCCGGGTCACGACATCGCAGCCCAGCATGTCGGCCTGGATCTGGCGCCAGCATGCCGAGCGCGCACCGCCACCGGAGGTGCTGACCAGGCTGGCGCGCACGCCCATGGCCGCCATCAGTGCCTGCATGTCGCACAGGGAATGCACCACGCCTTCCAGCACGCTGCGACAGAGATCGGCGAAATCATGCCGTGCCGTCAGGCCGATGAAGGCCGCACGGGCGGCGGGATCGGGATGCGGGCAACGTTCACCATTCAGGTAAGGCAGGAACAGCAAGCCGCGCGCGCCCGGAACACTGCGCTGCGCAGCCGCCACGAGGCTCTCGAAGGTTTGCACCTCGTTGCCCACGGCCTCGTTCATCCGCTGCCGGAACCAGGCCAGTGCGCCGCCGGCATTGAGGGAGACCCCCATGGCATGCCAGCGCCGCGGATCGACATTGCAGAACACCTGGATCCGCCCATCCGGGCAATCAAGCGGCTGCGCCAGCGCTGCCGCCAGGATGCCGGCCGTGCCGACGGTGGTCTGCAGTACACCCGGCGCCACCACACCTGCGCCCAACGACTGGATGACGCTGTCGCCGCCACCGCCGATCACCGGCAGACCTTGCGGAAGGCCAAGCAGGGCCGCGCCTGCCGCGTGCAGGCGGCCACTGACTTGCCGGGATTCATTGCAATCCGGGAAATGCGCCGGCGACAGACCAAGCGCTTCGATCAGCGCCCTCGCCCACTCCCTGCGCCGCACATCGAACAAGCCCGTACCCGAGGCATCGGAAACCTCGGTGGCAAACACGCCGGTGAGCACATGGCGCAGATAGTCCTTGGGATTGAGTACGTGGCGCAGGCGTGCATACAGATGCGGCTCATGCTTTTTCATCCACAGCAGCTTGCCGCCGGTATAGCCGACCAGCATGCGATTGCCGGTGATGCGCAACAAGGCCTCCAGCCCGCCTGCGGTGGCCGTGATCTCGGCCGCCTCGACTTCGTTGCGCTGGTCGTTCCAGAGGATGGCCGGGCGCAAGGGCTGCCCCTGTCCATCCAGCGCGGTCAGGCCATGCATCTGGCCCGACAGGCCAATGCACAGCACCTCCACCGGGCCAGCCGCCTGCATGGCCTGGGCCACGGCCTGCCGGACGGCGGCAATCCACAGCGCCGGATCCTGCTCGACCCAGCGGGGCCGGGGCTGCACGACCTCATAGGCACTGCTGGCCGTGGCGACGATGCGGCCATCGGTGCTCAGGAGCAAGGCCTTGCAGGCTGAGGTACCCAGGTCTATGCCCAGCAGGCAGGAAATGCTCATGGTTCACCCCTCCACGCCGTGACGCAGGCGCACATGCTTGAACTGGAAGTATTCGAGCAAGCCCTCGCGGCCGTGCTCGACGCCGATGCCGCTTTGCTTGCGACCGCCATAGGGCGCATTCATGATGCCGGCGTCGACATGGTTGATGGCGACGTTGCCCACGTCCAGTTCGGCAGCCAGACGGTGGATCTCCTTCAGGTCCTGGGTATAGGCGTAGGCAGCCAGTCCGTAAGGGGAATCGTTGACCCGGGCAATGGCCTCGTCGAGCGTATCGAAGGCGGCCACACCGACCAGCGGACCGAAGGTTTCCTCCTTCATGACCAGCATGTCGGGGGTGCAATCCGCCACGATGGTGGGCTGGAAGAAGTGACCGCGTTCGAACCCGGCGCCCGCCGGTGCCGCACCGCCCGCGACCAGGTGGGCGCCCTTGCGCAGGGCATCTTCCAGGTGTGCACGGGTCTTTTGCAGGGGCGCCGCCAGCGCCATGGCCCCGACATCGGCGTCCGGATGCTGCAGGCCATCGCCGATCACCAGCGCGCGCGTGGCCTGGGCGAACTGTTCCAGGAAGGCCGGATAGAGGGTGCGCTCCACATAGATGCGGTTGATGGCGATACAGATCTGCCCCATGTTGCGAAACGATCGCCGTACCGCGCCCTGCACCGCTGCGCCAAGTTCGGCATGGCGCGTCACCAGCAGCGCACAGTTGCCGCCCAGCTCCAGCGATAGTCGCTTGATCGCCGGGCAGGACTGCTGGATGCGCAAACCGGTCTGGCTCGATCCGGTGAAGGCGATCTTGGGAATGGCCGGATGATTGACCAGCGCCTGTCCGACCGTGGGGCCGTCGCCGGTCAGGACCGTGACCACGCCGGCAGGAATACCGGCCTGCTGCGTCTTTTCGGCAATGTAGAGAGCGGTAAAGGGAGTCGATTCGGAGGGCTTGATGATGATGGGGCAACCTGCCGCCAGTGCCGCGCAGAGTTTCCAGCCGACCAGCTCGGCAGGGTAGTTCCACGGCGTGATGGCAGCGACCACGCCGATGGCTTCGCGCACCACCAGGCTCTGGTAGCCCGGCTGGTCATTGGGGATGATCTCGCCATGGACCCGGACGGCCTCCTCGGCATAGAAATGGCAGGCCTCGGCCAGTTTCAGGATCTCTCCACGGGCTTCGTTCAGGGGCTTGCCCTGCTCCATCGTCATCACCTGCGCCATGGATCGGGCGTCATCGCGAATCAGCCGCCCCAGAGCATGCAGTGCTTCGGCGCGCACGCGGGCCGGCGCCCTCGACCAGGACCGGAACACCGCATCGGCATCGGCCACGGCGGCATCGATCTCGGCCGGCAATGCCGTGGCGATCTCGCCGATCACCTCGCCGCGGGCTGGATTTCGCACCGGCAAGCGAGGACCGCCGCCGTCGATCAGACCCCCTCGCACAAACAGCTTGCCGGTAAAACGCGCCAACAGATCTTGCATGAGCCCTCTCCTTTGCCCGTGATGAATATAGCATAACTAGATAAAACAAGAATGCGCAATCACTCGCACATCCCAATTTATCGACAAATGCACACTTAAGTCGCCATAATTACCCGAAAAGTAAAACCAGGGCGAGAATAGATGTAGTCAAACTATATTATTGATTACCACCAAGAGGAGAGCTTCCAGATGAATTCACCCCGACACCCAGACCTCAATGGCCGCCTGGCCCTGGTCACTGGCGCAGGACAAGGCATAGGCGCGGCGTGCGCACGCGCGCTGGCCGACCATGGCGCTTCGGTGCTATGCACCGATCTCGACCTCGACCGCGCCAAGAGCACGGCCCACAGCCTGGCCACGCCCGGCAAGGCCTTCCGGGTGGACGTGACCGACAGCGCCAGCCTGAATGGCTTGGCGGGCTCCTTGCCGGCGCTGGATATCCTGGTCTGCAATGCCGGCATCGTCAGCAATACGCCGGCCGAGGAGATGGAAGATGAGGAATGGGAGCGCGTGCTGGCCGTCAACCTGGGCGGCGTCTTCAAGACCTGCCGGGCGTTTGGCCGCCGCATGCTGGAACGCGGCAAGGGCAGCATCATCAACATCGGTTCGATGTCGGGCTTGATCGTCAACGTGCCGCAGCCGCAGTGCCACTACAACGCGTCCAAGGCAGCGGTCCATCACCTGACACGCTCACTGGCAGTGGAATGGGCGCAGCGCGGCGTGCGCGTCAATGCGATCGCGCCGACCTATATCGCCACACCACTGCTGCAGGAACTGGAAAAGGAGCAGGCACTCATTGCCCGCTGGATGGACCTGACCCCGCAGGCACGCATGGGCCGGCCGGAAGAAATTGCCGCCATCGCCCACTTCCTGGCCTCGGATGCGTCCAGTCTCATCACCGGTGCCGTCATCCAGGCCGACGGCGGCTACACCTGCATCTGAGGCCGGCGGCGGATCGCCATGAAAAAAGCCGGTCGCCTTGCGGCGCCGGCTTCATCGGCTTGCTGTCAGGACCTTGGCCCGGGATCAGACCCGGTAGATCTTCTCACCTGTCTGCACGATCCGGAATTTCTCATTGGACAAGGGATCGAGGGCACGGCCATCGGCCAGCTTGTAGCTGCGGCTGAACGCCTGCACCGCCTTGTCGGCCTCGTCCTGTTGCGTCTGGTACACCTCTACGTGGTAAGGGGTACCGGTCTTGCCCTTGGCATCGAATTTTTCCACCAGATCCATATGTCATCTCCTATGTCGTGGCCTTGCGCCAAGGTCAACGATAGCAGATTTGGCGGGCCTTTCCAGCGCATTGCATGTTGCACTGCACAGTCCTCCCTCCCGCCAACTGCGACACCTCAGAAGTGCAAGGTCACACCCACGCCGAACTGGCGGGTCACCTCGGCCTTGTTCAGGCCGAATTTGGCGCCTGCGTCGAGATCGACCGTCTTGCTGGGCGACCAGATCACCCCCACCAGGCCATAGGCCGGCATTTTCCGGCTGGCAGCGTCCTGGTTCTGGGCCACGCCGGTATCGGCCACCAGGCGCCACCGCTCATTGAGCCCATACCAGACCGCCGCCGAGGCGCGCCATACGGTCTTGCGCCGGGATTGCTGGTCGCTGTCGAGCTGGAAGCGGTTGTAGTTCAGGCCGAGGTTGCCATGCAGCGTCCAGGAACCGATTTCATAGGAGGCGATGCCGGTAAGGCCGGTGCTGCTGCGGCCATTGCCCAGGCCCTTGTCGGTGTCACCGCTGGGCATGAAGAGCTCCGGCTTGAGCGCCAGCGACAGGCCATCCTCGTCGTAGTAGCGCCACTTGGCCCCCAGGGAAACATCCCCGCTGCCCGTGCCGGTCGTGGCCTGGAAGGTCTGGGGCAGGTTCAGGAACAAGTCCAGCGTGTCCGTCACGCCATAGGTAAAGGTAAAGGCCCCCACATGACCCGCATCGCCATTCTGACGACTCCAGTCGGTGTTCATTTCCAGCTGTATCCCGCCTGCGCCTTGCACACCTGCATCATCGGTCAGCAGCGGATGTGCGGCAAAGGCCGGCTGGCTGATCGCCAGCAAAAGCCCGGTAAGGCCAAGAATTTTCTTTGTCAAATGCAATCCCCTTATTCTTGGTGCAATGGATGCGGCGCAAATCCTGCTCGCGCAAGTTCTCCTCCACATGGACAAGCATGCCTTGGATAAATGTCACAGAGATGTCATCGGAACAAGCCGAAGAAAGATGCGCCGCTACTATGTCAGGACACATGATCCAACAAGCGGGCGATGCGTTCCGGACAGAAAGAGCGAAGCGAAGCCTGTTGGGTGAATGTGTGTCCTCGTCGGTGGCTGCGGTAAGTGCCGTGGCTATTACGGAAGAAACATCAGGTTGGCTGGGCTCATTGAACCTTGCGCGCGGACTGGAGACGATCGTGGCGAAAGGCTGCCTGCAGGCCTTCCCTTCCACCCCAGGCGTATGCCTGAGCCCGTGATCCCGTCGGGATGACGATCTATTGTTGCCTGAGGATCAAGAAATGGGCTTCGTTTCCAGAGCGAGGGGGATAGTAGCATCGCTTTCTGACAAATCTGCAACAAAAAATTCGATATTTGCTGACAGAAACCGACGCCCCCTCTCGCTCCTCATCGCCCCGTCAGGCAGCCTGCTCGGCGGCGGCCGCCAGCTCCGGACCGATTTCGCGCAACACGCGGGTGGGAATCTTGAGCAAGGCACCCCAGTCGCTCCAGTCCCAGGAAACGCGACCGCAGACGTACTCCAGGCTCGACAACGGCAGCTCGAAACGTTCGCCCAGCGCCAGCAGGCGTGGCAAGAGCGAGGCACGCCGGGCATCGTCGGCAATACACACATCGGCGACGCAACCGGCCATCTCCAGCAGGCGGATCAGGCGTTGCTGGCGATCATCCTCGTCCAGACCACTGGCTTCGGGGTCGCAATGGTGTAAGACTGCTTCGCAGAACAGCCTGGGGAAATGCCAGTCCTGCATCATGGCGGCGGCCAGGGAGAGGTGATCAAAACCGAACACCTCTCGCTCTTCATCGCGCAAGGCCTGCCCCTGCGCACCGCCCAGCAGGATCTCGCCGTAGCGACGCGGGCGCGCGGAGGCCAGGCCCAGTTGGCCGATACCCGCCAGCAAGCCGATGGTGAACATCTCGGCCGGCGGCGCCACCTGTAGCAGGTCGCCCAGCGCCTGACCGGCACAGGCCATGGCGGTGGCACGCGCCCAGAAAGCGTCGTAGTCGAATTCCTTGCAATCGCCACGGCGGGCCGACTCGGTCAGCGAAATGGCCAGCGCCATCTGGCGCACGGCATGCAGACCGACCATCAACAACAGCTCGACGCTGACCGAGGCGATCATGCGTCCCTTGTTGATGTTGGGAATATTGGCGATCTGGATAAGACGCCCGGCCAGCACCGGATCCCCCTGCACCTGCGCCACCAGTTCCGGCAAGGCGAGGTCTTCCTGCTGGCACATCTGCATGATCTTGAGGCGCACGCCCGACGGGGCCGGCAAGACTTCGGAGTCTCGCAATTCACTGAAGGTCTGGGGATCGATGTAGGTAGACATGGTCATGCGTATTATTTTTTAACCCTTTGGATTGGCGCTATGCCAATTTACATTGCTGAAGTGCTCACTAGGATACCGAATTCAACCATCTTTTGCGTCGCCGCAATGCAAACTTTAGTCAGGGCGTCGCCATTCTGGTTCTCATGGTATCCGACACCGCTGCCGGGCGGCCCTGCCTTGATGAAGAAGAAACAAATAAGGCGTATCATCGGCCGCGCAGAGCGACCACAACCATAAAGAAGGAGAACCACAGCAATGAAGCCCATCAAGACCATCCTGGCCCTGACGTTCGGCCTGATGTCGGCGAGCGCCGGCCTGGCCCATGCCGATGCCCTGGCCGATATCCAGAAAGCCGGCGTGGTGCGTATTGGCGTGCCCCAGGATTTCGCGCCCTTTGGTTCGGTCAATACCGACCTGCAACTGCAGGGCCTGGATATCGACGTGGCCAAGCTGATCGCCCAGAAGATGGGAGTGAAGGTACAACTGGTGCCGGTGGCCAGCGCCAACCGCATCGCCTATCTGCAGACGCACAAGGCCGACCTGGTCATTTCCACCCTGGGCAAGAACGCCGAGCGTGAAAAGGTGATCGACTTCTCGCAAGCCTATGCGCCCTACAACAACAGCGTCTTTGGCGTGGAAAGCGTCAAGGTCGGCGGCCCGGCCGATCTGGCCGGCAAGACGGTCGGCGTGGCGCGTGGCACCTTCCAGGACCTGCAGCTGACCGATACCGCGCCCAAGAGCGCCACCATCAAGCGCTACGAAGACAACAACGCCATGATCTCGGCCTACGTCTCGGGCCAGGTGCAACTGGTGGGTACTGGTGACTTCGTGGCCTATGCACTGGCCGAGAAAGCCCCCAACAACAAGCCGGTGTTGAAGTACATCATCCACGAATCGAGCTGCAGCGTAGGCCTGAACAAGAACGAAGCCGCCCTGCTGGCCAAGGTCAACGACGCCATTACCGCCGCCAAGAAGAGCGGTGAGCTCAATACCATCGTCAAGAAGTGGCTCAACGTGCCGCTGCCGGCCAAGATGGCGACGACCTATCAGTGATCAGTGATTGCATCGCCGGACGTACGCAAACCTAGCGTCATGGCCTGACAATATGCAAACGACCCACAGCAATGTGGGTCGTTTTTTTTCACGTTCTCTCACCGGAATCTCCATTTTTATTTGTAGCTACAAATAATTCTTGCCAGACGATTATTTATAGCTACAATAAATCGAATGCTGATTTCATTCGATCCCCGAAAAAACGCCGCCAACATGGATAAACATGGCGTTTCGCTCACCCAGGCCAGGGACATTGAATGGGACACGGCACTGGTAGCCGCCGATGACCGGTTTGACTATGGCGAACCAAGGGAATACGTCATTGCCTATATTGGATTGCGACTCTATGTCGTGGTGTATGTTGATCGTGATGCGGTCCGGCGCATCATCAGCCTGCGCAAGGCAAACAAAAGGGAGATAGAGCGTTATGCCGAAGCTTAAAGAGGGAACGATTTTGCCAGATGCCAGGGAAGATGCCGCCATTACAGCCGCTGCCCTGTCCGATCCGGATGCTCAACCACTGAGCCAGGCGCAACTGGCCGCGTTGAAGCCGTCTCGCGGCCGTGGGCGTCCTGCGGGGAGTGGCTCCAAGGTACAAGTCACGATGCGCTTCGACCAGGACATCGTCGACGCCTTCAGGCGTGGTGGAGACGGTTGGCAAAGCCGAATGAACGGCGCACTACGGGAGTGGCTGGCGGAGCACCAGTAACCTCTCTACGAGGAGCGTCCCCGCTGCACTGCCGTTTCCTTTGTTCTGAAGTCAGAACTTCGACGACACCGCCAACCCCCACTTGCGCTCCGGATCGCCGCTATCGGGCAGCAGCCCGTTGGAATAGTCCAGACTCAGTCCGACATTCTGGTTGAAGTTATAGGTCAGCACCGATTTCCAGTAGTGGATGCTGCGTGATCCCTGCAAGGCTTTCAGTCCCGTGAACGTGGTCGTGAAATCGAATGGCAGCGCCGGATTGGTCGAGGCCAGCGTGAAACCGGCCTGGGCGCCCAGGCGGATGAAGTCCTGGTGCTGGTCATAGACGTCCGCATCGCCACGGCTGGCATAGATACCATTGCGGCTCTGCCCGATCAGGATGGGCTTGAACGCCACTCCATTGCCCCAGCGCAGAAAATCATTGAGCAAACCCGGACGCACCGGCGTCAGCGTGAAGTTGAGCGTCAGCAGGCGACTGCCATCGGTATTGTTGACCAGGTAGTCCGGCCGGGCGGTCAGGTCTTCGGTGTCAGCCGTACCGGGATGGGCGAAATGGAAGGCCGACAGCATCCCCACCTGGCTGGTGCGGGTGGTGGTCACGGTCGGATTGCCGTTGTCATAGACGGTCACGCGGTTCTGCTTGAGGCCCACATACGGCACGGCCTCGTAGGTGCTGCCGGTATCGTCCATGGGCCGCTTGTCCAGCGAATAGCCAGCATAGACCACTACATCATTGGTACGGGACTGCGCCACGTCATCGTTGGCCAGGGTCACGCGGGCGCGCTCGACCGAGGCATAGCCCGCCTGGTTGCTGCGGTCGATGGAAAGCTGGTCAGGATTGCCGCGCACGCGCACGTGCTCGAGCCAGCCCGGTTGTGGCGCGGGGGCCGGGGCAGCATTGCCAACATTGCCGGCGGTGACCGGCGGCGTGGCCGCCGCCACGACCACCGGGGCATCCTGCATGCGCGCAGCGGCGCCGGCATGCGGCAGCACCAGGGTGGCATCGGCCACCGTACAACGTAACGAGGCGCGGCTATTGCCAGCAAAGAAGGCTTCGGCATTGCTGCTGCCGGTGGCCGCAAAACGGGCATCCTTGCCATCCAGCAGGCCTTGCAGGTCCTGCGCCATGCGTTCGACATTGCAGCTGTCACCGCTGCAGGCCACGCCGGCAGCCTTCTCGGCTGCACGCTTGTGAAGCAGCCAGGCCACCAGTGCGCGTGGCGAGGACAGCGGTGCCGCTTCCTTGCCCACGGAGAGATAGGCGGTACTGACCGGATAGGTCTGGATAAGATGGGTGGCCAGCTTGTCCTTGTCCAGGCTCAGACCGGGGGAGCACAGGCTGCCGTTTTCGGCAGCCAGCGCCAGCGAGATCGCGCCAGGGGCGCACCACAGCAGCGCTGCGGCGGTCAATGGAAGTCGTGTTGGCATTCAGGTCCGGGGTCAGGAGTTCATCAGTGGCAGGCCAGGCAATGCGCGCAGTTCCAGTTGTCCCAGCAGATAGGGCTGGATCACCAGCTTGTAGCTGCCCAGGTCGAAGCCCTTGAGACTGGCAGCAGGTCTGGGGGTGAGCTGGCGGTGATCGCGATCCAGCGAACCCAGGTAGCGCCAGTGATCGATCACATGCACTTGCTGCCAGCCATCGCCTTGCTCGATGATGCCCATCGCACCGGCATAGGGCCAAGGCTGGATGCGCAAGTCCTCCAGTGCCTGCATCAGGCGCTGCTGGTGCTGTTCGCCGGACTCCTCGCCGGTGCAGGCACCGCGGCAGCGCCTGATCTGCCGGGCGAAGCAGGCCATGCCCAGGCTAGCGGCCTGTTCCAGTCCGGTCTCAATCGAACACAAAGCATGGTGCTCCACCAGCTGGTGCAGGGCATCCCGGGCAGCACGCTCGCTGGAGAAGATGCCGAAGAGATTCTCGGCACGCCCCAGTTCCGACTCGCTGACCTGGGCCACCTGTGGCCGGCCGTCCAGGTCCAGGTGCAAGGTGAACAGGCCGCGCTTGGTGCGAGGCTTCTTGTTATGACTGGGCTGCAGATCGCGCAAGAGACTATGTTCCAGCAGCGCCGCGCCCAGCTCGCCGGCAGTGCGGCGATGCTCGATACGGTGCGTCTGGCCGATCAGGTAGGCCTCTTCACGATTGTGCAGGTGCGCCAGAACACGGCTGCGCAGGTTCAGGCTGCGGCCCACATAAAGCGGCCGGTCGTCTGCGCCACGCAAGAGGTAGACGCCGCAACCATCGGGCAGGGCCTCGATGCCGGCGCGCTCAATATGCGAGGGATGCGAGGGATATGCCAGGGTCGCCGCCCGAGTCGCCGCCGGTAGCGGCGCATTGAAACTCGTGCGGGGCTGAACAGGCTGGCCATGCTCGCTCTCCTGCACCAGCAAACGCTCCACCAGCGCTGCCGGCAGCTTGCGCGGCTGGGCCGACGGTGCATGCGGCATCAGCGCGGGCATCGCGACTTGCATCAGGGGATGGGTGAAAAGCTGGATCAACGAGGTTCGCGAGCTACGGTGGCAGATGGTATTCATGGCGCTGGCCAAATCCTTCTTGTTGTTCATGTCACGTCTGGACGTGCTCTGTCGATGGTGGCGGCGTCCCGGGTAACGGGGCGCTGAGAATGGTGGGGATTATGGAGAGGCACCCGGACCGACACAGTCGGCAGGATGATGAAGATCGTGTAGGACATTGCCCATTGTCCGAGACACCGCTGGCACCGCCGAGCTGGCACGGGCGACCAAGGCAATCGAGGCCGCCATTCCTCATGCATTCTTACGCGCACTTGCGCGCTCTCCTGATATGACCGGTCAGGCCGGCCCGGTACGCTGATTACCTACCCACACGCAACCTGCGTCGAAGCGAAAGGAGCTTGCCATGAGCCACCGCAAACCCGCACAGCATCATCGTCCCACCCAGTACGACACCCCCTCGGAAGTGACGCTGGACGAAGCCAACGAGATGAGCTTCCCCAGTAGCGATCCGGTGGCCACGTCCAATATCACCCGCATCAAAAAAGCACCCGACATGGATACGGCAAGTAACGATCACCAGAACCACCACAAGCTCAGGCAGAACACGCGGAGATAGGCCCGGCTCGCCCGGTTTAAGGTGCAAGGGGATCATTCATGAGTGAAAAATCAGCGCACCTGCGGCACCACCCGCGCACGAAAGCGCAGCCTTCGCAGTAGCGCGCGGCGCATCACCACAAAGCGATGGTTGAGATGGTTGAACCAGGCTGACGAAGGTCGGAGGTGCCAGAGCGGCCCCGCTTGTCCCTAGGCGAACGGCTCGGACGGTTCCGCCTCATGCTGGCGCATGGCCTCGGCCAGCAACGCCAGCGCGGCCTTCTCGGCACTCTTGCGCTTCTTGCAGATGCGCACCGGCTGACCATGCAGGTCCATGCTCCAGAGATGATCGATGCGGGTGTCGAGATAAGCCACGAACTTGTGCTTGTCCAGCTTGGCCACGCGCGGCATGAACAGGCCGGCTTGCTGCTGCTCAACGGATTTGGCGAAGTGCTTCATGACAGGTCTCCTCGGCGCATAGGCGTGGATGGGACATGACAGGCTGGGAGCTGGGCTCAATTCAGCATAGACGATTGCAGCCGCAACGGAAGCGCATTTTCTGCTTCCATGCGTCCTTTTTACCTAAGGGATGGGCGTGTACAGCAGTGCGACTCCAGGTGACAGGCCCACCAAAGCTCACCCATCCTCACCCGGACCCGCAGGCGCATGCATACTGTCACTGTAGCCAGGACGGCCCGGCGTTTGCATCAGACAGTGCCAACGACCATTGTCAGAATCGATGAGCGTCGACCGGCCCGCCGTGTAGGTTTTTTCTGACACGCTAATCGGGCACTGTCCGATCTTCATTTTTGCAATGCATCGATACTATGCATCCAACGCACTCGAAACCGAGGACCCACATTCCGACACGAACGTCCCCCTCCGTCGTGTCATGAAAAACGTCCATCCCCCATCGGTTTATCCCCACGGGTCGTTTTCATAAGCAGAAATTCATCGAAGATTCCCCCGATCTTCGGCGTCTTATATCCCTCCCCCTCAGGCCGCCTCCCCCAGGCGGCCCTTTTTTTGTCCGTTTTCCTGGTACCTCGGGCAGGCCCGAGGGCACTGATGCAGATCAGGATTTGGCCTGTCCCCGCCCTGAGGGCTACGAGAAGAAGTATGCTTGTCGGCACATGCCATGCTGAAGGCCACGACAAGCCGTCCTGGCGCTTCAGGCACAACCCGCGCGGATCCTTCATGCCCATCAATTACCTGCGCCGTCTCACCAGTCCGGCGCGCACCGATCTCTCCAACCGCCATCTGGGCCGTTCTCTGGCCTTCATCGCCGGGGCCGTCAATGCCGGTGGCTTCCTGGCCGTGGGTCAATATACGTCGCACATGTCGGGCATCGTCTCTTCCCTGGCGGACAACCTGGTGCTGGGCGAGACCCTGCTGCTGGTGGCCGGCGCCAGCGCCCTGCTGTCCTTCATGACGGGCGCGGCCTGTTCGGCGGTGATGATCAACTGGGCCCGGCGCCGTAGCCTGCAAAGCGAGTACGCCATGCCCCTGATGCTCGAAGCCATGCTGTTGCTGTGCTTTGGCATCCTGGGCAGCAACCTGGAGAATCACCGCATGCTGTTCGTGCCGGTAACGGTCTCGTTGCTGTGCTATGTGATGGGCCTGCAGAATGCCATGATCAGCAAGATCTCCCGTTCCGAGATCCGCACCACCCATGTCACCGGCCTGGTCACCGACATCGGCATCGAGATCGGCAAGATGTGCTACTGGACGCTGGCGCCGCGCCAGCCGGGCGAAGCCCTGGGCGAGGATCCGGTACCGGGATCCTGGCGCAAGTTCCTGCTGCTGTCGTCGCTGCTGGCGATGTTCTTCCTGGGCGGCGTGGTCGGGGCGCTGGGCTTCAAGAGCATCGGTTTCCTGGCCACCATGCCGCTGGCGGCAGGCCTGTTCCTGCTGGCGCTGGTGCCGATGATGGATGATCTGGTACGGCAGTGAAAACTTTCGTGATGACAACAAAAAAGGCGCTGTACGCGCCTTTCGTTTTCTTGTTGTACCGCGGCCGCGCGCTACCCGGGCGCTAGCGGCTGCTGCCTGAGGAAACGGGCGGGTCAGACAGGTTGACGGGAATGCTCGTCCGATTGCTGCGGCTGTTGTGACTGCGGCTGCAAGGACGGGGCGCTCGGCTGCGAGGCCTGATCCTGCGGCGTGCTCTGGGTCATCTGCGGCTGGCCGGCAGGCGCCACCACCTGGGGCATAGCCGCATCGTTGGCGGCGCTCTTGCGACCATGGCTGTTCAGGCCACCCTTGCGTCCGGCTTCACGTGCCTCAGCGGAAGTGAATTCATGGGCCGCCCCCTTGGCGTGCGCAGCCTTGCCGCCCATGCTGGCGATCTGACGCTGCTTTTCACGATCCATGGCGGCAAAGCCGCGATGACTGTTTCCAGGATTTTGTGCATTTGCCATGTGTGACTCCTTGTCTTGGATAGTCGAAAGTAAGCAGAGCGACTGCCCGACCGGATGGCCCTGGCAGATGTCCACGACTGCAGTGTAGGAAGCCTGGCCCTCACCTACTATCGGAAGAGCTCTACAGCCCATGTCAGCATTGGCTGTAGGACATGAAGGAATCCGTGAAGATGAGCTTGCCCATGCCCATTTTCATTAATAGATAAATAACAAGAAACTCGCTTCCTGGCAGATTTCGTCACGCGTCAAATCAAATACTGTATATTTATACAGTTATCGAGTTTTCCCTGCCTGGATGGCAGTTCCCTGACGCAAGCCTTCATGTCGACGCCCTCTTCCCCGCTCCGTGTCCGTACGCCGGAAACGATCCATCCTTCGCTCTGGCTGGCTTCCCAGCTGGCGCGTGGCGGTGCGCGTGGCGTCTCCAGCGGCTTCGAAGCGCTGGACGCGGAGTTGCCCGACCGCGGCTGGCCGCCGGGTGTGCTCATCGAACTGCTGCTGCCACAGGATGGCATCGGCGAGTTGCGCCTGCTGCGTCCACTGCTGGCCCAAGAGCACGTACAAGGGCCGGCCAGGGCAGCGCAACGGCTGGCCCGGGCTGAACGCATCGCCTTGCTGCAAGCCCCCTATCAGGTCAATGCACCGGGCTGGGCGCACATGGGCGTAGCTGCCGCGCGCCTGCTACACCTGCAGGCCGATCATGCCGCCGATGCCGGTTGGGCGGCCGAGCAGGTCTTGCGTGCCGACAGTTGCCAGGCCCTGCTGATGTGGCAAGCCCGCCAGCGCAAGGGCGATCACGATCTGCTGCGACGGCTGCATATCGCCGCCCAGAGTGGCAATACCCTGTTTTTCATGTTCCGTCCGCTGGCCTGCGCGCGCGAGGCCTCGCCGGCGCCGTTGCGGCTGACCCTGCACGCCGCGCGCGATGGACTGGATATCGGCTTTCTCAAACGACGCGGGCCGCTGCGCGAGCAGCCCCTGTTCCTGCCCTTGTCGCCTTCACCGAATTTGCAACGCCATGCCCCTGTGGATCGCCGTACACCTGCCCTTGCTACCGCTGGAAGTCTTTCGTCCGAACTGGCTGGATGAGGCTGCATCGGTGGTATTCGAACGCGAACGCGTCAGCGCCGTGTCGGCAGCCGCGCGCGCGCTGGGGGTGCAGGAGGGCATGCGGCGCGGCGGCGTGCAACTGCTGGCCCCCGCTGCCCACCAGCACGACCGCACCCCCTTGCAGGAAACAGCCATGTTGCAACAGGCCGCCCTGGCGCTGCTGCAATACACGCCCCAGGTGGCGCTGGCCGACCAGGCCTGTATCCTGCTCGATGTCAGCGCCAGCCTGCGCCTGTTCGGAGGCATCCGCGCGCTCTGCCGCAAGATCCGCATCACCATCGCCCGGCTCGGCCTGTCGGCTACGCTGGCGTGCGCGGTGACCGCCACCGGCGCCTGGATGCTGGCGCGCTTCGGCTACGTGCGTACGCTGCGCCTGCCCTCCCTGTGGCGATGCCTGGATCGCCTGCCGGTGGTCTTGCTCAGTGCCGCCGTTCCCCATCTGGAATGGCTGCACGGTCTGGGATGCCGCCAGCTTGCCCAGTTGCGCCGGCTGCCCCGCGCCGGTTTGCAGCGTCGCTGTGGCAAGGGCTTGCTGGACATGCTCGACCGCGCCTATGGCGACGCCCCCGAGGTCCATGACTGGGTGGTGGCCCCGCCGGCGTTCAGCGCCCGCATCGAGCTGCCGGACCGCATCGACCAGACCGACATCCTCGCCACCTATGCCCAGCGCCTGCTGGCCCAGCTGGCCGGGTGGCTGGCGGCGCGGCAACTGGCCATCAAGAAGCTGCGCCTGTGGCTGGAGCACGAACGCGGTCGCCAGGCCGTTGCCCCCACCGAGCTGGGCCTGGCCCTGTCGGTACCGGCCTGGCAGGAAGACCACCTGCATACGCTGGTCAAGGAAAAGCTGGCCCGCTCCACGCTGGCGGCCCCGGCCATCGCCCTGGGGCTGGCCGCCGATGAACTGGAAGCCCAGCAGGCCGCCAGCGAACTGCTCTTTCCCGAGCCCGGCGGCAGCGCCGAAGACCATCAGCGCCTGCTGGAACTGCTGGTGGCGCGCCTGGGCGCCGACAAGGTAAGGCAAGCCGCGCCCCGCGCCGACCACCGGCCCGAGATCGCCAATCGCTGGTGCAGCGTCATGCAGCCCACGAACCGGCTGCCGGCGCCGATGACGAGCAATCCGGCCCACCTGCCCCCACGCCCCCTATGGTTGCTGGAAGAGCCGCTGCCATTGCGTCTGCACCAGCACCGTCCGGTCTACCGCAGCCCGCTGGAATTCACCTCGCCGCCAGAGCGCATCGAGGCCGGCTGGTGGGAAGGCCGGCCGCTGACCCGCGACTACTTCACCGCGCGCGACGCCCAGCATGCGTATTACTGGATCTTCCGCCAGTGGCGCGGTGGCGAACGTCCCGACGAGGAACCGCAATGGTTCCTGCACGGCCTGTTCGGCTAGGGGCTGGCCATGCGACCTGCTCCCACCGCCGGCGGCTTGCCCGACTATGCCGAACTGTATTGCCGCACCAACTTCAGCTTCCTGCAGGGCGCCTCGCATGCCCAGGAACTGGTAGACCGCGCCATCGCCCTGGGTTACCGGGCGCTGGCAATCACCGATGAATGCACGCTGGCCGGTGTGGTACGGGCGCATGCCGCCTATGTAGAGCAGTTCAGGAAGAACCAGACACTGGATTTCAAGCTCATCATCGGCAGCTGCTTCCGTTTCACCGCCCTGAAGGATGATCCCGCCCATCCGCTGGCATCGCAGACCCTGGTGGCACTGGCGCGCAACCGCGAAGGCTACGGCAACCTGTCCGAACTGATCACATTGGCCCGTACCCGCGCCGACAAGGGCGATTACCTGCTCTCACCGCAAGACCTGGAAACTCCGCCACCCGCCCTGTCCCATCTGCGCGCCCTGCCCGATTGCCAGCTGATCCTGGTGCCGGACTACCCGGCCGATGAAGACACGCTGGACGCCCAGTTGCGCTGGCTGTCGCGGCTCGCCCCGGGGCGGGCCTGGGTCGGCCAGACCCGCCTGTACCGGCCACTGGATGATCTGCACAGCGAGGTGCTGGAGCGCCTGGTCCAGCACCACGGCCTGCCGCTGGTCGCCGTGGGCGATGTGCGCATGCACCGGCGCTCGCGCAAGTACCTGCAGGACGTGGTCACCGCCATCCGCCTGGGACAGCCGGTACAGGAATGCGGCCATGCACTGGCGCCCAATGCCGAACAGCATCTGCGGCCACGGATGCGGCTGGCTATGGTCCATGCGCTCCCCGCGCTGGCGCAGACGCTGGCACTGGCGGCCGATTGCCACTTCCGCCTGGATGAATTGCGCTACGAGTACCCGGATGAACTGGTGCCACTGGGCATGACGCCGGCCCAATACCTGCGCCAGGAAACCCTGGCCGGCGCAGCGCGGCGCTACCCCGGGGGCGTACCGGGCAGCGTTCGGGCGCAGATCGAGGTGGAGCTGTCGTTGATCGCCCAGAAGGAATATGAAGCCTATTTCCTCACCGTCCACGACCTGGTCAGGTTCGCCCGTTCCCGCGACATCCTGTGCCAGGGACGTGGCTCGGCGGCCAATTCGGCGGTCTGCTACTGCCTGGGCGTGACCGAGGTCGATCCGACCTCGACGCGCCTGCTGTTTGCCCGCTTCATCAGTGAAAACCGCAATGAACCACCCGATATCGATGTCGACTTCGAGCACCAGCGGCGCGAGGAAGTGATCCAGCACATCTATCGCAAGTACGGCCGTCGCCGCGCCGCCCTGGCCGCGGCCGTACACAGCTACCGGCCGCGCGGTGCGCTGCGCGAGGTAGGCCGGGCGCTGGGCGTGGATGCAGCTATCGTCGATACGGTTGCCAAGTCACAGCACTGGTTCGACAGTCGCGAAGAACTGCTGGAGCGTTTTGCCGAAGCGGGCCTCGATCCGACGCTGCCGCAGATCGGCCTGTGGGCCAGCATCACCGGCAAGCTGCTGCGCTTTCCGCGCCACCTGTCGCAACATACCGGCGGCTTCGTGATCGCGCGCGGGCAATTGTCGCGACTGGTGCCGATCCAGAATGCCGCCATGCAAGACCGCTCCGTCATCGAATGGGACAAGGATGACCTGGAATCCCTCAACCTGCTCAAGGTGGATGTGCTGGCGCTGGGCATGCTGACCGCCCTGCGCCGCACGCTGGAACTGGTCAGTCTGCGGCGCGCACTGGCGGCGCCAATGCAGATGCACGATATCCCCCGGGAAGACCCGGCCACCTACGACATGATCTGCAAGGCCGATACCATCGGCGTGTTCCAGATCGAGAGCCGGGCGCAGATGAGCATGCTGCCGCGCATGCAGCCACGTACCCATTACGATCTGGTGGTGCAGGTGGCCATCGTGCGGCCGGGCCCGATCCAGGGCGGCATGGTTCACCCCTATCTGCAGCGGCGCGAACTGGTGCGCAACGGCGGCAGCTTCGACTATCCCGACAACACCAGCAAGAGCGGCAAGATCAGGAAGGTACTGGAACGCACCCTGGGCATCCCCATCTTCCAGGAGCAGGTGATGGATGTGGCCATCGAAGCGGCCGGCTACTCCCCCAGCGAAGCCGACGACCTGCGCCGCTCCATGGCCGCCTGGAAGCGCAAGGGGGGCATGGGGCCGCATCATGAACGGCTGGTGCTGGGCATGACCGACAACGGCTATTCGCGTGAATTCGCCGAGAGCATCTTCAACCAGATCCAGGGCTTCGGCGAATACGGCTTTCCCGAAAGCCATGCCGCCAGCTTTGCCCTCTTGACCTATTTCAGCAGCTGGCTCAAGTGCCACGAGCCGGAAGCATTCCTGTGCGGTCTGTTGAACAGCCAGCCCATGGGCTTCTATTCCCCCTCGCAATTGATCCAGGATGCGCGCCGCCATGGTGTGCAGGTGCTGCCGGCCAATGTGGTGCGCAGCCGTTGGGAGTCGACCCTGGAATTGGGTCAGGCGCGCCCCGCCGTGCGGCTGGGCATGAGCCTGTTGCGCAGCATGCCGATAGAAGCCGCACTGCGCATCGAGCAGGCCCGCCAGCAACAGCCCTTCGTCGACGTCGCCGACCTGGCCCGACGCGCTAGCTTGGACAGGCATGCCCTGCAGGCCCTGGCAGCGGGCGATGCCCTGCGCGAACTGGCCGGCCACCGGCGCCAGGCGCTATGGCATGCGGTGGGGGCAGTGCCGGATCGCGACCTGCTGCGCAGCGCCCCGCGCGCGGACGATGCGGTCGAGCTGGCCGCTCCCGGCGAAGGCGACCAGATCATCGACGACTATCGCGCCATGAACCTGACCCTGCGCCGCCATCCGCTGGCCCTGTTGCGCCAGCGGCTCACGCGTGAGCGCTTCATGAGCGTGGCTGCGCTGAACCAGTTGCAGAACCGCCAGTTCGCCTGCTGCTGCGGCATCGTCACGGTACGCCAGCGTCCGGGCACGGCCAAGGGGGTGATCTTCATGACACTGGAAGACGAGACCGGCTCGGCCAATGTCATCATCTGGCCCGCAGTGCTGGAGCGCCAGCGCAGCGAGGTGCTCAATGCACGCCTGTTGGGGGTCTATGGCAGCTGGCAATGCCAGGGTGAGGTGCGCCATCTGGTGGCGGGACGGCTGGAAGACTGGACCCACCTGCTGGGCGAACTAGAGCCGCGCAGCCGGGATTTCTTCTGATCAGGCCGCCAGCGCCAGGCGGAAGGCATTGCGCCCCTCGCTCTTGGCGCGGTACAAGGCCAGGTCGGCAGCATGGACCAGCGCATCCCAGCTGCGTACCTGACCTGGCTGCAATACCGCCAGGCCGACGCTGATGGTGACCTGGTCACCATGGTCGAAGCTGCGTGCGCGCACCGACTCCAGCAGCTGCTGTCCGACCAGGCTGGCTTCGGCGTCACCCCGGCCCGGGAAGACCGCGCAGAACTCTTCGCCGCCGTAGCGCCCAAGCAGGTCGCCCTCCTGGCAACTCTCCCGCAGCAGCGTGCCTATCCCCGCCAGCACGCGGTCGCCCATCAGGTGGCCGTGACGATCGTTGATCTGCTTGAAGTGATCGACGTCGATGAAGGCCAGGGTCAGCATCTTGCCCCCGCTGAGCGCCTGTTGCAGGGCCAGCTCGCCGCTGCGCACCAGCTCGCGCCGGTTGAGGGTGCCGGTAAGTTCATCCTCGGTGGCCAGGCGCTGCTTGTCGGCCAGCAGGCGCTCGAAATACACCATCATCAGCGACACCACCAGCAGCAAGGTGCCCCCCAGCGGAATCAGGTAGACCAGCGCCACGCCCAGGCCGCTCATGGCCGGTGGCTCGAACAAGGCCGGACGCGACTGCGACAGCAGCATGCGCCCGAGATAGGCCCCGATGAGCAGCGACACCGCCAGCAAGCCGGTGATCCGTCCGAATCCCCAACGGGCATAGCGCCGCGCCATCGGTCCCGACAAACCCAGCAGGAATTCCATCAGCAACAACAGGAAGGAGAGCTGCAGGCCCAGGATGACCAGCAGGCTGCGCTGCGCAAAGGGAAGATCCAGCAGTAGCAGGATCTCGAAGGCCACGCCGAAGAAGACGATCAACAGCGCCGGCCACCACCCCGCCTGGCGCTGGTAGAAACTGCGCAAGCCGCTCCAGGCCAGGATACAGGCCGCGAACAGGGCGGTATTGCCAGTCAGCAGGCCGAGATGGCGCAACAGGCCGACGCTGCCGCCATAACTCACTACCGTCACGCACACGCCCAATCCCGAGAGCGCACCGGAGAGCGCCCAGATACGCGTACAGCGCTCGCTGGGTGTATTGAGGAACAGCCCGGCCATGATCAGGCCGGTACAGAACTGTACGATGACCAGCGCCACGCTGGCAGTCAGAGGATCCATCCGGATTTGCTTGCCCCTCGGGCAGTGAAGATTGCAGGGAACCCCCGCTCCTGCCCGTGCGCTCAGCGACAGCGCCGGCCCGGCATCAGGCTCGGGCTGCAGGCGCCCCCACGGCGCCCGACCGGCTTGCCTGATGACGCAGGGCAACAGAATGCGGTGGGGAGCTAGTGTACCCCATCCATTTGAGCCAACCGGTGATTTTTCAGCAAAAACTCACGAAAGCCGATGCAAGCTTCAGGCACGTGTGTCGGCCTGCCGCTCCAGCACCTGGGTATGCCCCCACTTCCCGGAACGGCAGAGTTCGTCGGTGACATCCAGCACCAGCTTCTCGACGGCTGCCGCAGCGGTGGTCAGCGGAATATTGCGCGAAGCGCACAGGACCAGGGTGCGCGAGATGTGCTCACCCGCGATGGAATGCGCCACCATTTCGCCGCGCTCGATATCGGCCAGCAGCGGCGCCACCGGCAGGATGGTAGCGCCGATATCGGCCAGGATGGCCGACTTGAGGATGGCCACCGAGTTGATCTCGATGACATTGTCCAGCGTCATGCCCTGGGCGCGCACCAGGTTCTCGATGCGTGGACGCACACCGTGCGCCAGCCCTGGCAGGATCAGCGGCGCCTGGATGGCCTGGGACAGGGGCACGCCACGGCGGCCGGTCACGCCATATTGGGACTGGGCGCGGGTGATGTACATCATCTCTTCCTCGATCATCGGCGTGGCCGCGAAGGAAGACAGCTGGCCGTCGTCGAACAGCACGGCCAGGTTGATGCGGCCGGATTTCAGCTGGCTGATGAGATTGCCGGTCAGCTCCTCGGTCAGCTGCAGCGTGATTTCGGGATAGGTGGAGCGCACCGCCGTGAGCAGCGGCAGGGCCAGCGCATTGGAGACGCTCTGTGGAATGCCCAGCGCCACCGTCCCCGAGGGTTTGTCGGTGGATTGCGCCACGGCCTGCTTGGCATCCTGCACCTGCTTCAGGATCGCCAGCGCGTGCTCGTAGAAGACCTTGCCGGCATCGGTGGCGATGACGCCCTGGGCCGAGCGGTGCAGCAATTGCGCCGCCATTTCATCTTCGAGCTGGCGGATCTGCTGGGTCAGCGCCGGCTGGGCGATGTGCAGCACGCGCGCGGCGCGCGAGAGCGAGCCATGATCGACGATGGCCACGAAGTAGCGCAGTTGGCGTAATTCCATACGGACAATTCCAGTGTTCGGCGTGCGGTGCTGCGATCGGCAGCATCCGCCTGCAGTTGTTATTTCAGTTTACAAGCCGGGCCGACTATTGAACATGCGGGTACGCGCATTCTCGATATGGCCGCGCATGGCGCGGCGCGCGCCTTCGGCATCCTGGATGCGGATCAGCTCGAAGATCTGGCGGTGCTCGTCCATGGCATCCTGGGAGCGCTTCCAGGGCGGGATGTGCATCAGGTGACGCAACATGTTCACGGCGTGGCTGACATCGTATTCCAGCGTCTTCATCACCTGCACGAAGCGCATGTTGGCAGTGGCCATGGCAATGGCTTCATGGAAGCCGAAATCGAAATGGTGGGCGATACCGCCCACGGCATTGGCTTCCTCGAAGCCGGCCAGAAGACGCTCCATCTTGTCCAGATCTTGCTTGTTGCGGCGCAGCGCGGCCATGTAGGCGCACTCGGGCTCGATCACCAGGCGCAGCTCCAGGCCATTCATGATGTGGCCGATACGGGTCTCGGGTTCACCATCGGCTTGCAGTTGCGCCGTCGCCAGGCCCGGCTTTTCGCGCACATAGGTACCGGAGCCACGCAGCGACTCCACCAGCTGGTCTTCGCGCAGGCGGTCCAGCGCCTGCCGCACCACCGGGCGCGACACCTCGAACAGCGTCGCCAAGTCATTCTCCGAGGGCAGCTTGCTACCCACCGCGATGCGGCCTTCGACGATGGCATGGAACAAGGTCTCGTAGACCCGCTCGGCAAAGCGCTCCGGCCGCACCGAGCCCAGCCCGGCGGCGGCCAGGCCCAGGATTTCCGAGGAAGCGCCGGGACGCGCCGGCTTGCTGGCTTGGGACATCTGGTCTCCGTTGTACTGCGTTGTCACTGCGCCTCGCGTGTGAATATGCGTGCAGGCGGTAGCGCATGGTAGCGGATTTGCCTGCTGTGCGGCCAGTGCCTTGCGGGAAGCAATCGACAAAGTAGTAAAATAAATTGACAGCTTGTCCGCCCTGCCTTAGATTGGGCATCCAATCAAGACAAGAACAATATCAGGAGACACGTCAACCCGAGGCCCGCCTTGCCGGCCCTCGCCTGCTGTCGTCCCCTGTCCTGCCTTCTTCGCATTCCGGTCATCACCGAAAGGACGCAATCGACATGAAACAGCACTTCATCGACAACCGCTGGGTCGCTCCGGCTTCCGGCGAGAGCATCCCCGTCATCGATCCCTCCGACGGCCAGCCCTTCGAGGCCATTGCCCGTGGCAACGCCGCCGACATCGAACTGGCGGTCAGCGCCGCACGCCGCGCCTATGAAGGCGCCTGGGGCAAGCTCTCGGCCGCCGAACGCAGCCGCCTGATGATGAAGCTGGCCTACAAGCTGCAAGACCACCAGGAAGAACTGGCCCAGCTCGAAGGCCGTGACTGCGGCAAGCCGATGAAGCAGGCACGCGCCGACGCAGCCGCCATCGTGCGTTACTTCGAGTTCTATGCCGGTGCGGCCGACAAGCTGCATGGCGACACCATCCCCTACCAGGCCGGCTACACGGTGCTGACCCTGCGCGAGCCGCATGGGGTGACCGGTCATATCGTGCCCTGGAACTATCCGATGCAGATCTTCGGTCGCTGCGTCGGTGGTGCGCTGGCGGCCGGCAATACCTGCGTGGTCAAGCCGGCCGAGGATGCCTGCCTGTCCATCTTGCGGGTGGCCGAACTGGCGGCCGAGGTCGGCTTCCCGGCCGGCGCGCTCAATATCGTCACCGGCTACGGCCATGAAGCCGGCGATTTGCTGGTCAAGCATCCCGATGTAGATCACGTCTCCTTCACCGGTTCGCCCAATGTCGGCAAGCTGGTGGTGCGCGGCGCGGCCGAGCATCACACCCCGGTCACGCTGGAGCTGGGTGGCAAGTCACCGCAGGTGGTGTTCGAGGATGCCGACATGGACGCCATGCTGCCGGTGGTGGTCAACGCCATCGTCCAGAATGCCGGCCAGACCTGCTCGGCCGGCAGTCGCCTGCTGGTGCAGCGTGGCGCCTATGAACAGGTGCTGGAGCGTCTCTCGGGCCTGTTCAGCCAGCTTAGGGTGGGCTCGTCGCAGATGGACCTGGACTGCGGCCCGCTGATCCGCAAGACCCAGCAGGAACGCGTGGCCGGTTTCCTGTCGGATGCCCGCCGCGACGGTATCCCGCTGGTGGCGCAGGGCGAGATCGCCCCGGGCGCCCCGGCCAGCGGCTTCTACCAGGCCCCGGCCCTGCTGCGCGACGTACCGTCGCGCCATCGCCTGGCACAGGAAGAAGTGTTCGGCCCGGTGCTGGCAGCCATGCCTTTCGATGACGAAGCCGAGGCCATCGCCCTGGCCAACGGCACCGACTACGGCCTGGTCGCCAGCGTCTGGACCCGCGACGGCGGTCGCCAGATGCGCCTGGCGCGGGCCATTCGCAGTGGTCAGGTATTCATCAACAACTACGGCGCCGGCGGCGGGGTCGAACTACCCTTCGGTGGCGTCAAGGCCAGCGGTCATGGTCGCGAGAAGGGCTTCGAGGCGCTGTATGGCTTCACGGTCCTCAAGACCATCGCCATCCGTCACGGTTGAAATCGATTCAATGCGACCTGGAGCCTGCTGGTATTACGCGACTACCGTTCGTCCTGAGTAGGCCCTGTCAGGGCCGTATCGAAGGCGCACCGTCATTACGCCTTCGATACGCGGCCAAGCCGCTACTCAGGACGAACGGTCTGGTGTAACACAACAGATCCTGAGCATCCTCTTATTTTTCAAGGAGACACATCATGCGTTTGCAAGACAAGGTAGCCATCGTCACCGGTGGCGGTTCGGGTTTCGGTGAAGGCATCGCCAAGGCCTATGCCCGCGAAGGCGCGGCCGTGGTGGTGGCTGATATCGGCGAGGCCGGCGGCCTGCGCGTGGTCGAAGAGATCAAGCAATCCGGCGGCAAGGCCGTCTTTGCCAAGGCCGACGTCTCCAAGCGCGCCGACATGGACCAGCTGCTGGCCACGGCCCTGGCGCAGTTCGGCAAGCTCGACATCGTCGTCAACAACGCCGGCACCACCCACCGCAACCGCCCCATGCTGGAAGTGGAAGAAGACGAGTTCGATCGCGTCTATGCGGTCAACGTCAAGAGCATCTTCCTCTCGGCCAAGACCTTCGTGCCCTACTTCCGCCAGGTCGGCGGCGGCGCCTTCGTCAACATCGCCTCCACCGCCGGCGTGCGTCCGCGCCCCGGCCTGACCTGGTACAACGGCAGCAAGGGTGCGGTCATCACCACCAGCAAGTCCATGGCCGCCGAACTGGGTCCGGACAAGATCCGCGTGAACTGCGTGAACCCGGTGATCTCGGCCACCGGCCTGCTGGCCGAATTCATGGGCGTGCCCGACACCCCGGAAAACCGCAAGAAGTTCGTCGCCACCATCCCCATGGGCCGCTTCTCCACGCCCGAAGACATCGCCAACGCCTGCCTCTACCTGGGTTCGAATGAGGCCCAGTTCGTCACCGGCGTGTGCATCGAGGTCGACGGCGGCCGCTGCGTGTAAGGCGCAACACATCGCATGTAATTTCTTCATGCTTGAGGTGAGGATATTTCTTTGACAATGTTCTCACCGGCACTACAATGCTTGGCACCGTCAGCCGGCCACAGAGAAGGGTTCGGCGACGTAAAACAAAAGAACGTCAAACCTACTGGAGCGAGATATGACCTACCAAGCAGGCGCCGCCGCCGGCGCCACCCGTGCGTCCTTTGAAGATGCCACCTACGCCAAAGTCACCTGGCGACTACTCCCCCTGCTGTTCCTGTGCTATGTGGTGTCCTACCTGGATCGCGTCAACGTCGGATTTGCCAAGCTGCAGATGCTGCAGGATCTGAAGTTCAGCGAAACCGTCTATGGCCTGGGCGCCGGTATCTTCTTCATCGGCTACTTCGTCTTCGAAGTCCCCAGCAACATGATCCTGCACAAGGTGGGCGCGCGCATGTGGATCGCCCGCATCATGATCACCTGGGGCATCATCTCCGGCGCCATGGCCTATGTGACCTCGCCGCAGATGTTCTACATCATGCGCTTCCTGCTGGGCCTGGCTGAAGCGGGCTTCTTCCCCGGCGTGATCCTGTACCTCACCTACTGGTATCCGGCTGCGCGTCGCGGCAAGATCACCGCACTGTTCATGACCGGCATCGCCCTCTCGGGCGTGATCGGCGGCCCCCTGTCGGGCTGGATCATGCATGTCATGCCGGGCGTGTGGGGTCATACCGGCTGGCAGTGGATGTTCATCCTCGAAGCCATTCCTTCGCTGATCCTGGGCGTGATGGTGATTGCCTACATGAAGGACAGCATCCGTGCTGCTGGCTGGCTCACCGAAGAAGAAAAGCAGCTGCTTGAAACCAATATCAGCCATGAAGAAGGTCAGAAGGAGCACCTGACCCTGGGCGCGATGTTCGTCAACGGCCGTGTCTGGCTGGGTGCGGCGATCTACTTCTGCTTCGTCATGGGCCTGTATGGCGTGAGCTTCTGGCTGCCGACCATCATCAAGAGCACCGGCGTGACCGATCCCCTGAATGTGGGCCTGCTCACCGCCATCCCCTACGCCTTCTCGGCGGTGGCCATGGTACTCATCGGCCGTAGCGCCGACGCCCGTCGCGAACGTCGCTGGCACGTCGCCATCCCGGCCTTCCTGGGTTGCATCGGCCTGCTGCTGTCGACCCTCTATGGCAACAACACGACGCTGGCCATGGCCTCGCTGACGCTGGCCAGCGTCGGCATCCTGACCACGCTGCCGCTGTTCTGGAGCCTGCCGACGGCCTTCCTGTCGGGTACGGCCGCCGCCGCCGGCATCGCCCTGATCAACTCGCTGGGCAACCTGGCCGGCTTCGTCAGCCCCTTCCTGGTGGGCTGGTTGAAGGACACCACCCAGAGCACCAATGCCGGCATGTACGTGCTGGCGGCCTCGCTGGTCCTGGGCGGCTTGCTGACCCTGACCTTGCCGGCCAAGCTGGTGAACCGCTGATCGCGACAGCGCGGCAAGACAAGAACGGCGGCTCGATGAGCCGCCGTTTTTTCATTGAGGTCCCGTCGCCTGCGGTGCCAGCAAGTCCTGCATGGCCAGCCGTACCAGCTCGGCCTGGCGGGCCTCTGGCAGGCGCTGGCGCTGCTGCGCCACCAACGCATCGACCCGCTGGCGGTCGCCGTGGCATAGCTCGGTCATCCTGGCCGTCATCTCCAGATACCCCTCGGGATCATGCAGCGGCAGGTCCTCGCGGGCGACATGGCGCAACCAGGCGCGATCGGCAGCCGCCGTCGCGAGCACGGACAAGGCAATCAGGACAAGCCAGCTCAGCATGATGGACCCGCACAGGATGTGGAGCCGGGGATTGTGCCTCCGCCGCCGCCATGCCGGCCATCGCTGGCCGACTAGAAAAGGCTGCGATTGCCGGCCTCAGAGCGCCAGCCAGTCGCGCTGCACCGACTGGTCGGCCAGCAGCGCCTGCGGCGTGCCGTGGAAGACCATTTCGCCCCGCCCCATCACATAGACGCGCTGCGACAGGTCCAGGGCCAGGCTCTGCTTCTGCTCGATCAGCAAGACCGCGACACGGCGCTGGCGCAGCAAGGCCAGATAATGCGCGACCTGCTCCACCATCTGCGGCGACAGGCCCTCGGTCGGTTCATCGATCAGCATCAGGCGGGGATTGCCCATCACCGCGCGGCCCAGCGCCAGCATCTGCTGCTCGCCGCCGGACAGCGATCCGGCCGCCACCTTGCGGCGTTTTTCCAGGGACGGGAACAGGGTATAGACATCGTCATAGCGCCAGCCATCCTCGGGCGGGCGGCCACTCTTGCGCCCCAGCAGCAGGTTCTGCTCCACCGTCAGGGAGGGAAAGACATCACGGCTTTCCGGCACATAGGCCATGCCGCGCCGGGCGATATCGTGGGTAGCACGGCCGGCGATGGAGGCGCCGGCGAAGAGGATCTCGCCACTGCAGCTCACCTGCCCGGTCAGGGCCTTGAGCAGCGTGGAGCGGCCGCTGCCGTTGCGGCCAAGGATGCTGACCACCTCGCCCGCCTCGACCTGCAGGTCGATCCCCTGCAAGACATGGCTCTGCCCGTACCAGGCATGCAGGCCACGCACGCTGAGCAAGCTGGGAGGCTTATTCATGGCGACTCCGGTTCAGGTAAAGGGCCTGCACCTGGGCGTTGGCGCGAATGCTGGCCGCGCTGTCGCAGGCGATCACACGGCCATTGTCCATGACGGCGATGCGGTCTGCCAAGTCGAAAACTACTTGCATGTCATGTTCTACCATCAAAAGGGTCTTGCCGACCGTGACCTCGCGGATCAATGCCACCATCGCCGCGCTCTCGGCGCGGCTCATGCCGGCCGTGGGTTCGTCCAGCAGGATCACCGAGGCATCGGCGGCAATGGTGACGGCCAGTTCCAGGGCGCGCTGCTCGGCGTAGCTCAATTCCCCGGCGGCCACCTGGGCGCGGGCCGACAGGCCGACCTTGTCCAGCACCGCCAGGGCGCGATCGCGGCTGTCGTGCAAGCCGCCAAGGCGGCGCCAGAAGGCATAGCGATACCCCAATGCCCACAGCAGCGCGCAACGCACGTTCTCGAAGGCCGACAGGCGTGGGAACAGGCTGGTGATCTGGAAGCTCCGCGCCAGTCCGAGCCGGCTGATCTGCTGTGGCGACAGACGCGTGATGTCCTGGCCATGCAGCAGCACACGCCCGGCATCGCAGCGATGGCGTCCCGACACCAGATTGAACAGGCTGGACTTGCCGGCACCATTGGGCCCGATCAGGGCGCAGCGTTCACCGGCCGGCAATTGCAGGTCGACGCCACGGATGATCTCGCTGCGATCGAAGGCCTTGTGCAGGCCTTGCAGTTCAAGGGCAAGCTGACCGGTCATCGGCGCTCCCCCTGGCGATGCAACGCCAGCAGGCCGGACACGCCGGCCGCCACCAGCAAGAGCGCGCCCAGCCACGACAGCGGTGCATGCACGTCAACGGCCTGGCCCCACAGCAGCAAGGACGCGGCTCCCGCACCGGTATCGACCAGGCTACCCAGGCTGGCCTGGTAAGCCATCTCGGTAGCCAGCACGATGCCGGCCAGCGCCAGCAAGGCCGCCAGCAGCCAGGCCGCCAGCCAACCGGTCATGCGCCAGCCGAAGCGCCCGCTGCGCAGCAGGTGCATGCCCCGGTCGATCAGGCTGGCCAGTCCGCCCGGGGTGGTCATCACGATCAGGATGAAGAAGGCCCCCAGGTAGAACTGCCAGGCCTGGGTATAGGCCGACAGCCAGGACGAGAACAACACCCCGACCACGCCGCCGACGATGGGGCCGTAGAAATAGGCGGTGCCACCGATGAAGGTGAACAACAGGATGGTCCCCGAACGCAGCGCGCCCACGTATTCGGCGCTGACGATCTCGAAATTGATGGCCGACAGCCCGCCGGCCACGCCCGCAAAGAAGGCCGACAGGATCAGCGCCAGGTAGCGTACCCGTTGCGGGTCGTAGCCGATGAAGGCGGCGCGCTCGGGATTGTCGCGCACGGCGTTGAGGATGCGCCCGAGAGGCGTATGCCGCAGCGCGCAGATCGCCACGGCGCAGACCAGCAGCCAGCCGGCGATCAGGTAATAGACCTGGATCTGCGGCCCGTAGCTCACGCCCAGTAGCGGTTCGCCGATGACCCGGTTGCCGGAAATGCCGCCCTCGCCGCCGAACAGCTCGGGAAACATCAGCACGCAGCTTGACACCAGCTCCACCAGCCCCAGCGTGATCATCGAAAACGTGGTGCCGGCACGGCGCGTGGTCAGATAGCCCAGCACCACGCCGCACAGGGCGCCGCTCAGGCCACCGGCCAGCGGTACCAGCGTCACCGGGAAGGACACTGCGCCCTCGGCCATGCGGTTCATCAGGTGGATGGCGCCAAAGGCACCCAGGCCGGAATAGACCGCGTGACCGAAGGAGAGCATGCCGCCCTCACCCAGCAGCATGTTGTAGGACAGGCACAGCAACACCATGGTCCCCATCTGCGACAGCAGCGACAGGGACGCGCTCTGCGGGAACACCAGGGGCGCGGCCAGCAGCACCAGCGCAAAGCCCAACCAGGGCAGCAGGATCCGTTTCATCGCATCATCCCTCCCGCTTGCCCATCAGCCCCTTGGGCCGCACGATCAGGGTCAGTACCAGCAGCAGATAGGGCAGCACCGGCGCCACCTGGGCCAGCGTCAGGCGCACCAGCGGCGCCCACGGGCTGGTCGAGGCCACCTGCACGCCCAGGCTGGCCAGCGACACATCCAGCGCCACCGCGAAGGTCTGCATCAGGCCGATCAGGAGCGAAGTGATGAAGGCGCCAGCCAGCGAGCCCAGGCCGCCGACCACCACGACCACGAAGATGATGCTGCCCACTGCCGCCGCCATGCCCGGCTCGGTGACGAAGGCATTGCCGCCGATGACACCGGCCAGCGCCGCCAGCGCGCAACCGCCGCCAAACACCAGCATGAACACGCGCGGCACGTTGTGGCCCAGCGCTTCGGCCATGTGCGGATGGCTCAGCGCGGCCTGGATGACCAGTCCGATGCGTGTGTGGCGCAGCAGCAGCCACAGGGCCAGCAGCATCAGCACAGCCACCAGCAGCATGAAACCGCGATAGACCGGAAAAGCGGTCGAATAGAGGGTAAAGAGCGTGCCATCCAGCGTCGGCGGGATGCGGTAAGGCACGGGCGAGCGGCCCCATACCAGTTGCACCAGTTCCACCACCAGGTAGGACAGGCCGAAGGTGAAGAGCAGCTCCGGCACATGACCGTAGCGATGCACGATGCGCAGGCCGTAGTGCTCCACCAGCGCGCCGGCCACGCCCACCAGCAGCGGCGCCAGCAGCAGCGCCGGCCAGAACCCCAGCATACTGGCCAGGGCATAGGCCACATAGGCGCCCAGCATGTAGAAGCTGGCATGGGCGAAGTTGGGCACGCCCATCATGCTGTAGATCAGCGTCAGGCCGGAAGACAGCATGAACAGCAGCAAGCCGTAGCCCAGGCCATTAAGGAAGGTGATCAGTGCGAATTCCAAGTTGCCAGCCTTGCCAGGGTGCGGAGGGTCGAAAGGTTGAAGTGTCAATGTGTCAATGGGTCCGGGCAGGTAGACCCGGACAGGCCCGGTCATGCGGCCGGGTGGAAAAGTGCAGCGATCCTATGGGATTCGCGCTTCTCTGTCAAAATAGCGGATTGCGCCCGGTCCCGGGCTACACAGGCTTTACATGACGACTCCGTACTCCATTGCGCCCCTGGGCAACCGTTTTGCCGACCTGCCGCCGGCCTTCTACACCCGCCTGCAACCCACGCCCCTGCCCGCTCCCTACCTGGTGGGCTTCAGCGATGATGCCGGTGCCGGCGTCGGATTGACGCGCCCGGCCAGCGATGACCAGGACTTCCTGGACATCTTTGCCGGCAACCGTATCGCAGATGGCTCCCTGCCGCTGTCGGCGGTCTATTCGGGCCACCAGTTCGGCGTCTGGGCCGGCCAGCTGGGCGATGGCCGGGCCATCACCCTGGGCGACCTGCCGGCGGCCGATGGCGCCGGTCGCATCGAGTTGCAGTTGAAGGGCGCCGGCATGACGCCGTACTCCCGCATGGGCGACGGCCGCGCCGTGCTGCGCTCGTCGATTCGCGAATTCCTCTGCTCGGAAGCCATGGCCGCGCTGGGCATCCCCACCACCCGCGCACTCACCGTGATCGGCTCGGACCAGCGCATCATGCGCGAGACACCCGAAACGGCCGCCGTGGTCACCCGCATGGCGCCCAGCTTCATCCGCTTCGGCTCCTTCGAGCACTGGTACTACAACCAGCGCTTCGACGATCTCAAGCTGCTGGGCGATGCCGTGCTGGAACAGTTCTACCCCGAGCTGCTGGGCCAGGACAATCCCTACCAGGCCCTGCTCAGGGAAGTCACCCGCCGTACCGCCTCCCTGATGGCGCAATGGCAGGCGGTGGGCTTCATGCATGGCGTGATGAATACCGACAACATGTCCATCCTCGGCCTGACGCTGGATTACGGCCCCTTCGGCTTCATGGAAGCCTTCGATGCCCGCCACATCTGCAACCACACCGACAGCCAGGGGCGCTATTCCTACCAGATGCAGCCGCGCATCGGCCAGTGGAACTGCTTCGCGCTGGGCCAGGCCATGCTGCCCCTGATCGGCACGGTGGAAGAGACCGAGGCGGCGCTGGCCGACTACGATGCGATCTTCCAGGCGCAGCACGACGCCCTGTTCCGCGCCAAGCTGGGCCTGCGTACGCAGCAGGCCGAGGACAGCCAGCTGCTCGAGGCCCTGTTTGCCATCCTGCAGGCCAACCATGTCGATTTCACGCTGTTCTTCCGTCGCCTGGGCGACTTGCAGATCAGCAATACCAGCCACGACGAGCCGCTGCGCGACCTCATCCTCGACCGCCCGGCCTTCGATGCCTGGGCCACGCAATACCGCGCCCGCCTGCGCGCCGAAGACAGCGACGACCAGGCCCGCCGGCTTGCAATGCATGCGGTCAACCCCAAATACGTGCTACGCAATTACCTCGCCCAGGTCGCCATCGAAAAGGCACAGCAGAAGGATTTCTTGGAGGTGCAGCGCCTGCAGGCCATCCTGCGCCGCCCCTTCGACGACCAGCCCGAACATGACAAGTACGCCGACCTGCCACCCGACTGGGCCAGTCACCTGGAAGTGAGCTGCTCTTCCTGATCCAGAACCTGCCAGAACCAGCCCGTCATCAACAAGGAGCCCAACATGACCAAACGAGTAGAAAAGACCGATGCCGAGTGGCGCGCCCAGCTCGACCCCATCGACTATCAGGTCACCCGCGAAGCCGCTACCGAACGCGCCTTCACCGGCCGCTACTGGGATCACCACGAAGCCGGCACCTATACCTGCGTGTGCTGTGACACGCCGCTGTTCACCTCGGATGCCAAGTTCGACTCCGGCTGCGGCTGGCCCAGCTACTTCGAACCCATCGATCCCGCCAACGTCCGTGAGAAAGTGGACCGCAGTTATGGCATGATTCGCACCGAGATCATCTGCAATGTCTGCGACGCCCACCTGGGCCACGTCTTCCCCGACGGCCCGCCGCCGACCGGACTGCGCTACTGCATCAATTCGGCCTCGCTGCGTTTCGACCCGGCCTGATGCCTGCAGGATGATTGCCGATCAACCCGATTCATGAAGAAGTCCTCCCGATGAAGTTTTTGTTCGATCTGTTCCCCGTCATCCTGTTTTTCGGCGTGTTCAAATGGGCCGAGGGCCATCCCTCGGCCGCGCAGGACCTGGTGATGCAATACCTGGGCGGCGCCATGTCGGCCGGTGCCGTCACGGCCACCCAGGCACCGATCCTGCTGTCGACCGCCGTGGCCATCGTCGCCTCCCTGGCGCAGATCGCCTGGCTGCTGTTGCGCCGGCGCAAGGTCGATGCGATGTTGTGGGTGTCCCTGGCCATCATCGTGGTCTTCGGTGGCGCCACCATCTATTTCCGTGACGATACCTTCATCAAGTGGAAGCCGACCATCCTGTACTGGTGCTTCGGCCTGGCACTGCTGGTGTCGCAGCTGTTCATGAAGAAGAACCTCATCCGCGTCATGATGGAAAAGCAGGTCAGCCTGCCCGAGCCCATCTGGCCGCGCCTGAACCTGGCCTGGATCGCCTTCTTCGCTGTCATGGGCGTGCTCAACCTCTACGTCGCCTTCAACTACCCGCTCGATACCTGGGTCAACTTCAAGATGTTCGGCAGCATGGGCCTGATGTTCGCCTTCATCATCGGCCAGAGCCTGTTCCTGTCGAAGTACATGAAGGACGCCGAATGAGCGCCGCCGATACCCGGGTCGAACGCATTCGCGCACGCCTGGTTGCAACTTTCTCGCCCAGCGCCTGTCTGGTCGAGGACGAGTCCGCATTGCATGCCGGTCATGCCGGTGCGGCCTCGGGCGGAGGGCATTACAGGGTCCGCCTGGTTTCCGACTTGTTTGAGGGCAAAAATCGGTTGAACCGCCATCGGCTGGTGTATGATTGCCTGTCCGACCTGATGCAGCAGGAGATCCACGCGCTGGCCATCGTGGCACTTTCCCCGTCAGAGGCAACGAACTGAGACCAAGAACAAAGAGCGACGCCAACCGTTATCCCCCTTCCTGTTTTCATCTCCGTTTTGATTCATTCCTTTCTTTTCTAGGATTTAAACAATGACATTCAAACCCGCTCGTCTGCTGGTGCTGCTGTTCGCAATCGCTTCCATCCCGGCTTTCGCACAAAACCTGGCTGTCGTGAACGGCAAGGCGATTCCCTCCTCCCGCGCCGATCTGATGATCAAGCAGATGACTGCACAAGGCCAGCCTGACAGCCCGCAACTGCGCGGCGCCGTCAAGGAAGAGCTGATCAACCGTGAAATCCTGATGCAGGAAGCGGACAAGCAAGGCCTCGCCAACAGCACCGACGTCAAGAACCAGCTGGAACTGGCCCGCCAGTCCATCGTCATCCGCGCCCTGATCGCCGACTACCTGAAGAAGAACCCGGTCTCGGACGCCGACATCAAGGCTGAATACGACAAGTTCAAGGCCCAGGCCGGCGACAAGGAATACCATGCCCGCCACATCCTGGAGGACAAGAAGGAAGACGCCGAAGCCATCATCGCCAAGCTCAAGGCTGGCACCAAGTTCGAAGACCTGGCCAAGCAATCCAAGGACACCGGTTCGGCAGCCAATGGTGGCGACCTGGACTGGGCGACCCCGGCCTCGTTCGTGAAGCCTTTCTCCGACGCCATGGTGGCCCTGAAGAAGGGTGACGTCACCCAGACTCCGGTGCAGACCCAGTTCGGCTGGCACGTGATCAAGCTGGAAGACGTGCGTCCGGCCAAGGTCCCGACCCTGGACGAAGTCAAGCCGCAGATCGCCGAAGCCCTGCAACAGAAGAAGCTGCAGGCTTACCAGGAACAACTGCGCGGCAAGGCCAAGGTGCAATAAGCACCCCGGTCTTACGAAGGAAGGACCAGGCGTCCTTCCTCCCGCAGTGCGCCACATGCCCGGCCAAGGTTTCCTTGCCGGGCATGTTGCTTTTTGACTACGATTTTCATTGCTTTCCGGTGCGCCAGCGCAAGGAACACGCAAGGGGCTCGCTGGCACGCTGAAAAAACTGCACTTTCACACCTCTCCCAGGCAACGGGAAAGCCTCATCTTGCTCCATAGCAGTGGTTTATTTTTATAAAAAATTTATTGGATTTATTTTTTATAAATTCATTAATGCTATAAATAATTCATATAAAAATAATTCCTGCATGCAAAATCGTGCATTTTGCGAACCATCGTTCTGATATTCTTCGTGGCTGTTCCAAATGGGGACAGGCTGCCCGTTCCACCAGCACCAATAAGCACAAGGGACGGCGGCGACAAGGGCGTTTCGGGGGGAGGCACACAAGGTCGCTCCGCGGCGCCATGACAAACACAACATCGTGGTTTCAGGAGAGACATCTATGAAGAAGAGTTCCATGCTGCTGCTGGCAGCCGGCTTGAGCACCGGCGGCGCGGCGTTTGCCCAGTCCAACGTGACCATCTACGGTATCGTGGACACCAGCATTCACTACCTCAACAATGCCAACGCCAATGGCGACAGCAACATCCGTGTCGACAATGGCGCCATTGCCAACAGCCGTATCGGTTTCAAGGGTACCGAAGACCTGGGCGGTGGCCTCAAGGCCATGTTCCAGCTGGAAAACGGTTTCAGCAGCGATAACGGCGCCATGCTCCAGGGCGGCGCGCTGTTCGGCCGTCAATCCTGGGTCGGCCTGCAAGGCGGCTTCGGCAAGGTCCGCGTGGGTCGCCAGGACACTCCGCTGTTCGATCTGCTGGCTGACCACTTCGACCCGCTGACCGTGGGCAACTATGCCAGCAACTCCTGGCTGCCGGCCGCCGGCACCCTGATCCGCACGCCCAACATGGTTCGCTACGACGGTGACTTCGGTCCTGTCTCGGCCGCCGCCAGCTGGGCCTTCGGCGAAACCGCCGGCTCCGTGCGCACCGGTAGCCAGTTCAGCAGCGCCCTGCGCTACACCGCTGGCGCCTTCTCCGTCGGCGGTGGCTTCCAGCAGACCGTGAGCGCCACCAACTCCAGCTACAAGGACACCGTCTGGAACCTGTCGGCATCCTATGACTTCGGCCCGGCCAAGATCTTCGGCGGCTGGTTCAACATCAAGGACAGCACCGGCACCACCGCTGCCTACATGGCTGCCGACAGCGATGTCAGCAAGGGCTGGACCACTGCCAGCACCGTGGCGGCAACCACCGGCAACGAGCGCAAGGACAATGGCTTCTTCTTCGGCTCCAGCTACAAGGCCAGTGCTGCCCTGACCCTGACCGGCGCGTTCTACTACGACAAGAGCAAGAACGTCTCCTACACCGGCCTGGGCAATGTCGGCGACGGCAAGCGCTACGCGCTGGTCGGCTGGGCTGACTACGCCCTGTCCAAGCGCACCCAGCTCTACACCACCGTGGACTACAACAAGGCCAAGGACGCTGCCGTGTACGAGCTGAGCAACTCGGCCTCGGGCAAGAACAGCATGACCACCGTGGGCGTTGGTATCCGTCACATCTTCTGATCCTGCTTCCGGCGTACCGCTGCCCACGAGGTGGCGGTACTGTCAGAGCGCTGCACTCAGAAAACAAAAAACGCAGTTCCTTTCGGAACTGCGTTTTTTTATGCCTGCCCGGTTGCCCGGGCATGGTCAGTTGCCTGGCCTGGCGATCAGCCCACCCACTTGCGGGCATTGCGGAACATGCGCATCCACGGCGAATCCTCGCCCCACGACTCCGGGTGCCAGGATTGGGTCACGGTGCGGAACACGCGCTCGGCGTGCGGCATCAGGACCGTGAAGCGACCATCCGGGGTGGTCACCGAGGTAATGCCCTGGGGCGAACCGTTGGGGTTGAACGGATAGGCTTCGGTCGCCGCGCCACGGTGATCGATGTAGCGCATGCCGACGATGACCTTCTCGATGTCACCGGTCTGCGAGAAGTCGGCAAAACCTTCACCGTGGGCCGTGACGATCGGCGCCTGGGTGCCGGCCATGCCCTGCATGAAGATGGAGGGCGAATCGGCCACTTCCACCATCACGGAACGCGCCTCGAACTGCTCGGACTTGTTGCGGGTGAACTTGGGCCAGGCTTCGGCGCCCGGGATCATGGACTTCAGGTTGCTCATCATCTGGCAACCATTGCAGATACCCAGCGAGAAGGTGTCCTGGCGCTGGAAGAAGCGGGAGAACTGCTCGGCCAGCTGCGCGTTGAACAGGATGGTCTTGGCCCAGCCTTCACCAGCGCCCAGCACGTCGCCGTAGGAGAAACCGCCCACGGCGATGAAACCCTTGAAGTCATCCAGCTTGGCGCGGTTGGCGATCAGGTCGCTCATGTGCACGTCCACGGCGGTGAAGCCGGCCTTGTGCATGGCATAGGCGGTCTCGATGTGCGAGTTCACGCCCTGCTCGCGCAGGATGGCGACCTTGGGACGGGCAGCGGCGCCCAGCGACAGGTAGGGAGCGGCGATGTCTTCCTGCGGATCGAACGAGAGCTTGGGCGTCATGCCCGGATCGGCGGCGTCCAGCAGGCGCTCGTACTCGGCATCGGCACAGGCCGGGTTGTCGCGCAGGCGGGCGATGCGCCAGCTGGTCTCGCTCCAGGTGCGGTGCAGCTCGGCACGCGGCTGGCTGTAGATGTTCTTGGCATCGCGCATGAACTCGACCACGTCGCGGTCGTTGAGCTTGCCGATGATATGGCTGCAGGCGCCCAGGTTGTAGGTACGCAGCACGTTCATGACGTCCGACTTCTGTTCGGCCGGGACCTGGATGACCGCACCCAGCTCTTCGCTGAACAGTGCGCGCAGGGTCAGTTCGTTGCGGCGCTCGGCCACCTGCGTGGTCCAGTTCTTGGAATCGCCCCAATCGGCAGCGTGCTCGCCTTCCATGGTCAGGATGTCGAGGTTGACCGAGATACCGGTGTGACCAGCAAAGGCCATTTCCACCAGGGTGCCGTAGAGGCCGCCGTCGGAACGGTCGTGGTAGGCCAGCAGGCGCTCTTCCGAATTCAGTTGCTGGATGGCGTTGAAGAAGGCCTTCAGGTCCTCGGCGCTATCCACGTCCGGGGTCTCGTTGCCGATCTGCTGCATGACTTGTGTGAGCGCGGACGCGCCCATGCGGTTCTTGCCGCGACCCAGGTCGATCAGGATCAGGGCGGTCTCGCCCTTGTCCTTGCGCAGTTGCGGCGTGAGCACGCGGCGCACGTCGGTCACCGGCGCAAAGGCCGAGACGATCAGCGACACCGGCGAGGTCACCGACTTGGCGCCCTCGTCGTCGCTCCAGGTGCTGCGCATGGACAGCGAATCCTTGCCCACCGGGATGGACACGCCCAGCGCCGGGCACAGTTCCATGCCGACGGCCTTGACGGTGTCGAACAGGGCGGCGTCCTGGCCGGGCTGGCCGCAGGCCGCCATCCAGTTGGCCGACAGCTTGATGTCGCCGATCTCGGCGATCGGTGCGGCAGCCACGTTGGTGATGGCTTCACCCACGGCCATGCGGCCGGAGGCAGCGGCGTCGATCACCGCCAGCGGGGTGCGCTCGCCCATGGCCATGGCTTCGCCGAGATAGCCTTCCAGGCCCATCGCGGTCACGGCCACGTCGGCCACCGGCACCTGCCAGGGACCGACCATCTGGTCACGCACGGTCATGGCGCCCACGCTGCGGTCACCGATGGTAATCAGGAAGGACTTGTCGGCCACGGCCGGCAGGCGCAGCACGCGCTGGGCCACGTCCACCAGGTCCATGCCGGTCAGGTCGACCGGCGGCAGTTGCTTCTCGACGTGCTGCACGTCGCGGTGCATCTTGGGCGGCTTGCCCAGCAGCACATCCATGGGCATGTCCACGGGGCTGTTGTTGTGTTCGGGGTCGATCACCTTCAGCTGGCGCTCTTCGGTGGCGGTACCGACCACGGCGAAGGGCGCGCGCTCGCGCTCGCACAGGTATTGGAACAGATCCAGGTGTTCCGGCAGGATGGCCAGCACGTAGCGCTCCTGGGATTCATTGCTCCAGATCTCGCGCGGGGCCAGGCCGCTCTCTTCCAGGGGTACCTTGCGCAGGTCGAAGATGGCGCCGCGCTTGGCGTCGTTGGTGATTTCCGGGAAGGCATTGGAGAGGCCGCCCGCACCCACGTCGTGGATGGACTGGATGGGGTTGTCGTCACCCAGCGCCCAGCAGGCGTTGATGACTTCCTGGGCGCGGCGTTCCATTTCCGGGTTACCACGCTGCACCGAGTCGAAGTCCAGGTCGGCGGTATTCACGCCGGTGGCCATCGAGGAGGCGGCTCCGCCGCCCATGCCGATGCGCATGCCGGGACCACCCAACTGGATCAGCAGGCTGCCCACCGGCAGGTCGTTCTTCTTGGTGTGCTTGGCCGAGATGTTGCCCATGCCGCCGGCGATCATGATGGGCTTGTGGTAGCCCATCACCTGGCCGCCCACGTTCTGCTCGTAGGTACGGAAGTAACCGCCCAGGTTGGGACGGCCGAATTCATTGTTGAAGGCAGCGCCGCCCAGCGGGCCGTCGATCATGATCTGCAGGGGCGAGGCAATGCGCTCGGGTTTGCCGTAGATGCCGCCCTGGGCATGGGCGTCGCGCTCGGCGGCCGGCTGGGCCACGTCACGGGCGTTTTCCCAGGGTTGCACGGCGTGGGTCACCATCAGGTTGGAGACGGTGAAGCCGGTCAGGCCGGCCTTGGGCTTGGAGCCACGACCGGTGGCGCCTTCGTCGCGGATTTCACCGCCGGCGCCGGTGGAGGCGCCCGGGAACGGCGAGATCGCGGTCGGGTGGTTGTGGGTTTCCACCTTCATCAGGATGTGGGTCAGCTCTTCCGAGGCTTCGTACACGTTGCCCTTGGTGGCGCCACGCTGGTAGAAGCGCGACACCGTGGCACCCTCGATGACGGAGGAATTGTCCGAATAGGCCACCACGGTACCCTTGGGCGCCAGCTGGTGGGTGTTCTTGATCATGCCGAACAGGGACTTGTCCTGCTTCTCGCCGTCGATGGTCCAGTCGGCGTTGAAGATCTTGTGACGGCAGTGCTCGCTGTTGGCCTGGGCGAACATCATCAGTTCGACGTCGGTGGGATTGCGCTGGGCCTTGGTGAAGGCCTCCACCAGGTAGTCGATCTCGTCGTCCGACAGGGCCAGGCCCAGCTCGGCGTTGGCGCCTTCCAGGGCGGCACGGCCGCCGCCGATGACGTCCACGCTCTCCAGCGGCTTGGCCTGCAGCTCGGAGAACAGGCCGGCCGCCTGCTGCGGATCACGCAGCACGATTTCGGTCATGCGGTCGTGCAGCAGCGTGGCCACGGCCGGGATACTGGCCTCGGCCAGCTTCTTGGCACCGCCCAGCAGGCCGCTCTTGACCTGCACATGGAAGATGATGCCGCGTTCCACGCGATGGATATGACCCATGCCGCAGTTGTGCACGATGTCGGTGGCCTTGCTGGCCCATGGCGAGATGGTTCCGAAACGCGGAATCACCACGAAGGCATCGCCCTCGTCGCTGCCGTTGAAGGGATCGCCGTAGGTCAGCAGGCCGTTCAGGCGAGCCTCGTCCTCTTGCGTCAGGGCCTGGGCGGCATCGACGAAGTGCAGGTAGCGGCCGGACACGCCGACGATGGCGGCATCCACTGCTTGCAATTGGGTCAGGAGGCGTTGGGTACGGAAAGCGGAAAGGGCATTGGAGCCCGGCAGGATCAGCATGGCGAGGTCGAGGCAGTTAGCTTGAATCGGGAAACCGTCACAGCATCGCGGCAGGGATCGGTCCACCGACACCGACCGCACCGGCATGCGGCATTGCAAGGCAACAAATCCCTGCAGGCATGGGTACGGCGGACTGATGGATCGTGCGCGCGGCTACTGGCAAAGCCCGCATTATACAGTGGACGCCGCTCCAGGCCCAGCCAAAGCGAGCACTTGGCCGCAGGGCGCTGTCATCGGCCACGCCCGCCCAAGCGTTGTGCCCTGATGAGCAGCTGGCGCAGGCCGCCCTCCTGCCCCATGGGGTGTGGCACTGCGGCAATATCTGAACGACAAGGAAAACGGCAGGGAAATTTCGATGTATCATTCGGCCCGCATCGGAAAACCGGCCCGCCTCCGGCGCCACGACGATATCGACCACCAGAGCCGGCCAGCCGATGACCATGACCACAGCGCAACAGGCGCTTCCAAGACGAACAGAGTGAAGAGCACACATCGACAGATCGCCGTGATAGGCGGGGGACTTTCAGGGATTTGCAGCGCCTACTTCCTGGCCACCAAGGGCTATGAAGTGGCGGTGATCGAGCGCCGTGGACATGTGGCCGAAGAAGCCACCTTCGGCGACTCCGGCCTGCTGGCACCGGGAGCGGCCATGCCGCTGACCCTGCCTGGCGCCCTGGCCACCTTCGCCTGCCGCTTCAAGGAAGAGCCACGCGTGCTGGTGGCATCGGGCACCGACTTCAGCCGTCGCCGCTGGATGCGCCAGACCCGCCAGGCCCAGCAGCAGCATTTCGCCGAGAACAAGCTGCACCTGTCGCGCCTGTCGTCCTACGGCCAGTCGCTCACGCTGCAATTGCAAGCCCATTACAACATGGAGCACGAGAACAGCGAGGGCGTGTTCCACCTGTTCCGCCAGCCCAGCGAAGCAGCGCGCATGGCCGCGATGCAGGAAGCAGCGCAGCAATGCGAGTACAAGCACCAGGGCCTGGATGCGGCCGCCATGCGCACGCTGGAGCCGGCCTTCTCGTCTGAAGCCACGCTGGCGGGCGCGCTCTACTATCCCGACGACGTCGCCGGCAATTGCGTGCTCTTTGCCAAGCAGATGCGCAATGCAGCGCAACAACTGGGGGTGAGCTTCCACTTCGACTCGACCGTCACGGCCATCCGCGCCGAGTTCGGCGGCCGCGTGGCGCTGGAGGTGCAATCGCCGCAACTGGCGTCGCAACTGACCGTGGATGCGGTGGTGGTGGCCGCCGGCATGTCCAGTGCCAGCCTGCTGCAGCCGCTCGATACCGCCCTGCCCCTGCGCGCCCTGCAAAGCTATTCGGCGCTGGTCCCGGTCAAGAATCCCGACGATGCTCCCAGCATGGCCCTGTTCGATGACAGCTACAAGGTCGCCATGACCCGCCTGGGCGGGCGCATCCGCATCACCGGCCTGCTGGGCTTCGTACCGCCCTCCAAGACCATCCCGCCCAAGGCCTTGCGCAACCTGCTCAAGATCGCCGGCGACTACTATCCGAATGCGGCCAACTACAACCAGGCCCACTTCTGGAGCAATACCATGGCCCTCTTGCCGCATGGCCTGCCGCTGTTCGGGCCGACCCGCCACGGCAACATCTTCGTCAACGTCGGCCATGGCCCCACCGGCTGGGCCGCCAGCGTCGGTTCGGCGCGCCTGCTGAGCGACCTGGTGGCGGGTGAACAGACCGAGATCCCGGTCGAAGGCTTCCTGCCGCGCGACGTACTGGCCTGAGCTCCACTCTCCCCGGCGTCACCAGAAATCGTGCATGGCATTTGTCATGCACGATTTTTTTCATCGGTTTGCCTCCTGCGCGTGACCCATAATTCACTTAGAATCGACAGCGTTGCTTACGTCGCACCCTGCCTCATCCGACCTCCATCCACGCAGCACTAACACACCAGCGATCACGATCATGAGCGCGCTCCATTCCGTTGCCGAGATCCGCCGAATCGAACAAGAGGCCTTGTCGGCCTTGCCGCCCTATACCCTGATGTCGCGTGCCGGCGCCGCCATTGCCGAACTGGCCCAGCAACTGCTGTGTTCGGCCACCGCCGCTTCGCCTCTGGTGCTGATCCTGGCCGGGCCCGGCAACAATGGGGGCGATGCCCTGGAAGCCGCCTGCCTGCTGGAAGAAGCCGGCATCGACGTGGCCGTGCAGCTACATGCCGACGAAGCCCGCCAGCCCGAGGATGCGCGTCGCGCCCTGGCCCGAGCCCGCGAAGCCGAGATCCAGTTCATCGACGATCTCACCGAGGCCGGCCTGCGCCAGCAGTCCTGGGCGCTGGTGATCGATGGCCTGTTCGGCATCGGCCTGGCCCGCCCGCCCGGCGCCAAGCTGGGTGCCATCATCGATTACGTCAACAGCCTGCGTTGCCCGGTACTGTCGGTCGATGTCCCCAGCGGCCTGAACGCCGATACTGGCAGCATCGTCGGTGGTGTCGAAGGCCGTGCCGTGCAAGCCACCCACACCCTCACGTTCATCGGCGACAAGCCGGGCCTGCATACCTGCGATGGCAGCGACCATAGCGGCCAGATCACCGTCGATACGCTGGAGAGCGGCGCGAGCGAATATCTTCCTACGGGCGCCTTCCTCAACGGCCCGCACTATTTCGCCACCGAGCTCAAGCCGCGTGCCAACAACTCCCACAAGGGCAGCTATGGCGATGTCATCGTGGTCGGCGGCGCCCGCGGCATGGCCGGCGCGCCGGTGCTGGCGGCCCGTACCGCGGCCTTCGGCGGCGCCGGACGGGTCTACCTGGCCTTCGTCGACGAAGGCCAGGCCTATGACGACAAGCATCCCGAACTCATGTTCCGCCTGGCCGACCGCGTCGAGTTCGGCGCCAGCGCGGCACTGGTGATAGGCCCCGGCATGGGCACCTCGCGCCACGCCCACGACATCCTGGCGCGGGCGCTGGAGAGCGAAGCCGACATCGTCCTCGATGCCGATGCCCTGAACCTGATCTCGGCCGAACCGATCCTGCAGCACAGGCTGCACCGCCGCAGCCAGCCCGGCGCGCCCTCGGTGAGCATCATCACGCCGCATCCACTGGAGGCAGCGCGCCTGCTCGACACCACCACCCAGCAAGTCCAGCATGACCGGCCACAAGCCGCGCGCATCCTGGCGCGACAGTTCAATGCCATCACCGTGCTCAAGGGTGCGGGGACGGTGATCGCCTTCCCCGATGGCGAGATTGCCATCAATCCCAGCGGCAATCCGGCGCTCTCCACGGCCGGTACCGGCGACGTGCTCTCGGGCCTGTGCGGCGCCTTGCTGGCGCAGGGCTGGCCCACCCGCGCCGCCGCCCTGGCCGCCACCTGGATCCATGGCGCCGCCGCCGACCGGCTGGTGGCCGCGGGCCTGGGTCCGGTGGGATTGACCGCCAGCGAATTCATCCCGGCCATCAGAGCCGTGTTCAACCAGATCATCCGAGACCATGTCCAGCGCCGTCCTGCCGCACCCGCACATCGCACGCACCCATAAGCTGGGCATCCTGTTCCTGATCTCGGGACTGTGGACGCTCTCTCTGCTGGACACCGCCGGCAAGCTGCTGGCCCAGGCTGGTTACCACGTGGTGATGATCGCGTGGATGCGCTACACCATCAACCTGCTCTTCATGGCCGCCACCCTGGCGCCGCTGTACCGGCGCCGCCATGGACGCAGCATCCTGCACTCCAACCGGCTCGGGCTGCAGCTGGGACGGGGCACGCTGTTGCTGGCATCGACGCTGATCTTCTTTTCGGTGCTCAAGATCGTGCCGCTGGCCGAAGGCACGGCGATGAATTTCTGCGCGCCGCTGATCGTGCTGGCGATCTCGCCCTGGTTGCTGGGCGAGCGCAGCTACGTCTCACGCTGGATTGCGGTGCTGATCGGCTTTACCGGCATGCTCATCGTGATCCGCCCCAGTGGTGACATCCCGCCGCATGGCGTGGCGCTGGGGCTGGTATCGGCATTGACGATGGCTTTCATGTCCATCCTCAACCGCAAGGCCAGCCAGGCCGACAATCCGATGGTGACGCTGTTCTATGGCGCGCTGGTGGGCAGCGTGCTGTCGACGCTGATGGTGCCTTTCTTCTGGAGCAGCCATACGCCCACAGCCATCGAGCTGGCGATCCTGGTCTCCACCGGCATCACCAGCACGGTGGGCCACTTCCTGCAGAATACGGCCTACAAGCATGCCGAGGCCTCGGTGCTGACGCCCTTCTTCTATGCCCAGATCATCTCGGCCTCGGCCATGGGCTGGCTGGTGTTCGGGCAGTTCCCGGACAGCCTGACGGTACTGGGCATCGCCATCATCTGCGCCAGCGGCATCGGCATCGCCTACATCGAGCACAAGCGCGCCCATCCGCTGCCACCGGCCGATCCCATGGAATCGGTCTGATCAGGATCAGGCCAGGCGACCTGCCGCGATGGTGATGGTGCGCGCACAGCGCGCGGCGATGGAACTGTCGTGGGTGACCAGCACCAGGGTGGAACCGCGCTCCTGGTTCAACTCGAACATCAGCTGGATCACCGCCTCACCGGTGACCGCATCGAGGCTGCCGGTGGGTTCGTCGGCAAACAGCAGCGGCGGCTCGGTGACGAAGGCGCGCGCCAGCGCCACGCGCTGCTGCTCGCCACCGGAGAGATATTTGGGATAGTGCTTCAGACGGCTACCCAGGCCCACCCGCCCCAGCATCTTCTCGGCCTTGGCCCGCGCCTGGCTGTCGCCGCGCAGCTCCAGCGGCAGCATGACGTTTTCCAGCGCATTGAGGTGGCCCAGCAACTGGAAGGACTGGAACACGAAGCCCAGCTTGCGCTTGCGCAGGCTGGCGCGGCCGTCTTCATCGAGGGCGTAGATATCCTCGCCGTCCAGCCGCACGGAGCCTTCGCTGGGCGTATCCAGACCGGCCAGCAGGCCCAGCAGGGTCGACTTGCCCGAGCCGGACGCACCGACGATGGCCAGCGTGGTCCCGGCAGCCACGGTAAAATCGATGCCGTCGAGGATGGTCAACTGGCCGGAATCGGCCGAGACATCGGCCACACGTTTGGATAACTGAAGGACTTCAATGGCAGGAACAACGGGAGCGGAAGCGGGCATGCAAGGCATTCAGGCAAGAGGATCCGGGACAGGCGCGGCGCGCAACGGCATCATGGCCGGGCTGTTGCGGCTACTGGCGGGCATCGCCCTGATACTGGCGGCGACGAGCGCTTATTCTGCCCCAAAAAACCTGCTCGTGCTCGGCGACAGCCTGTCGGCCGAATACGGTCTGGAGCGCGGTCGTGGCTGGGCCAGCCTGCTGCAACAACGGCTGCAGCAGGACAAGCTCGAGACCACCGTGGTCAATGCCAGCATCAGCGGCGACACCACCATCGGCGGCAAGAACCGGCTGCCGGCCCTGATGGAACAGCACAAGCCCCAGGTACTGGTGATCGAACTGGGCAGCAACGACGCCCTGCGCGGCCTCTCGCTCAAGGCCAGCCAGGACAACCTGCAAGCCATGATTGATCTGGCCCGGCAATACAAGGCGCGCGTGCTGCTGGTGGGCATGCAGATCCCGCCCAACTATGGCCCGGACTACACAAGGCGCTTCGCCGAGATGTACCAGAATCTGGCGCAGCAGAACAAGCTGCCCCTGGTCCCCTTCTTCATGGAAGGCATCGCCGCCGATCTTTCGCTGTTCCAGGCTGATCGCATCCACCCCAACGAACAGGCCCAGCCCAGGCTGCTCAACAACGTCTGGCCACAGCTCAAGCCCCTGCTGGGCCTGAAATGATGCCCCGCCAACGCAAAGAGCCCCTCTGCCTGCCAGGACAGAGGGGCTCTTTGCATGCTGCGCACAGGGCGCGGCGGCTCAGTGACGCGCGTACAACTCCAGGAAGCGCCGCAGCAGACCGGTCGACTGCGGTGTAGCGCTCACCCTCTCCGACAGGGCCTCGGCATCGATGCCGCAACCACGGTAGATATCGGCGTAGTAATGCAGGTGGGCGCGCACGAACTCGGGTGAGAACTCCGGGTGGAACTGGGTCGAATAGACGTTGTGCTTGTGCTTGATGACATGGTGCGGATCCATCGGCGAGCGTGCCATCACGATGGCATCCTTGGCCGGACGCAAGACCGACTGCATGTGCAGCATGTGGGCCGGGAAGGCCTCCGGCAGCACACCCAGCAATTCATCCTGGCGGCAGCAGTCCAGCGTTTCCACACACATGGTGCCCGCCGCCCGGCCGGCCGGGTTGTAGCCGACCTCGCCGCCGAAGGCGTGGGTCAGCAACTGGTGGCCGTAGCAGATGCCGAACATCGGCGTATCCAGATCGGCGGCGTCGCGGATCCATTCGGCGGTGCGTTCGCTCCAGTCTTCCTTGTCGGTCACCATGGCCGGCGAGCCGGTGATGAAGACCGCCCGGTAGGTGCGCGGGCAGGATGGGAACTCCCCTTCATAGACGGTCACGACTTCGAGTTCGGTATGGCACAGCCCGGCGGCGCAACCTATCTGCTGCGCATAACCGCCATAGCTGTTCTTGAGAATGGGATTGGCATCGCCGGTTTGGATGATCAGGACTGGAGCTGGCATAAAAACGTGGTCGGTATTCAGGGCAAATCATTGCATCGGACGCATTCCTTGTGGGAAACACGCCATGCGATGCCTTTCGAATTCGACTGGAGGCAGCGATAACTTTACGGCAGCCGTTTATTCCGGAAACGGCGCAAGATTGCATGCGGATGACATGATTTTCACTTCGGCAGCACAATATGTGCATTTTCTCGCCCAGTGAAAAGCTGCTGAAACACGCAGGAACAGCAACAGAAAAAGGCCCATCCCCGAACCCGTTTCTCCTGTGCATCCCGCTTGCAGGCTGCGCCAGTGTCCATGATGAAACAAAAAAGGCCGCTGGAAAAGCGGCCTCGGTAAATATTTTAGTAAATTGTGGCGGACATGCCGACAACTCCCCTGCACAGTGCGGAGCTGCGCGCCGATTCACGATCCCGGTGCGCGCATGCCCCGTCCGGGATCACTTGGCGGCGTCATCAGCGCTCACGGTCGCGGCGCCCTTCAACAGCTTGGTCTTGGCCTTTTCGCGCAGGTAGTCCAGGTAAGCCAGGGCTTCCTGTTGCGACAGCACATTACCGATCTGCTCCTGCTCGGTCTTGCGGCGAGCGGCGTCGACCACCTTGGGCTGCTCGACCTTGCTGATGCGGTAGACCTGGTAACCCAAACCAGACGTCTCGGCGCCGACATAGGCCGGCAACTTGGCGACATCAGCCTTCATGACGGCATTGAAGGCTTCCTGGGTCCAGCCCTCGGCCTTCACGCGCGAGACCACCTTGGCTTCGCTGAAGCCGGCACCATCATCCTTGGCCTGCAATTGCGCCAGGCGCTCCTGGCCGGCCTTGACCGCCAGTGCCTGTTCTTCCTGGGCCAGCACGGCTTTCTGCACGTCGGCCTTGACCTCCTCGAAGGGACGCTTGGCCACCGGCTTGTAGCTGGTGATGCGGCCGGCGATCAGGGTATTGGGCGCGGCTTGCACGGCTTCGGTATTGTGCTTGGCCTTGATCACGTCGTCGGTAAACAGCGCGGTCAGGAACTTGGGATTGTTGTAGACCGCCGCGGCTGCAGCCGCATTGGGCGTACGGGTCACACCGGTCGCGGTCTGGATCTTCAGCTTGAGCTTGTCAGAGACGGCCTTGAGGCTGTCGCCGTTCTCATAGACCAGGTTGCCGAACTGGTCGGCCATCTCGGAGAACTTCTTGGCGGCGATCTGCTTCTTGATCTCGCCACCGATCTCGTCCTTGACGGCATCCAGCGACTTGACGGCAGCGGCCTTGATGCCGGTCACTTCGATGACGTGGTAACCGAAGTCGGACTCCACCGGATCGCTGATCTCGCCCTGCTTCAGGCTGAAGGCGGCATCTTCGAAGGGCTTGACCATGGCGCCCTTGCCAAAGTAACCCAGGTCGCCACCGTTTTCGGCCGAACCGGGATCCTGCGAGTTGGCCTTGGCCAGCTTGGCGAAGTCGCCCGGGTTCTTGCGCAGCTGCGCCACCAGGCCTTCGGCCTTGGCCTTGGCGGCAGCCTTGTCAGCGGCCGAGGCATCCTTGTTGACGGTGATCAGGATGTGGCTGGCGCGACGCTGTTCTTCGGTGACGTACTGCTTCTTGTTCTGCTCGTAGTAAGACTTGATGTCGTCGTCGGTGACGGCCGACTGGGCGGCCACGGCGGCGGCATCGAGCACCACGTATTCGATATCGGCCTGTTCCGGGGTCTCGAAGCGCGGGCCGTTCTTGTCGTAGTAGGCCTTGAGCATCTCATCGGTCACCTTGACCTGGGCGGCGTAGGTGTCGGGCTTGAAATTGAGCATCTGCACCGTGCGTTCCTGGTCGTTCAGGTCCGACAGGTTGGCGGCGACGCTGCGCGGTGCGAAGGCAGTGCTCTGGATGGCGGCATTGAGTTGCTGCACGGCCATCTCACGGCGCAGGCCGGCTTCATAGGACTTGGGATTCAAGCCCTGGGCGGCCAGCAGCACGCGGTATTGCTCGTTGTCGAAGCTGCCGTCGGCCTTGGTCAGGCCGGGGATCTGGCGGATGCTCTGCTGCAGCACATCATCCTGCACCACCAGCTTGCTGGCCACCACTTCGGCGCCCAGGGCGCGCTGGGCGATCAGGTTGTCCAGGATGGCGCGACGCGCCTGCGGGCTGTCGAAGATCTTGGCATCGAACTGGTTGCCATACGTCTGGCGCATACGGTCCAGCTGCTGGCGATGTGCGGCATCCCATTCTTCCTTGGAAATGGTCTGGCCGGCCACCTTGGCCACGCCACTTTCGTCGGTCAGGCGGCTATAGCCTTCCAGGCCGAAGAAGGCGAACGACGGGAAGATGAACAGCAACAGCAGGAACTGCATCAGGCGCTGGTGGGTACGAATGAATTCAAACATGAATAGCCAATCAATAAACGATCCGGTCAAAGAAGGTGCGCATGCGCTGCCACGCCGCCCCGTGCCGCAACCGGTAATAAAAAAGGCGAACTCGCGTTCGCCCTGATCCGGCGCAGGCCCGGCGGCCTGGGACGCACAACGCACACCGTCGTGCACGCGCGACATTATACACATGCCAATGCCCTGCGGCACTCCGGCAGCCTGCCCTTACTACCGCGTACTGCCCCTTACTCGCCCATCTGGGCCAGGGCCACGCTGCGCAACTGGAAGCGGCCATCGTTATTGAACAACCAACTTTCGGATAATTCGATACGACCGTTCCTGAGCAGGGCCGGAGGTGGCTTGGGGAAAGGCGAGGCGCTCTTCAAGCTGCCCATGGCACTGGCCTCGGCCGCCTTGTCGCGATTGCTGCGCAGGATTTCGCTGGCCACCAGCCTTCCCTCGCCGTCGACGATGTACTTGATCACGATGACCGAGCGCAACAAGGCCTGCGGCCGCTCGACATAGACCTGGGTGAAATTGACCTGGGAAATGCGCTTGGCCAGGTCGACCTTGTAGCCGTCCGCAGAGGTGGCCGTGGAGGTGCCGTCGCTGGTGGTCTTTTTCTGCTCGATCAGGGAGCGTGCCAGCGCATCCCTTTCCTGCTGGGTGCTTTCCGGCGCCGAGCAGGCCGCCAGCAGTGTCGCCACCCCCAGACCGGAGGCGGCCAGCCGGGCGCCGAGCCGGCGTCCGGGTCGCTCATTGTTGTTCATGCTGTTCTCCTCCAGGCTGATGGAGTTTGCTTCAGCCCCGACATCGCGTCAATGCACCATTGGACCAGATTGACGACCCGGGATTCCCCGCGCGCCAGCGCAAAACCCTTCATCCATAACTTCAATCTATAGCACGGATATCGGCCCGCTATCACAGCAGGGGGTGTCATCCAGCAGTCATATTTGCACCGTACCATCCGCTTGCCTTAACTCCCTGCCACGCCCCGCCCATGCGCCCGGGCGCTGCATCCGGAGCCAACCCGCGACCCTGAGCGAAGACATTTCCACGATGATGCACACCACCCTTTCCGCCGCCAGCGCGCCGGCCTGTTTGCCGGATGACGCCGAGGCCAGCTTCCTGTCGGTCCGCGACGTCGAAAAGCGCTTTGGCGCCTTCACCGCCCTGGACCGCGTGTCGCTGGATGTGCGCCGGGGCGAGATGGTCTGCCTGCTGGGTCCGTCGGGCTGCGGCAAGACCACGCTGCTGCGCACCATCGCCGGCCTGGAGCATCAGGATGCCGGCCGCCTGCATGCCGGTGGCCGCGACATCTCGCGGCTGCCGCCGCAGGCGCGCGACTACGGCATCCTGTTCCAGTCCTACGCTCTCTTCCCCAATCTGTGCGTGGCCGACAACGTGGCCTATGGCCTGACCCGCCTGGGTCGCCAGGAGCGTCGCCAGCGCGTCGCCGAGATGCTGGCCATGGTGGGCCTGTCGGGTAGCGAGGCCAAGTATCCCGGCCAGTTGTCCGGTGGCCAGCAGCAACGCGTGGCGCTGGCCCGCGCGCTGGCGCCGTCGCCCTCGCTGCTGCTGCTGGACGAACCGCTCTCGGCGCTGGACGCCCAGGTGCGCGAACACCTGCAACTGGAAATCCGCCGTCTGCAAAAGCAGTTCCGCATCACCACCCTGATGGTCACCCACGACCAGGAAGAAGCCATGGTGATGGCTGACCGCATCGCCGTCATGCAGCATGGCCGCATCGAACAGTTCGGCACGCCGGCCGAGATCTATCGCCGTCCGTCCACGCCCTTCGTGGCCGATTTCATCGGTCATTCGAACTGGCTGCCGTTCACCCGCGTGTCCGGCTCGCAGGTGGCCGTCGGCGCACTGCACCTGGAAATCCAGCCGGAAGAAGCCGAGCTGCCCAGCGGTCGCCTGTTCTGCCGGCCGGAAGCGGTCGATCTGTTCCCGACCGAGCTGAGCTCCAACCGCTTCCAGGCGCGCGTGGTCGATCGCATCTACCTGGGCAACCGCTATCGCCTGGCACTGGCCGCCGACGCCCTGCCCGGCCAGACCCTGCTGGCCGATGTCAGCGACGAGGCCCATGCACGCATCGCCGCCCTGCCGGCCAACGATGGACTGTGGGTGGCGCTGCCGCGCCAGGCCCTGCAAGTGTTCGCGTGAGCCCGGGCTGACATGTCGATGCAATCCTCTCTCCCTTCCCCGGCACCGGCGTCAGCACCGGCCATGACCATCGACGACGCCCATCGCACCAGTCCGGTCGCGACGGCCCGCCAGGCCGATCGCAGCCAATGGCTGCTGGGCGCCCTCAAATGGCTGCTGCTGGCCCTGCTGCTGCTGGGTCTGGCGGGTCCGCTGCTGTTCATCCTGGGCCAGGCAGTGCTGACGCCGGACGGCAACTGGGCCGGCACACAGCCCTTCGTGACGCTGTTTTCCAATATCAATTTCCTGCCCATGCTGGGCCGCAGCCTCTGGGTCTCGGCCATCACGGCGCTGGTCACGGTGCCGCTGGCCTACCTGTTCGCCTATGCGCTGCAACGCACCTGCATCCCCTTCAAGGGCCTGTGGCGTGGCATCGGCCTGTTGCCACTGCTGGCGCCCTCGCTCTTGCCCGGCATCGCGCTGATCTACCTGTTCGGCAACCAGGGCCTGTTCAAGGAATGGATGGATGGCAGCATCTACGGCTTCTGGGGCATCCTGCTGGGTGAAGTGTTCTACACCTTCCCGCATGCACTGATGATCCTGCTCTCGGCCCTGTCGCAAGCCGATGGCCGTCTCTACGATGCCGCCAGCGCCATGGGCGCCTCGCGCTGGCGCACCTTCATGACGGTGACCCTGCCGGCCACGCGCTACGGCGTCTTCGGTGCGCTGTGCCTGGTCTTCACGCTGACCATCACCGATTTCGGCGTCCCCAAGATCACCGGCGGCGCCTACAGCGTGCTGGCCGTGGAAGCCTACAAGGCCGTGGTCGGCCAGCAGCAGTTCGGCCGTGGGGCGCTGATCGGCCTGCTCCTGCTGGTGCCGGCACTGCTTACCTTCGCGCTGGACAACTGGCTGCAACGGCGCCAGCGCGCCAACATGAGCAGCCGCTCCGAAGCCTACGTACCGCGCCCGGACTGGCGTCGCGATGGTGTGAACCTGCTGGCGGTGCTGCTGGTGGCCTCCGCCATCCTGATGATGATCGTGGTGGCCATGGGCGCCTCGCTGGTCAAGCTGTGGCCCTACAACCTGCAACTGACCCTGCAGCACTATGACTTCGACAACATGGACGGCGGCGGCTGGCTGGCCTACTGGAACAGCCTGAAACTGGCCTGCGGCACCAGCGTGACCGGCACCATCGTCATCTTCAGCGGCGCCTGGCTGATGGAAAAGACACGCGGCCAGGCCTGGCTGAGCGCTCTGCTGCGCATGCTCGGCTTCCTGCCGATGGCCGTACCCGGCCTGGTGCTGGGCCTGGGCAGCCTGCTGTTCTTCAACCATCCGGCCAATCCCTTCAATTTCCTCTACGGAACGATGAGCCTGCTGGTGATCTGTTCGGTGGTGCACTTCTACACCACCGCGCAACTCACCGCCGTGACCGCCCTCAAGCAGCTCGACCCCGAATTCGAAGCCGCCTCGCTGTCGCTGAAGGTACCGCTGCTGAAAACCTTCCTGCGCGTGACCGTGCCGCTGTGCCTGCCGCAATTGCTGGAGATCTTCCGCTACCTGTTCGTCTCCTCGATGACCACGGTGTCGGCGGTGATCTTCCTGTACCGGCCCGATACGGTGCTGGCCTCGGTGGCGGTACTGAACATGGATGACGCCGGCGACGTCGGCCCGGCCGCGGCCATGTCCACGCTGATCCTGCTGACCTCGGCCGCGGCCTCGCTGCTCATGCACGCCGCCGGCAGCCGCTGGCTGGCACGGGCCCAGGCCTGGCGCCGTCCTCGCGGACACTGAGCCGACGCCGCCCACCACTTGCTCCAACTTGCACGACCCTAGCCCTTTTGCACGCTTTTTCAACCCTGCCATTGAACCCACGAAGGCCATCATGAAAAAAACCAAGTTGTTCAACCTGCTCGCATCGTTGATCGGCGCCGGTACGCTGTTCTGTGCAACCGCCGCCCATGCCGCCACCACGCTGACGGTCTACACCGCCCTCGAAGCGGACCAGATCAAGGCCTACCAGGCCGCCTTCCAGAAGGCCAACCCGGATATCGAGATCAAGTGGGTGCGCGACTCCACCGGCATCGTCACCGCCAAGCTGCTGGCTGAAAAGGCCAATCCGCAAGCCGACGTGGTCTGGGGCCTGGCGGCCACCAGCCTGGCCCTGCTGGACAAGGAAGGCATGCTCATGCCCTACGCCCCGCAAGGCCTGTCGGCCATCGACAGCAAGTACCGCAGCGCCGCCAATCCGCCGGCCTGGGTCGGCATGGACGTGTGGGCCTCGGCCATCTGCTTCAACACCGTGGAAGCGCAAAAGCAAGGCCTGCCCAAGCCGACTTCCTGGGCTGACCTGACCAAGCCGGTCTACGCCGGCAAGATCGTCATGCCCAATCCGGCCTCCTCCGGCACCGGCTACCTGGACGTCTCGGCCTGGCTGCAGATGATGGGCGAAGACAAGGGCTGGGCCTACATGGACGCCCTGCACAAGAACATCGGCCAGTACACCCACTCCGGCTCCAAGCCCTGCAAGCAGGCCGCCACCGGCGAATTCCCCATCGGTATCGCCTTTGAGTACCGCGCCGTGAAGACCAAGAAGGAAGGCGCGCCCATCGACGTGATCCTGCCGGCCGAAGGCCTGGGCTGGGACATCGAAGCCACCGCCATCGTCAAGGGCAGCAAGCACCTGGAAGCCGCCAAGAAGCTGGCCGATTTTTCCGCCAGCAAGGAAGCCATGGCCCTGTATGAAAAGAACTTCGCCGTGGTCGCCATCCCCGGCATCGCCAAGCCGGATGAACTGCTGCCGGCCGACTACGAGAAGCGCCTGGTCAAGAACGACTTCACCTGGGCCAGCACCCAGCGTGATCGCATCCTGACCGAGTGGAGCAAGCGCTACGAAAGCAAGTCCGAGAAGAAGCAATAAGCCAGGCCTGCCTGACGACCCCATGCACGACCCCTGCCGCCGCAGCCGCTGCGGCGGCAGGCAGAGAGGATGCGCAGCACCCGCAGGACGCCACCAGAGCGCCCGCCCAGAACAGGCAGCACGACATCTCGCAACGTATCCGATGGAGTATTTCCCATGACAAGCAACACCCCCTCCCAGAGCAGCGCCCACGATCCCCAGCACGTCGACCTGGCCGTGGTCGGCTCGGGCATCCTGGGCCTGGCGCACGCCTATGCCGCCGTCAAGCGCGGCCTGCGCGTGGCCGTTTTCGAACGTACCGGTACGCCCCTGGGCGCTTCCGTGCGCAACTTCGGCATGGGCCTGGTCACCGGCCAGCCCCCCGGCATCATGCTGGACCTGGCGCGCGAGAGCCGCGCCATCTGGCTGCACCTGGCTGCCCGCGCCCACTTCAGCGCCCGTGAAGCGGGCACCCTGCTGTTTGCCCGCAGCCAGGCCGAACATGAGGTCCTGCAGGAATTCATGATGGTGCGCGCGCGCCAGTACGACTACCGCGCCAGCCTGCTCGAAGGCGAGAAGCTCGACGCCCTCTACAACGGCCGTTTCCGCCATCACCGTGCCGCCCTGCATGGCACCGAAGACCTGCAACTGTATTCCCGCGAAGCCATGCCGGCCCTGGTGGCCTATCTGCATTCGCAGGGGGTGCATTTCCGCTTCAATACCCAGGTGCATGGCACCGCCGATGGCCGCCTGTCGACCTCGGCCGGCGAGTTCCGCGCCGAACGTGTGGTGGTTTGCTCGGGCCACGACTACGTGACGCTGTTTGCCGACCGCCTGCAACCGATGAACCTGAAGCAATGCCGCCTGCAGATGCTGCGCCTGAAGACCGAAGAAGCCCTGCCGCTGACCCATGCGGTGCTGACCGGCCTGTCCTGCACCCACTATGGCGCCTTCTCCGACCTGCCCACCGCACGCGCGGTGCATGCCGAGATCGAGGCCAATGCGCCCTTGCTCAACAAGCACGGCATCCACCTGCTGGTCAGCCCCACGCCCTACCAGGAACTCATCGTCGGCGATTCGCACCACTACGGCAGCGACGCCCCGCCCTTCAACAGCGAGGAAATCGACGAGCTCATGCTGGGCCTGGTGGAACACACCCTGGCCACGCGCGTGAAGGTGATCGAGCGCTGGCAAGGCGTCTATGGCAGCAAGGGACCTGGTCCGTTCTCGGCGCTGGCCATCGACGAACGTACCTCGGTGGTGCTGATGCATACCGGCATCGGCATGAGCGTCGGCCTGGGCCTGGGCGAACGCGTGATCCGCTCGCTGCTGGCCGGCGAGGCCCTGCCCGCGCCGACAGCCACCCCGGCACCAGCCACGGCCCTGGCCTGAGCCTTCCCTTGCGGGCAGGTGTCAGGAAAATCCTTACCCGCCTGATGCCTCAGATGCAGCGGCCACCCGGTCGCTGCATCGCAATATCCTCCTCTCGCGCCACACCCTTGCCAGCCGGGCTTTTCCGTGCTGCGTCGCAACCAGAATCAGCAGTTTTCCCCTGTAAGCTTGTGTAAGTTTCGAGAAAGTCTTGCGTAAGCTTGGCGTCGCACACTCGCCGCATGGACAAGTGGGTCCTTACGCAAGCAATGCGAACCAATACCGCAGTTTGTGTTTGACCGGGAGACGATGCCCATCGTCATGTGTCATGTGCTCTCCGGTGCGTTCTTGCATAACGCCCCATTCGACCATCTGTTGCATCAGTCGCATTCCGTTAGCCGATTGCATCGATTGCAGTAGCAATATCAATTAAAACCAAGGAGACCAGCATGACCACAGCATCAGTCAGCACGACTGCGCGCGGCATCACCCCGGAGGAACGCAAAGTCATCTTTGCCTCTTCCCTAGGCACCGTTTTCGAATGGTACGACTTCTACCTGTACGGTTCGCTCGCCGCCATCATCGCCAAGCAGTTCTTTGCCGGCACCGATCCCAACACCGGCTTCATCTTCGCGCTGCTGGCCTTTGCTGCCGGCTTCATCGTGCGTCCGTTCGGCGCGCTGGTGTTCGGCCGCCTGGGTGACCTGGTCGGTCGCAAGTACACCTTCCTGGTGACCATCCTGATCATGGGTGCCTCGACCTTCATCGTCGGCGTGCTGCCCAACTACAACTCCATCGGCATCACCGCCCCGATCATCCTGATCGTCCTGCGCATCCTGCAGGGCCTGGCACTGGGTGGTGAATACGGCGGCGCTGCCACCTACGTGGCCGAGCACGCACCGGAAGGCCGCCGTGGCTCCTTCACCGCGTGGATCCAGACCACCGCCACGATGGGCCTGTTCCTGTCGCTGCTGGTGATCCTGGGCGTGCGCACCTCGGTGGGCGAAGCCGCCTTCGCCGAATGGGGCTGGCGCATTCCCTTCCTGGTCTCCATCCTGCTGCTGGCCATCTCGGTGTGGATCCGCATGTCCATGAACGAGTCGCCGGCCTTCCTGAAGATGAAGTCCGAGGGCAAGACCTCCAAGGCACCGCTGACCGAAGCCTTCGGTCAATGGAAGAACCTCAAGCTGGTCATCCTGGCGCTGGTGGGCCTAACCGCCGGCCAGGCCGTGGTGTGGTACACCGGCCAGTTCTATGCCCTGTTCTTCCTGACCCAGACCCTCAAGGTCGATGGCGCCACCGCCAACATCCTGGTGGCCCTGGCACTGCTGCTGGCAACGCCCTTCTTCCTGTTCTTCGGTTCGCTGTCGGACAAGATCGGCCGCAAGCCCATCATCCTGGGTGGCTGCCTGATCGCCGCCGTGACCTACTTCCCGATCTTCAGCGGCCTGACCCACTTCGCCAACCCGGCCCTGGAAGCGGCCCTGCAAAAGGCGCCGGTGATCGTCACCGCCGACCCGGCAAGCTGCCAGTTCCAGTTCAACCCGACCGGTACCAAGAAGTTCACTTCGTCTTGCGACATCGTCAAGGGCAAGCTGTCGGCTGCCTCGGTGAACTACGAGAACGTGGCGGGTGCTCCGGGCTCGGTGGCCACCGTCAAGATCGGCGACAAGGTCATCACCTCCTATGACTCGGCTGCCCTGTCCAAGGAAGAAGCCGCCGAAAAGGACAAGGCCCTGTCCAAGGAACTGGCTGACGACATCAAGGCTGCCGGCTATCCGAGCAAGGCGGATCCGGACCAGATGAACAAGCCCATGGTCCTGCTGCTGCTGTTCATCCTGGTGATCTACGTGACCATGGTCTACGGCCCGATCGCCGCCTGCCTGGTGGAAATGTTCCCGACCCGCATCCGCTACACCTCCATGTCCATGCCCTACCACATCGGTAACGGCTGGTTTGGCGGCCTGCTGCCGACCACCTCCTTCGCGCTGGTGGCCTTCAAGGGCGACATCTACTACGGCCTGTGGTATCCGATCGTGATCGCCCTGGCCACCGTGGTCATCGGCCTGCTGTTCGTCAAGGAAACCGTGCACAACAACATCCACGATTGAGCTGGGCGCCCGTCTTGAGCAAGCCTCCCGGTCCGTTGCGGCCGGGATGACGAGGCGGGAAGGAGCCAGATTCCTTCAAGACTGACCGGACGGAACCGGAAATCCGTCCGGTCTTTTTTATTGCCCCGCGCCTGTACGCGGGGCTTTGCGTCTGGGCGAGCCCGCTTCGGCGGCAGCCTTGCCCTGCACCAGTTCCAGCAAGCCCTGGGCGGCGATGGAGAGGCTACGCTCCTTGGGCGTGACAATCAGCAGCGGCCGCACCAGCTCGGGCGCATCCAGCGGGATCGCCACCAGATTGGGCAGGCGGAACTGGAACAGGGTCAGCTCAGGCACTACGCTCACGCCCAGGCCGCTCTCGATCAAGGCAGCCACCGTGGCCAGGTGCTCCACCTCCAGTCCGGTATGGATCACGCCCCCGGGGCGCAATACCGCATCGAGGTGCTGGCGCACGCTGGTGGAGCGGCCCAGGTGGATCATCTCGCAGCCGGCCAGTTGTGCCACCTTGATACGGCGCCTGGTCGCCAGCTTGTGATCCCGGCGACAGACCAGGTAGAACGGATCGGAACACAGCGGACGGGTCTGGAATTCGGTCAGGTTCGGCCCCGGTGCGGTCAGCGCGATATCGGCCCGGCCCTGGCGCAACAGATCCAGGCACTGGTCGGAGATGGCATCGAACAATTCCACCGTCACACCGGGATGGCGCTGCCGGTACTGCGCCAGCACCGGCGGCAGCCAGCCGGCCGCCAGCGAGGGCAAGGCGGCGATGGCAACGCGTCCCTTGCGGCGCGCCACGTAATCACTCATGTCGGCAAAGGCGGCCTCGATATCGTGGACCAGCTGGCGCGCTACCTGCACGAACAATTCGCCTTCGGGCGTGAGCGTGACATTGCGCGTGTCGCGCTCGAACAGGCGCGTGCCGGCGGCGGCTTCGAGCTTCTGGATCATGGCGCTGAAGGCCGATTGCGAGACGTGGCAGCGTTCGGCCGCATGGCCGAAATGGCGGCAGTCGGCCAGGGCCAGGAAGGCCTGCAGCAGGCGGGTGGAGATATTGGTTTGCATGGTGCAGCGTCCTCCCTGATTATCCTGAAAACCAGGTCAATCAATCGAAAAAAGCGACTTTACAACAAAATCGACCGCCACCTACACTCGCCCTGCTCCCTTCCCGCCCGCATCGGAAACAGAACAACAAAACGGCGTGATGGAGAAGCACACAAGAACATCACACCAAACCGGAGACCCGCATGTTAGCCCTGCTAGGCTTTGTCACGATTGTCCTGTTGTTTACGGCCATCCTCACCAAGAAGATGTCGCCCCTGGTGGCGCTGATCGCCATCCCCATCGCCGCCGCACTGGTAGGCGGTTTCGGCTTGCAGACCTCGAAGTTCATCGTCTCGGGCGTGACCGCCATCGCACCGGTGGCAGGCATGTTCGTCTTCGCCATCCTGTTCTTCGGCATCGTCACCGACGCCGGCATGCTGGACCCCATCATCAGCCGCATCCTCAAGACCGTGGGCAGCCGCCCGACCCGCATCGTGCCGGGCACGGCCCTGCTGGCACTGCTGATCCACCTGGATGGCTCGGGCGCGGTGACCTTCCTGATCACCATCCCGGCCATGTTGCCGCTGTACAACCGTCTGGGCATCGACAAGCGCATCCTGGCCTGCGTGGCCTCGCTAGCGGCGGGCGTGAATTTCCTGCCCTGGACCGGGCCGATGATCCGCGCCTCGGCGGCACTGCATATCCCGGTGTCGGAGATCTTCACGCCGCTGGTGCCGGTGCAACTGGTGGGCCTGGCCTTTGTCTTCATCGCCTCATACCTGCTGGGCCTGAAGGAAGAGCGCCGCCTCGGCTTGGGCAAGGGCTCCACCGTGGACTTCGTGCAGCAGCACGAACTCAGCGAGGCGCAGCAGAAGATCCGCCGTCCGCAGAATTTCTGGATCAACATCGTACTCACCGTCTTCGTGCTGGGCGTGATGATCAGCGGCAAGGTCGATCCGGTGGTGATGTTCATGATCGGCGTGGTACTGGCCCTGATGATCAACTACCGCGACGTCACCATGCAGCGCGAACGCATCGACGCCCACGCCAAGGCAGCCCTGCTGATGGCCAGCATCCTCTTCGCCGCCGGCGTGTTCACCGGCATCATGACCAAGTCGGGCATGTTGACGGCCATGGCCAAGACGGCGGTGGGCTTCGTGCCGCCCGAGATGGCCGGTCATATCCCGGTGGTGCTGGGCCTCCTGTCGATGCCGCTGTCGCTGCTGTTCGATCCGGATTCCTTCTACTTCGGTGTGCTGCCGGTGATTGCCGAGGTCAGCCATATGCTGGGCGTGCCGACCATCCAGGTCGCACAGGCGGCATTGCTGGGCCAGATGACCACCGGCTTCCCGGTCAGCCCGTTGACGCCCGCCACCTTCCTGGTCTGCGGCCTGGCCGGCATCGAGCTGGCCGACCACCAGAAATACACCATCCCCTTCCTCTTTGGCGCCTCGGTGGTGATGACCATTGCCTGCGTGGTGCTGGGCCTATTCCCGCTGTTCTGAGTGCTGCCGCACCGACCGGGAACCCACCGTTTTGGAGAATCGCATGACCCACGACCCGCAACGCGTAGTGCGCATCGGCGCCGGCGCCGGCTACTCGGGCGACCGCATCGAGCCGGCGGCCGAACTGGCCGAGCATGGCCAGCTCGACTACCTGATCTTCGAATGCCTGGCCGAGCGCACCATCGCCATCGGCCAGCAGGCGCGACTGGCCGACCCGACCAAGGGCTACGATCCGCTGCTGGCCGAGCGCATGCACGCGGTACTCAAGACCTGTGCCGACAAGGGCGTGCGCATCATCACCAATATGGGCGCAGCCAATCCGCAGGCGGCGGCGCAACGTATCCGCGAGATCTCCCGCGAACTGGGACTGACCCAGCTGAAGGTCGCCGCCGTCATCGGTGACGATGTGCTGGAGGCGGTGCAGGCCGGCAACTTCCGCATCGAGGACAATGGCCAGCAGGTAACATCCCTGGGAGATCGCCTGATCTCGGCCAATGCCTATCTGGGCGTGGCCCCCATCCTGGAAGCCCTGCAAGCTGGCGCCGACGTGATCGTGACCGGCCGGGTAGCCGATCCGGCGCTGGTGCTGGCGCCGCTGGTCCACGAATTCGGCTGGGCCGAGGATGACTGGGACAGGCTGGGCCAGGGGACCGTGGTCGGCCATCTGCTGGAATGCGCGGGCCAGATCACTGGCGGTTACTTTGCCGACCCTGGCAGGAAAGACGTGGCCGGGCTGGCGCGACTGGGATTTCCCATTGGCGAGATCAGCGCCGACGGCAGTGCCATCATCACCAAGGTGGCCGGCTCCGGCGGCCAGGTGACGGCCCAGACCTGCAAGGAACAACTGCTCTATGAAATCCATGATCCCGCTGCCTACTACACGCCGGACGTGATCGCCGATTTCTCGCAGGTGCGCATCACCGAGATCGGCCATGACCGCGTCGCCGTCACCGGTGGCCGTGGCCGCGCGCGGCCGCACACGCTGAAGACCACACTGGGCTACCGCGACAGCTTCATCGGCGAGGGCCAGATTTCGTACGCTGGTCCGGGTGCGCAAGCCCGCGCTCAACTGGCCGCCGACATCGTGCGCGAGCGCCTGGCGCTGACCGGGGTGCAGGTAGAGGAACTGCGCCTGGACCTGATCGGCGTGAACGCCATCAGCAGCAAGCAGATGGCGTCGGCCGCCAACGCACCCGAGCCGCAGGAAGTACGCCTGCGCGTGGCCGGACGCACGGCCAGCATGAGGGAAGCGGTACGCATCGGTAACGAAGTCGAGACCCTCTACACCAACGGCCCGGCCGGTGGCGGCGGCGCGACCAAGGCTGCCCGCGAGGTCATCGCCGTGCTGTCGCTGCTGCTGCCGCGCGACCTGGTGCATCCATCCGTTCATATCGAGGAGGTCTGACATGCAGCTCAGAGACATCGCCCATTCACGCGCCGGGGACAAGGGCGACATTTCCAATATCTCGGTGATTGCTTACCGTATCGAAGACTACGCCCTGCTGGAACGCGAACTGACCGCCGAGCGCGTGCGGGCGCATTTTGCGGGGGTCGTGCAGGGAGAGGTGGTGCGGCATGCCTTGCCGCAGTTGGGGGCACTCAATTTCGTCATGCAGCGTGCACTGGGTGGCGGCGTGACACGCTCATTGGCGCTGGATGCGCATGGGAAGGCGTTGTCGGGGGTGATGCTGGGCATTGAACTGGGAGCTTGAATAGTGCCCTTAGTCAAACTCCATTGGCTCCGCTGGCCGCCTATCCCTGGTAGCAAGGATTGCCTCGACCTCCTCATTGCGCAAGCCCATATTCTTGCTCAATTGCATCATTGCATCTCCTAGAGGAAGTTGATCCGTGAGATCGAGTTCAGCCTCGGATTTCAGGTTCGTTTTTGTCGCCTCTGTTGGTGAGCGCTTAACGTCGGGCTCAGGACTTGCCTTTTTATGCTTCTGCATAGATTCGATTGGTGGCCTGCAAGAATGGTCGGTCATTGCGGTCTCTCCTTGGGCCGAGAATGAGATGTATTAGAAAGCGCGCCTAATAGTGAGCAGGGATATTCTCAAAATACAGGAACATGGGGTTCGTACTAAGTTGTAGCTAGTTAGGCATAGATAAAGCGAGGTTATTGAATCCGCTTAACTCCTTAGTGACAATCAGTTTCCCACGAGAAAAATAGGCAAATTTTCACCGATTACTTTGCTTAAAACTGCGTACATTGCGACTGTCCAAAGCCCGCAAGATTTGGTATCGTCCGCCCGTGATTCATTCTCGCACTGCATCAGCACGCTGCTGATACTCTCCCCAAATATGAAAAAACCAACTCGACTCGGCACGCCGCTTTCTCCTTCCGCCACCAAGGTCATGCTGCTGGGCTCCGGCGAACTGGGCAAGGAAGTCATCATCGCCCTGCAACGCCTGGGCGTGGAAGTGATCGCCGTTGACCGTTATGAAAACGCCCCCGGCCACCAGGTCGCGCATCGCGCCCACGTCATCAACATGACCGATGGCGCCGCCCTGACCGCGCTGATCGAGCAGGAAAAGCCGGACCTGATCGTGCCCGAGATCGAGGCCATTGCCACCGAAACCCTGGTCAAGCTGGAAGAAGCCGGCCGCGTCAACGTCATCCCGACCGCGCGTGCGGCCTGGCTGACGATGAACCGCGAAGGCATCCGCCGCCTGGCCGGCGAAACCCTGGCCCTGGCGACCTCGCCCTACCGCTTCGCCGACAGCCTGGATGAACTGAAGGCCGCCATCGACCAGATCGGCTATCCCTGCGTGATCAAGCCCGTGATGTCGTCCTCCGGCAAGGGCCAGTCCAAGATCGATGGTCCCGGCGAGATCGAAACCGCCTGGAACTACGCCGCCGCCGGTGGCCGCGTCGATGCCGGTCGCGTGATCGTCGAAGGCTTCATCGACTTCGACTACGAAATCACCCTGCTGACGGTGCGTTCGCTCAACGAAAACGGCGATACCATCACCAGCTTCTGCGACCCCATCGGCCACGTGCAGGTCAAGGGCGACTACGTCGAATCCTGGCAGCCGCACCCGATGCCCACGGCCGCCCTGGACAAGGCCCGCGACATCGCCCGCAAGGTCACCGAGAACCTCGGCGGCCTGGGCCTGTTTGGCGTGGAGTTGTTCGTCAAGGGCGACATGGTCTGGTTCTCCGAAGTCAGCCCGCGTCCGCATGACACCGGCATGGTCACCATGGTCAGCCAGGTGCAGAGCGAATTCGAACTGCATGCCAAGGCCATCCTGGGCTTGCCGGTCAATACCGCCCTGAAGACGCCTGGCGCCTCGGCCGTCATCTACGGCCAGCACGACGCCCGCGCCATCGCCTTCGACGGCGTGGCCGATGCCCTGCGCATCCCGGGTGCCGATATCCGCCTGTTCGGCAAGCCGGAATCCTTCGCCCGCCGCCGTATGGGCGTGGCCCTGGCCAGCGCCGACAGCGTCGAAACCGCACGCATCCGCGCCAAGCAGGCCGCCGCCAAGGTCAAGCCGGTCATCCCGGAATAAGCGTTAGCACGCCATAGGCCATCCCGGACGGGCCCCGATGCAAATCGGGGCCCGTCTTGCTTTGTGGCCTTGCCTTATAGCCTGGCAGCAACAAGCGGTCTGCAAACGATATAAAGAGTTTTGGGCGCCCGACTGGTTATAATCGTCGCCTCCCTCCACAACAGCAGCTTTGCTCACGATCATGAAGTGCGATGTCGCCATCATCGGCAGCGGCCTGGCCGGTCTCTCCGTAGCTCTCCATCTTGCCGAAAAGTATCAGGTCGTGGTCGTCTCCAAGGGCGAACTGCTGGATGGGGCCAGCAACTGGGCCCAGGGCGGCATCGCCGCCGTGCTGGATTCGGGCGACAGCCACGCCCAGCACATCGATGACACCCTGGTCGCCGGTGCCGGCCTGTGCGACGAAGCATCGACCCGCTACATCGTCGAGCACGGGCGCCAGGCCATCGAATGGCTCATCGCCCAGGGAGTGCCCTTCACCCGCGACGACAGCGCCGAGCTGGGCTATCACCTCACCCGCGAAGGCGGCCACAGCCAGCGCCGCATCATCCACGCCGCCGATGCCACCGGCCATGCGGTGCAGGTCACGCTGGAGCAGCGCGTGCGCGCCCATCCCAATATCACCCTGCTGGAGCATCACTGCGCCATCGACCTGATCCACGCCCGCAAGCAGGATCCCAAGGCCGAGCCGCGCTGCCAGGGCGTGCACGTGCAAGACACCAGCAGCGGTCGTGTGCTGGCCATTGCCGCCGCGCGCACGGTGCTGGCCACCGGCGGCGCCGGCAAGGTCTACCTGTACACCTCCAACCCCGATTCGGCCACTGGCGACGGTATCGCCATGGCCTGGCGCGCCGGTTGCCGCGTGGCCAACATGGAATTCATCCAGTTCCACCCGACCTGCCTGTACCACCCCTATGCCAAGTCCTTCCTGATCAGCGAAGCCCTGCGCGGCGAAGGCGCCCTGCTCAAGCTGCCCGCTTCGGCCGGTAGCGCCGCCGGCCAGCGCTTCATGCCCGAGCATGACGACCGGGCCGAGCTGGCGCCGCGCGACATCGTGGCGCGCGCCATCGACTTCGAGATGAAGAAGCGCGGCCTGGATCATGTGGACCTGGATATCAGCCACCAGAGCCCGGCCTTCATCGCCGAGCACTTCCCGACCATCCAGGCGCGCTGCCTGGAGTTCGGCATCGACATCACGCAGCAGCCCATCCCGGTGGTGCCGGCGGCGCACTACACCTGTGGCGGCGTGGTCACCGACATGGCCGGGCGAACCGACCTGCCGGGCCTGTATGCGGTGGGCGAGACCGCCTATACCGGCCTGCATGGCGCCAACCGCCTGGCCAGCAATTCGCTCCTGGAATGCCTGGTGCTGGGCCGCTCGGCAGCCGAAGATATCGAACGCGACCTGGCCGCCGGCACCTGGCGCCTGGCCGAGGTACCGCAGTGGGACGAGAGCCGCGTCACCGACGCCGACGAGGAAGTGGTGATCGCCCACAACTGGGATGAATTGCGCCGCTTCATGTGGAACTACGTCAGCATCGTGCGTACCGACAAGCGTCTGGAACGCGCCCAGCACCGCATCCGCCTGCTCAAGGAAGAGATCGACGAGTACTACGCCAACTTCCGCATCTCGCGCGACCTGCTGGAGTTGCGCAACCTGGTCGATGTGGCCCAGCTGATCGTGGCCAGCGCCCTGACCCGCAAGGAAAGCCGCGGCCTGCATTTCAGCCAGGACTATCCACGCACGCTGCCGCGCGCCACACCGACCATCCTTCCCGGCCGCCAGTGACGCCGTGGGTGCGTCCGTGCGTGCGCTGATGCGCCCTCTCCGGCTGATCCGGCCGACCGTGCTGTCCGTGCTGTCCATGCTGTCCGTATTGCTCATGCTGGCAGCACTGGCCACGCCGGCCCATGCCGGCGAGCCAGCCCCCATCCAGGCCGCACCCGCCCAGCGCCCACGCATCTGCCTGGTGCTCTCCGGCGGTGGTGCGCGTGGCTATGCCCACCTGGGCGTGCTGCAATACCTGGAGCAATTGCACATCCCCATCGATTGCATCGCCGGCACCAGCATGGGTGCGCTCATCGGCGGACTCTATGCCAGCGGACTGAGCGCGGATGAGCTGGAGCACCGCCTGGCCGCCACCAACCTCTCCGACATTGCCTTCGACCGCAACGAACGCCCGCGACTGCCGCAGTCGCAACGCGAAGACGAATTCCAGTATCCGATCTCGCTGGCGGCCGGCCTGGACGAGGGCAAGCTCAAGCTGGCCTCCGGCCTGGTCCAGGGCAACAAGCTGCTCACGCTGCTGCAGAACTGGACCGCACAGCTGCCGGCCAATATCGACTTTGCGCGTCTGCCCATTCCCTTCCGTGCCGTCGCGACCGACTTGAGCCTGGGCAGCGAAGTGGTACTGGACCACGGTTCCCTGCCGCGCGCCATGCGCGCCAGCATGGCCGTGCCGGGGCTGTTCGCGCCGTTCGTCATCGGCACGCGCACCCTGGTCGACGGTGGCCTGGTCAGCAACCTGCCGGTACAGACCGCACGCGACATGGGGGCCGACGTGGTGATCGCAGTCAACATCGCCACGCCCCTGCAGGATGCCGCGCAACTGCAATCGCCCACGGCCGTCGCCCAGCAGATGGTGGGGATCCTGATCCAGCAGAACGTGAAGGCGCAAAAAGCCTTGCTGGGGCGTGGCGACGTGCTGATCGAACCGCACATGGAGGGCATGTCCTTCACCGACTTCGCGCGCGGCAAGGATGGCATCAACGCCGGCTGGGAAGCCGCCCAGGCGCAGCAGGCAAGGCTGCTGCAGCTGTCGCTGTCGCCGGCGCAATGGCAGGCCTATCTGGAGACCCGCCAGCATGGCGGCCCGGCGCTGGCCGGCGGCACCCGCATCGACGCCATCGAGATCCATAGTGGCAGCCATATCCCGGCCAGCTATGTCCGCAGCCGGCTGGCCGTCAGGGAGGGCGACCTCTACGACGGCCAGCAGATCAACCAGCAACTCGCCCAGCTGGCCACCCACGGTGACTTCAATGCCGTCACGCAGGAACTGGTGCGACGTGACGATGGCAGCAACGTCCTGGTGATCGAGGCCGAGGAAAAGTCCTGGGGACCGCAATACCTGCTGTTCGGCCTGGGGCTGTCGAACAGCTTCAATGGCCATGGCGGCTTCAACCTGCAGATCGGCCACCGCTACCCCTGGATCAATGACAGTGGCCTGGAATGGCGCAATGACCTGCTGCTGGGCGCCAAGGGAGCCAGCCTGGAGAGCGAGCTGCGCCAGCCCATCTGGGGCGACAGTGGCAGCTATCTCGCGCCCTATGTGCAGATCAGGCGGCGCTACGTCGATGTCTATCTCGATGGCAGCGACGTGAAGGCCACGCCGGTCAACGAGTACCGCATCGATTCGGCCATCGCCGGTCTGGACCTGGGCGTGCCGCTCTCGCGCCTGGGTGAATTGCGCATGGGGGTGAGCTACCAGCATGTGGATTACTCCCCCTCCTACAACTTGCCACCTGACAGCGGCGCCCAGTTCCAGTCCTACCAGAGCAGCCAGCCGGTGGCGCGCCTGCGCCTGACCATCGACCAGCTCGATGATGCGCTCTTCCCACGCCGGGGCTATTACCTCTCGGCCGAGGCCAATCGCGGCTTTGGCGGCGAGCAGCGACGCTTCTCCGACATGCAGGCCAAGACCCTGTGGGCCTTCAGCCGCGACAACAACACCATCAACGTGGCTCTCGAAGGCGCCAGCAGCCTGTCGGCCAACAGTGCCGGCCTGGGCTTCACGCTGGGCGGATTCCAGCACCTCTCGGCCTATGCACCCGACCAGTTCTTCGGCAACTACCTGCTGTACGGACGCCTGAGCTGGCTGCGCGACCTCGCCGACGATGCCCTGCCCGGCCTGCGCAAGCCGGTACTGGGCACCAGTCTTGAAGCCGGCAATGTGTGGCAGAACCGGGATGCCTTCGGCGACGGCCCCTACAAGAAGAGCCTGAGTCTGTTCCTGGGCGGAACCAGCCCGGTGGGCCCGCTTTACTTCGGCGTGGCCCTGGGCCAGCAAGGAGTGTGGAACCTGTACCTGCAACTGGGCCGCGTCTTCTGATGCGCTGAGGGCTCAGTCGGCCGGCTCCATCTGCCAGACACCGGCCACGCGAGGTCGCCCGTCACGCCCCCTGGGCAGGGGCCGGCTGCGATCCAGTACCGTGCTGCCATCCTGCAGGCGCACCAGCATCTGGGTCGCATGGGGTGCGTCATCTTCCTGCATCCAGCGTTGGCGCAGGCGCGCCTGGTCCAGCGGCGAAACCAGGGCCAGCACCTGTTCCAGCTCCTGCAGGCAGTGCGCCGGCGCACCCAGCACGGCCAGCACATCGCCGTGCCAGGCAAAGCGGCAGGACTCCACATCGAAGATATAGGCCACCTGGCGGCTGGCCGCCAGCGACAGTGCGACCTGGCTCTTCCAGGCGCCGACCTCTTCGTGGATGCGCTCACGACGCGTCTTGAAGGCCCCGATCAGCAGGGCCAGCAAGGCCGCCATTCCCAGGTAGACCTGCAGCTCCAGCAAGGCATTGCTGGCGTGCAGCTGCACCAGCTGGGCGAAAGGTCCCCGTCCCAGCATGTCATAGGCCATGGCGATCACGCTCAGCAGCAACACCGACCAGGCGCCACTGCGGGCACCCCAGGCCACCGTCACCAGCGCCAGGAACAGCAGCGGAACATAAGTCGTGCCGAAATTGACATCCAGTACCTTGCGATCCAGATCGCCATTGAAGGCGACGTAGACCGAGGCCAGCATGCCCAGCAGGCTGCCCAGCCCGACCGCGAACTCGGTACGGGCGATTCCCTCGGGATGGGCGCGGGCCGCCCGGGTACAGAACACCAGCGGCGGCGTCATGACCAGGATGCCGACCAGCTCCGACAAGGCCGACATCCGCAATGCCGGCACCAATGGCACGCGCTGGGTGGCCTGCAGCCAGAGGGCCGCCAGCAGGCCGCTGGTCAGGCTGGCGGCCACCGCCACCGACAGCAGGTCGCGCACGAAGGCAGGGCCGGACATGGCGCGAGAGCGGCCGCGCAACATGCCCACGGCGATGGCGGCAATCAGGGTTTCATTGAAGGCCAGCAGCAATACCCGCCACAGCTCGCGATGGGCGATGGCGCCTAGCACCACCTGCGCAGCAATGAGCAGCACCAGCAAGGCAAACCAGCGCGCCGTGGGCAGCAGCCACAGCGCGGCCACGGTGATGCCGGCGGGCAGCCAGACATGTCCGCTGCCATAGAGGGCGCCATCCAGTTGACGGGACAGCAGCCCCAGCATGAAGTAGGCAAGGGCCCACGCCAGTGGCGCTGACAATTCATTGGATTGCACGGTGCGATCTCTCGTGGGGCGCCAGGATGGCGGTGCAAACGATTCTAACAGCCGAGACAAGAAAGGCCCGCCGTGATGCACGGCGGGCCTTTCTTGTCAGTACCACGGCAATGGCGTTGCCGGTCTATCCGATGACGCGCAACGAGAAGTCGGTCGCCTGGATGTCCTTGGTCAGGCTGCCGATGGAGATACGGTCCACACCGGTTTCGGCAATCGCACGCACGGTCTGCATGTTGATGCCGCCCGAGGCTTCCAGCACGGCGCGACCGGCATTGAGCTGCACCGCCTCGCGCATCATCTCAAGCGAGAAGTTGTCCAGCAGGATCGACTGCGCACCGGCTTGCAGCGCCTCGTTGAGTTCGGCGATATCTTCCACCTCGACCTGGATGCTCACGCCGGCATTGAGCTTCAGGGCCGCGGCGACAGCGGCGGTGATGCCACCGGCGGCGGCGATGTGGTTTTCCTTGATGAGGATGCCGTCATACAGCGCCAGGCGCTGGTTGACGCCACCGCCCACACGCACCGCGTACTTCTGCGCCAGGCGCAGGCCGGGCAAGGTCTTGCGGGTATCGAGAATGGCCGCGCGGGTGCCCGTCACCACTTCCACGTAACGCCGGGTGGCGGTGGCCACGCCGGAGAGCAATTGCAGGAAGTTCAGGGCGCCGCGTTCGGCGGTCAGCAAGGCACGTGCCGGGCCTTCGATGGTGCAGACTTCGCTGTCGGCGGCCATCAGGTCGCCTTCGGCATAGCGCCAGCCGACCTGCAGGCGCGGGTCGAGCCGGGTCATGACGGCCTCGAACCAGGGCGCGCCACACAACACGGCGGCTTCGCGCACGATCACGCGGGCCTTGACGAACTCGTTCTCCGGCACCAGCAGGCCGGTGTAGTCGCAGTCCCCGACGTCTTCGGCGATGGCCAGGTTGACGTTGGCATCGAAGGCCGCATGCAGGGCCACGTCGAAGGGAGCGAAAGGATTGCGCAGGCTGCTGCCGGCAATGCTGGACTGGGGTTTGATGGCGTGGAGACTCATGCTGGGCCGATCCCTGCAAACAGTTGCTGTTCATCTTCCAGGCGCGCCGAGGGGCGCACATTGGCCTTGCGCTGGGCGGCGAAATCCAGCATGCGGTCGATACAGACCACGGCCTTCTTGCCCACGGCGGGATCGACGTGGATCTCGTTGGCGCCGGTCTCCAGCACATGCAGCAGGTTCTGCAAGCCGTTCATGGCCATCCACGGGCAATGCGCGCAGCTCTTGCAGGTGGCGCTGTTGCCGGCCGTGGGGGCGTCGATGAAGCGTTTGCCCGGTGCGGCGGCGCGCATCTTGTGCAGGATACCGTTGTCGGTGGCGACGATGAAGGCCGGCGCATCCGAGTTCTGCACGGCAGCGATCAGTTGCGAGGTCGAACCGATCACATCGGCCTGGGCCACCACCGCCTCGGGGGACTCCGGATGCACCAGCACCAGCGCATCGGGGTTTTCGGCGCGCATCAGTTCCAGTTCCACGCCCTTGAACTCGTCATGGACCAGGCAGGAACCCTGCCACAGCAACATGTCGGCGCCGGTCTGCTTCTGGATGTAGCCGCCCAGGTGCTTGTCGGGCGCCCACAGGATCTTCTTGCCCTGGGCGTGCAGGTGCTGCACGATCTCCAGGCCGATGCCCGAGGTCACCATCCAGTCGGCGCGCGCCTTCACGGCGGCGCTGGTGTTGGCGTAGACCACCACGGTGCGGTCGGGATGCTGGTCGCAGAAGGCCGCGAATTCATCGGCCGCACAACCCAGGTCCAGCGAACAGGTCGCCTCCAGGTCGGGCATCAGGATGCGTTTTTCGGGGCTCAGGATCTTGGCGGTCTCGCCCATGAAACGCACGCCGGCGACCACCAGGGTCTGGGCGGCGTGATCACGACCGAAACGGGCCATTTCCAGCGAATCGGAGACGCAGCCGCCGGTTTCCTCGGCGAGGTCCTGCAGGTCTCCATCGACGTAGTAGTGCGCCACCAGCACCGCCTGCTTTTGCTTGAGCAGGTCACGGATGCGCGCCTTCAGGCTGGCGCGCTCCTCGGGGCTGGGCGTGGCCGGTACACGGGCCCACGCATTGGCGGTACAACTACCGCCGGTCTCCATTTGCGGTCGCTCGAACTCGACGACCTTGGTTGCGGTTGCTTGCATGGCGGTCAACAATGCGTTGCGATGAGGGTTATTCGATGCCCTGGCTGGCCAGGTAGTCTTCGTAGCTGCCGCGGAAGTCGATCACCTGGCCATCCTTGACTTCGAGGATGCGGTTGGCCAGCGAGGAGACGAATTCACGGTCATGCGACACGAAGATCAGGGTGCCGGCGTATTTTTCCAGCGCGATGTTGAGCGACTCGATGGACTCCATGTCCATGTGGTTGGTCGGTTCATCCATCAGCAGCACGTTGTGACGGCCCAGCATCAGCTTGCCGTACATCATGCGGCCCTTTTCGCCACCGGAGAGCACCTTCACGGACTTCTTGACGTCGTCGCCGGAGAACAGCAGACGGCCCAGGATGCCACGCACGGCCTGGTCGTCATCGCCTTCCTGGGTCCACTTGCCCATCCAGTCGGTCAGGGTCTCGCCACCGGCAAATTCCTCGGTCGGATCCTGCGGCATGTAGCCCACGTTGGCATTCTCGGCCCATTTCACCTGGCCCGCATCGGGATGCAGGCCGGTGACGTCACCGCCGATGCTGCGCAGCAGCGTGGTCTTACCGGCACCGTTGGCACCGATGATGGCGATCTTCTCGCCGGCTTCGACCATGATGCTGAAGTTCTTGAAGATGTCGCGGTCGTAGGTCTTGGTGATGCCCTGGGTTTCCACGGCCAGGCGGTGCAGCTTCTTCTCGCCTTCGAAGCGGACGAAGGGGTTCACGCGGGACGACGGCTTGATGTCCTCGACCTTGATCTTGTCGATCTGCTTGGCGCGCGAGGTGGCCTGGCGGGCCTTGGACTTGTTGGCCGAGAAGCGGCGCACGAAGTCCTGCAGTTCGGCGACCTTTTCCTTGGCCTTGGCGTTCACAGCCAGTTGCTGGGCACGTGCCTGGGACGAGGCCAGCATGTACTCGTCGTAGTTGCCCGGGTAGATCTTCAGGGTGCCATAGTCCATGTCGGCCATGTGGGTGCAGACCTGGTTCAAGAAGTGGCGATCGTGGGAAATGATGATCATGGTGGAATTGCGCTCGTTGAGCACGTCTTCCAGCCAGCGGATGGTGTTGATGTCCAGGTTGTTGGTCGGTTCGTCCAGCAGCAGGATGTCCGGGTTGGAGAACAGGGCCTGGGCCAGCAGCACGCGCAGCTTCCAGCCGGGCGCGACATTGCTCATGGGACCACTGTGCTGTTCGATGGGCACGCCTACGCCCAGCAGCAGCTCGCCGGCACGGGCTTCGGCGGTATAGCCGTCGAATTCGGCGAAGCGGGCTTCCAGGTCGGCAGCCTTCATGTAGTCGTCGTCGGTGGCTTCCGGGTTGGCATAGATGGCGTCGCGCTCGGACATGGCATCCCACATCTCGACGTGACCCATCATGACCACATCCAGCACGCGCATTTCTTCATAGGCGAACTGGTCCTGCCGCAATTTACCCAGGCGTTCGTTGACGTCCAGGCTGACGTTGCCGGCCGACGCTTCGAGGTCGCCGCCCAGGATCTTCATGAAGGTGGACTTGCCGCAGCCATTGGCGCCGATCAGGCCATAGCGATTGCCATCGCCGAACTTGACCGAAATGTTCTCGAACAACGGCTTGGCGCCGAACTGCATGGTGATGTTTGCGGTGGATAGCACTGCGAAAACCTTTTCTAAAATGAAACCTGCGTGCACCATCAGGGCCAACCGAGGCCAAACCGCGGCACGCGAAACGGCGGATTTTACCACTGCGAGCCCGCTGCGGCTTGACTAGCCGCCGCCACGGACCCGCAAAACTTGTCAGACGGCCATGTCCATGGCCTTCCCCGAGCTTGCCTGGATTACAATCTCCGGGATTTTTACCACCCTGGTGCGGCTCCAAGCCGTTTTGCCACCATGAGAAATGCAAGCATGAAGCGAGCCATCACTCCTGCCATCACTGTCCTGCTGAGCGCCCTGCTGGCGCCGGCCCTGGGCCTGGCCCAAAGCGAACCGCCGAGCGAGCCGCAGACCGCCAATACCGGCTACAACGTCTGGACCAGCGAATACAGTGTCTCCAGGCAACAGATCGAAACCGCCATTGCGCCGCAGTTTCCGCGCAAGCTGCGCTACATGGACATCTTCGACGTCACCCTGAGCAATCCGCGCCTGGGCATGGATCCGGGCCAGAACCGCATGAACACGGTGGTGGACGCCCAGATCTTCAATCCCCTGCTGCTGCCGCGCCCCTTCAATGCGGTACTGACCCTGAGCAGCGGCTTCCGCTACGATGCCGGCTCGCGCTCGCTGCGCCTGGACGGCCCCAGGGTGGACAAGGTCGACAGCCGCGACATACCGCCGCAATACGCCCAGCAGCTGACCGCGCTGGGCAATACCGCCGCCGACCAGTTGCTGCGCAACTATCCGCTCTATACCTTCAAACCCGAGCAGTTGCAGATGAACGGCAAGCGTTTCGAACCCGGCAAGATCACGGTCGAGCAGAACGCCGTCAAGGTCGAGATCAAGCAGCAGTGAAGCAAGCTGCCCGGGCTCAGCCCCGGCGCAGCGTCGGATAGTCCGACAGTGTCAGCGTGAAGCCCTCGGCGCCATGGGCATCCAGTTCGGCATGCGCGCCCAGCGGCAAGGTGACCAGGTCGCGCACATGGCCGAACGGCAAGCCAGTGACGATGGGGGTGGCGATGCGTGCGCGCAGGAAGGCCAGCATCTCGCCGAAGTCATAGCCATTGTCGATCTCGGCCAGGCGGTAGCCGGAGAAATCCCCCAGCACGATGGCCTTCTGGCGCGCCAGCACGCCAGCCTGCTCCAATTGCAGGATCATGCGCTCGACGCGGAAGGGATGCTCGTTGACATCCTCCAGGAACAGGATGCCACCCTCGATGCGCGGCATGCGCGGATGGCCCGCCATATGCGCCATCATCGCCAGGTTGCCGCCCCACAGCTTGCCCGCGCAGCGCACCACCGGACTGTGCGGATCGGTACGGCGGTCGCCATTGGGGGCGCGCTCGGCACCGGCAGCGCCGGTGTAGTTGTGCACCACCACCTGCGATGAAGTCAGGGTGTGCCAGAAGGTGGCCAACGCCTGCCAGTCCGGCTGCTCGGCGCCAAAATCGCCGGCCAGCATCGGCCCCTGGAAGCCGGCATAGCCCGACTCGTCCAGCAACAGGCACTGCAAGGCGGTGAAATCACTATAGCCCACCAGCAACTTGCCGCAGTTCGCCAGCGCGGCGATATCCAGCGCCGGCAGGATGCGACTCATGCCATAGGAGCCGCGCAAGCCCAGGATCACATCGATGTCGGGATCGGCGGCGGCTTCCATCAGTTGCGCTGCGCGCTGCGCATCGGTGGCGCCAAAACGCTGGTAACGGTGCTGGTGATCGTAGAAGTTGCGCACGCGGCAGCCCAGTGACTCCAGCAAGGCCACGCCACGCTGCACGCGCTCGGGCTCAAGCCCTGCATGGCCGCAGGGCGCCACGATGGCCACGCCAGTGCCGGCCGGCACCAGTCCTTCCAGAAGTTCACGCCCTGCTGCTGTCATGCTGTTCCACCTTGGGGTTGGCTGTCACCTTGTGCGGCGGCGTCCTGCAAGCGTTGCTGCTTCACTTGTCGCCCTTGCTTTACTTGCTCGCGCCGCATGGCGAAGAATTCTTTCAACAATTGACCGCACTCCTCGGCCATCACGCCGCCCAGCAGTTCGGTGTGATGATTGAGTTGCTCCTGCTCGAACAAGTTCACGACAGAACCGCCAGCCCCGGTCTTGGGATCAGCAGCGCCGTACACCACCCGCGCCAGGCGGGCGTGCATCATGGCGCCGGAGCACATCACGCAGGGTTCCAGCGTCACGTACAACTCGCAGCCCGGCAGGCGGTAATTGCCCAGCTTTTCGGCGGCGCGGCGCAGCGCCATGATCTCGGCATGCGCGGTCGGATCGTGCTTGCCGATGGGCTGGTTGAAGCCGGTGGCAATCACCACGCCATCCTTGACCACCACCGCGCCCACCGGCACCTCGCCCAGCGCCCAGGCGTTATTGGCCTGATCCAGCGCGGCACGCATGTGCAGCAGGTCGGCTTCGCTGGCGGGTGACGGGGACGCCGCAGGCCTGTCCATGGCGTCCACCATCAATCGGCGCTGATCTCGGCCCAGCAATTGGGCGTTTCGTGCAGGACCAGCTTCTGCAGGTGCAGGCCGGTGCCGTAGCGGTCCTTGTAGGCGGCCTTGAGGATATGGAAGGCCTCGCGCGCCAGGTTCTCGACCGTCGGGATGCTGCCGATGACCACCGTCTTGTGACCCGGCAGGCTGGCCAGGAAGTCGCGCACCGGCGTGTCCTTTTCATAGACCAGGAAGGCATGGTCCCAGACATCGACCAGATGCTCCTTGGCCAGCGACTTGATATCGGAGAAATCCATGATCATGCCGTTGTCGGAATTGCCTTCGATATCGATGACCGCACCGGTCAGGGTGATTTCCAGCGTATAGCGGTGGCCGTGCAGGTTGCGGCACTGGCTCTTGTGGTCCGGAATACGGTGGCCGGCGTCGAATTCGAGTTTGCGGGTGATGGTCAGCATGACAGGTTTCTTCAGGAGATGGCCCGCGCCACCTTGTGGCGTGGCGGGCAATGACAGGCAATTGTAATCATGCGGCATGCTGCCGCATGAAGAAAAATCAGGGGTTTCAGGGGATATTGAGCAGCTTGTGGGTCTGGATGCTCAGCTTCCACTTCGGGTTGTTCTTGACCATCTCGATGGCCAGGCGGGTGTTGGCCGCAGCCTGCGGCCCATCCATGGGTTGCAGCAGGAAGTGCTGGAAATCCAGCTTCTCGTAGTCCGCCAGCGGCTGGCCCGGCTGCGGCACCACCACCTTGAGTTCGCTGCCACGCGCCACCTTCAGCTCGGAACCCATCTTCGGGCTCACGCAGATCCAGTCCACCCCGTCCGGTACGGGAATGGTGCCATTGGTCTCGATGGCGATCTCGAAACCCTGCGCATGCATGGCGTCGATCAGCGCGGCATCCAGTTGCAGCAGCGGCTCGCCGCCGGTAAAGACCACGTACTTGCTGGGTGCGTAGGTGGATGGCCAAAGACTGGCCACCTTGGCCGCCAGTTCATCGGCCGACTTGAACTTGCCGCCATTCTCGCCATCGGTGCCGACGAAGTCGGTATCGCAGAACTGGCAGATGGCGCGGCTGCGATCTTCCTCGCGTCCGGTCCAGAGGTTGCAGCCGGTAAAGCGGCAGAACACCGCGGGACGACCGGCATGGGCGCCCTCGCCCTGCAAGGTATAAAAGATTTCTTTGATGCTGTAGGTCACGTGTCTGGGGCGGGCTGGCCGCAAAAATACTGTCAATGCTGGCGCGATGGCAGGATCATGGCCACGGCGGGCGCAGGATCATGGGGTCGATTGGGTCGAAGCTCATCGACCTTTTCCGTCCAAAAAAGCTAAATAGCTGATATTTAGAGGTTTTTTGCCATACTTCGGTGCCGCAATTATAACGGGAGGCAGCCCTCACGTGATCGCCACGCCACAAAAACCCAACGCTTTCTTCTTCCACTTGAATTTTAAGACGACTGGTCATATCATTCTTCCATGAGCAAACCCAACACCCGCGACCAGATCTTCGATGCTGCCATGAAGCTGCTGTCCGAACGCGCCTTCAATGCCTGCAGCGTCCAGGACATCACCACCGAGGCCGGTGTCCCCAAGGGCTCGTTCTACAACCATTTCGAGAGCAAGGAAGCGCTGGCCGCCGAAATCGTCAGCCACTACGGCGAACTGGGCAAATGGCGCGACATGCTGCTGGACGATACCGTGCCGGCGCTGGAGCGGCTCAAGCGTTATTTCACCATCGTCAATGGCCGCATGGCCGAACGGGGTTACCAGCATGGCTGCATGGTCGGCAACATGAGCGCCGAACTGGCCGAGCAAAGCCCGGTCATCCGTGGCCAGCTGGGCGAAGTCTACAAGAACTGGACTGCCAAGCTGGAATATGCGATTGCCGCCGGCCAGCGCGAAGGAACCATTCCCGACAAGACCAGCGCACAGGTGCTGGCCTCCTTCCTGCTCAATGCCTGGGAGGGGACCATCCTGCGGGTACGCGTGGAACGCAGCAGCGTACCTTTCGAGCAATTCGTGGATCTGGCCTTCAACAAGATCCTGACCTGAACGCAAGTCGCCTCTGCAGCCAGCAGAGGCGATACCTGCGTTTCGTGTCACCCGCAGACCGGTGCCAGCCATGCGCCGGCTGCTGCATGTTGCCGCCCTCCAGGTGCGGCATTTTTTTCACACCATTTAAGACGACCGGTCATATTAAATCCACCGCCATCACAAGGACTCCACCATGGACAGCACCCCTATCAGCGCTCCCCCAGCCACTCCCAGCAATGCGCCCCTCTACTGGATGGCCCTGGGCACCTTTGCCATCGGCACCGAAGGCTTCATGATTGCCGGCATGCTGCCCACCGTGGCCCATGACCTGGGCGTCAGCGCCGCCGTGGCCGGCCAACTGGTCGTGGCCTTCACGGCGGCCTACGCCATCAGCTCACCCATCCTGACCGCCCTGACCGGCGCCATCAACCGTCGTCGCCTGCTGATCGGCACCATGAGCCTGTTCGCCCTGGCCAACCTGCTGGCCTGGCAGGCACCGGGCTATACCGCGCTGCTGCTGGCGCGCATCCTGCTGGCCATGGCGGCCGGCCTCTACGTCCCCAATGCGATGGCCCTGGCCGGCGCGCTGGTGGCGCCCGAACGGCGCGGTGGCGCGCTGGCCATCGTCAGTGGCGGACTCACGGTGGCGGTGGCGCTGGGCGCCCCGCTGGGCGTGCTCATTGCCGACCGGCTGGACTGGCGCATGACCTTCGCCGGTGTGGCGTTGCTGGCAGCGCTGGCTACCCTGGGCCTGATGCGCGGCCTGCCACCGGGCATCGGCGCCCACCTGCCAGTGGCCAGCCTGCGCGAACGCCTGCATGCCGCCCGCAACGGCCGGGTGCTGCAGGGCTTGCTGACCACCCTGCTCTGGGCCACCGGCGCCTATACCATGTACACCTACTTCGCCATCTATCTCAATGAGGTCGCCGGCATCCATGGCGCGCATGTGGGCTATGGCCTGCTGTTGTGGGGCGTCTCGGCCGCAGTGGGTGTCATGACCGGTGGCCGCCTGTCCGACCGGCTCGGTTTTGCCCGCGTCTCGGCGCCGGCCTTGTGGTTCATGATGGCGTCTTTCGTGGCGCTGTCGGCGGTGGCCTACACGCTGGCACCGGCCCATGCGGTCGCACCGGTCTACCTGGCCATGATCGTCTGGGGTGTGTCGGCCTGGGCCTTCCACCCGGCGCAGCAGGCAAGACTAATGAACATTGCCGGCCTCAAGCTGGCCTCCATCGTGCTCTCGCTCAATGCCTCGTTCATGTACCTGGGCTTCTCCCTGGGCGCCGCCGTGGGTGCACTGACGGTCGCCACCGGCTCGGTGCGTGAAGTCGGCTTCGTCGCGGCAGCTTTCGTGGCGGGCGCCCTGTGGCTGCTGCGCGGCGCCCTGCGCAAGGAAGTGCCGCAGGCTGTGACGGCCTAAACACGGACAACGGACCACCGACCACCGACCACGAACTACGGACGCATTGCGACCGAACGAGATGGCCCGCAGCTGTTACACTGCGGGCCATTTTCCGACTTCCAGCGATTGCGCCCTTGCCATGACCGCCATCACCGAATTCCGCCACGCCTCCTCCGCTCCCGAATACGACCACCCGCGCGAAGACCGTCGCCTGGACGGCAATCCCCTGCGCACCACCTGGAATCATTTCACCAGCGCCAGCGGCGAGGTCAATGCCGGTGTATGGGCCTGCGAAAAAGGCAGCTGGCGCATCGCCTTCGCGCCCAACAAGGACGAGTATTTCTATGTACTGGAAGGCCGCTGCCGCATCATCGATGAACAAGGCCACGCGGCCGAGGCCGGCCCGGGCGACGCCATGGTCATCCCGGCCGGTTTCAAGGGCGTCTTCGAGGTGGTGGAGCCGGTGCGCAAGCACTATGTCATCGTCGAGCGCGGCGTCAGCTGAGTTCAGTCCGGCCTGATCAGGCCGGCTTCGCGCAACAGGCCGCCGATGCGGGTCTTGTCCAACCACCCCAGCACCAGCTTGCTGGCAAAGGCCGGCAAGGGTAAATCGATCTTCCGGCCATCGCGCAACGGTGCAATGGCCGCCAGCAGCGTGCGCAGGTCATAGGTCGAGTTGAACACTTCCGGAACGCCACGCTCCACGTCCATCAGGGTGTAGACCGCCTCCATCGGGGTACGCACGGAATACTCGGTAGTAAAGATGCAATCCTGCTGCTGCGATTCGGCAAACTGGCCGATGAAGGCAAAATTGACTGCGCCCTCCGGCACCACGTCCGGCCGGTCACCCGCCTGGCGCGGCATGAAGAAGGCAGTGATATAGGGCATCATCACCGGCACCGTCCTGGCGCCCGTGGCCGCCAGCTCGGCGATCTCCTCGATCGGCACGCCGAGGTGGTAGAGCCACTCCTGGGTAATTTCTTCGCCAGTGCATTCCTGCATCGGCTTGTTCACGAAGTCGCCCGGTCGGTCCACGAACAGGGCATAGAACCAGGCCACCACCTGGTGCTTTGGCTGCTGCTTGAAATGGGGCTGACGGCTCACCGTCCAGCTCAGCAGCCAGCTCGAATCCTTGGCAGTGACGATACCGGCCGTGACCACCTTGCCGCTGAACGGGTCGCGCTTGGCGATGGCCTGGATGTATTCCGGGATCCGCTCGTCCAGCGTGGTGATGGTGGCAGAGGCCCACTTGCTCTGGGCGATGTTGCCGGCAAAGACGTCCGGTTGGCCGAATGCGACATCCTTGGCCGCAATGCGCCGCCACAGATCCCATGCCGGTGCCGGGCCGTCGTTGAGACGGGCCGGCGTGTGATGATCGCCTTCGTCGGAATTCTCGGTGAGGGAGCCAATGGTGATGAAGAGCAGGTCGTCCGGGCCGAGCGCCACGCCGCCGGGCCTGCTCTCAGCCGTTTCATCGCTCTTTTCAAGCCAGTGGAGATGGGTGGCCAGCTTGCGCCCCGGATGCAGCTCGAAATCCACATCGATGACCTCGATGCCATAGCGAAAATGCACGCCCCGCTCCTTGAGCCACTTGACCAGCGGCAGCACCATCGACTCGTACTGGTTGTAGCGATTGAACTTGAGCGACGAGAAATCCGCCAGATGGGCCACATGGTGGATGAAGCGATGCAGATAACGCTTCATCTCCAGCGCCGAATGCCACTCCTCGAAGGCGAACATGGTGCGCCAGTACAGCCAGAAATTGCTCTTCAGGAATTCCTCCCCGAAGACCTCGTCGATGCGCTTGTTCTCCATCTCCTGCGGCTCCGCCAGGAACACCGCCACCAGATCCTTCTGGGCCCGTTCGCTCAGGGTCAGCAAGACCTTGTCGGGCACATCCTGGCCACGGTCCTGCGTCACTCGTTGCAGCGAGATGTTGGGATCGTCCTTGTTGAGCCGATAGAATTCGTCGAGCACGCTGGCATCCTTGAGCTCCAGCGAGGGAATGGAGCGATACAGGTCCCACAGGCATTCGAAGTGCTCTTCCATCTCCCGTCCACCACGGATGACGAAGCCCTTGTCGGGGACTTTCAGGCCATCCAGCGCGCCACCCGGAAGCGCCAGCTCCTCCAGGATGGTGATGCGCTCCCCGGCCACGCCGGCGTCACGGATCAGGAAAGCCGCACCCGCCAGCGATGCCAGGCCCGAGCCGACGAACCAGGCATGCTTGCGATCAGCGCCTTCCGGCGTGCGGGGACGTACGAAGGCTTCATAATTTCCGCGACTGTAGTGCATGGGGCGAACTCCTTTGACGAGATGGCCAATCTGTTTGACGAATGCGCAGGCCCGTGACTAACATCTGCTCGGCAAGCAGCAAGCTTCACTACCAGGCATCCATATCTGTCTGAAAAGATTAGCGCCGAAGCCCTGCCCGAAACATGATCTCCGACAACAAATGACCAATGTCCCACCCATGCCGGAGCAGATCCTGGCCGTCGCGCTGCACAGCTACAATGTCGGCCGCCTGGCCGAGGCTGAACAGGCGTGCCAGCACCTGCTGATGCTGCAGCCCCAGCATCCCGCCGCCCATCAGTTGCTGGCCGTGCTGGCCCTGCAACGCCAACAGCTGGCGCAGGCGCGCCAGCACATCCTGCACAGCCTGGCCCCGCGTCCTGACCATGTGCCTTCGCTCCTCATCGCCGGCAAGATCTCCACGGCCGAGGGCGACAACACCACGGCCCTGGCCTACTTCGACAGCGCGGCCCGGCATCAGCCCGGCATGAGCCAGGCGCATTTCCATCGCGGGAACAGCCTCTCGGCGCTGGGACGCCATCAGGAAGCCATCCAGGCCCTGAAGCAAGCCGCCGCGCTGGCGCCGGAGGCCATGGAAGCCGTGCTCAATCTCGGGACCGCCCTGCGCGAGCAGGGAGAGTTGCCGGCGGCCAGGGCTGCCTTCGAAAACGCCGTGGCACTGCGCCCCGACGTGGCCGAGGCCTGGTTCAATCTGGGACTGGCGCGCCAGGATCTGCACGACGCCCACGGCGCCGCAGAGGCCTTTGCGCAGGCCTTGCACCTGCGCCCCGACTACGCGGACGCCGCCCTCAATCTCGGGGTGGCGCTGCAGGAAGCACGCCGCCTGGACGACGCCCTGCACGCCTATCGCACGGCGCTACGCCTGCAACCGCAATGGTATGGCCGCATCGCCCATGCGCTCAGCGCCGCCAGCACCGGCCAGATCTGGCTGGATACCCGGCAACTGGAACAGGCGCTGCGCGGCTGAGCAGCCAGCCGGTCGCCTTACTTGCGCTGCCGGTAGTTCTTGCGATAGACGTTGGGTCTGGCCAGCACCTGCGCCACCGTGTCGCTATAGCGGCTAGCCGCCTCACCGTCGAGGGTATCGAAGTGCAGTTCCGGACGCTCGCGCGGCACCACGAAGCATTGCGCCACCGGCGTCCCCTTGGGCAGCACACCACTGAAACCGGCATCGGTCCAGACGGCCGGGAAGTTGATGCCAGCATCATTGAACTGATCCGCATCGACCATCCCAGACAGCAGACGGAACGGCAGATCGTGGCGATTGACGGGATGGGTGGCAAAGAGTGACCAACCGGGTTCGAGCTCGATGGTCCAGAAACTGTTGAACTTCAACACCAACGCATCACCGGCCAGGAAAGGCGTACCCGTCACCTGGGCCGGCGGATGAAAACTCAGCGGTGCGCGCGGATGCCCCTCCACGCTGGGCGCCGGGGCTTCCCAGTCCCAGCGGAACACGCCCTGCTGCACCTGCACATCACAGGGCAGCAGGATCATGAAGCCATGTGCCATCGCATCGATGAACGGCGGGCATTGCTTGACGGTGCGGATATCACGGTCATGCAGTTCGGAGAAGGCCTTGGCAGGCATGCTGCGGATCCAGTCGGGAATGACTTCGCGGGCCAGTCGGGGGCGTGGCAGCAGGTCGGCCAGGGCGGGATCGCAGCGAAAACGGATGTGTTGGGCGGACATGGTTTGTTCTTGTGCTACGCCACCGGGCGTGCGCGTTGATCGACATGATTTCGCCTAGGGTATCAACCGGAAGCCCTGTTCTGCAACGACAAGTACGCCGCCCCTCCACGACAGGAAGAGAAGGATGGGCAAGGAATGAAGCCCCCGGATCTTTGATGGATAACAAAAATCCGAGCGCCCGTCCCGCCCGACCGCTACCATAAGGCCTCCTCGAATCAAAACATCCAGGCATTGATGGACAACCCGCCCCTGGCAAGCGCATCGTCGAACACTGAACCCTGGCCCCTGGACGCACAGGCGCATCTGCAACTGGCGCAAGCCATGCGCACGCAAGGTAACGAATTCGCGGCGCTGGCCCACATGATTGCGGCACAGTCGCTCGCCGCATGGCACGGCAAGCATCCTGCATATTCTGCGCAACCCGTATGCGACGTCGCTACCGGATACTTCATGCTGGACCAGCATCCGCTGGCACTGCGCTGGTACCAGTTGGTCCTTGCGATGGAGCCCGCGCCCCAGGTTGCCGCGAGTGCCTATCTGAACCTGGCCGCCATCCATACGCGCGCCGATCACCCCCTTCTGGCGCGGCAATGCAGGGAGCAGGCCTACCGGCTGCAACGTGTTTTCATCGAACAGACCGGCACGCCGGTACGCCGCCTGCTGCTGCTGTGCGAAGGCGCCGGTAGCAGCAACGTGCCGCTCGACACCTTGCTGGGCACGGGCCTCAATACGCGCATCAAGTACGTCCTGGATTTTGCGGACGACTCGGAAGACCTGGCCCTGCCCGACTACGATCTCGTCTTCAATGCCATCGGAGACCCCGACGTCAGCCCGGCCCTGCACCAGCGTCTCAGGGGATTTGAAGCAAGGTGCCAGCGACCGCTATTGAATCGGCCGGAGGAGGTCGAACGGACGCAACGCCAGCACCTGCCACCGCGCCTGAATGGCATCCCGGGCGTGGTGATGCCCCCCTGCATTCGTCTCGTCGCAGCACCTGCGACCAAGGAAGCCCTTCGACAGCGCTTACAGCAATCGGGCATCGCTTTCCCGGTGCTGTTTCGACCATGGGCCAGCCATGGCGGCAAGGACATGGTGCGCTGCGACGACCTGGACAGCCTGTGGAACGCCGCCTGCCAGGCGGGTGGCAGCTATATCACGGCATTTCACGATTTCCGTTCGGCGGATGGCTATTTCCGCAAGTACCGGATGATTTTCATCGACGGCGAGCCCTACCCCTACCACTTGGCGATTTCCTCGCACTGGATGGTGCATTATTTTTCAGCCGACATGGTCGGGCAACCCGAGAAGCAGGCCGAAGAAATGCGCTTCCTGCAAGACCCGGCCACCAGCCTCGGCGAGCCGGCCATGTGGGCTCTTGCGGCCATCGGGCGGGAGCTTGGGCTGCACTACGCCGGTATCGATTTCAGCGTGCTGGCCGACGGACGCGTACTCGTCTTCGAGGCCAATGCCACGATGCTGATCCACCTGGAACGAGAAGACGGGCCGCTGCGTGACAAGAACCGCTTCGTCACCCGGATTGTGGCTGCGTTCGAGCGGTTGCTGGGGCGATATGGCGTGCCGGGATAACCTTGGCGTTTGAGAGCCTGGTGGATAATCAAGACGCAAAAAAGCCCGCAGTGACGCGGGCTTCCGGGTGATGCGATGCTTTCAGTTGCCTGGTATTGCCAGACCTGAAATCATTCCCACTCAATGGTCGCAGGCGGCTTACCCGAGATGTCATAGACAACCCGGTTCAAGCCACGCACTTCATTGATGATGCGATTGGATACGCGACCCAGCAGCTCGTGCGGCAGGTGCGCCCAGTGGGCCGTCATGAAGTCCTGGGTCTGCACCGCGCGCAGGGCCACCACGTACTCATAGGTACGGCCGTCGCCCATCACACCGACCGACTTCACCGGCAGGAACACGGCAAACGCCTGGCTGGTCTTGTCGTACCAGCTTTGACCATCTTCATCCTTGGTATTGCGCAGTTCCTCGATGAAGATCGCATCGGCACGACGCAGCAGGTCGGCGTATTCCTTCTTGACTTCACCCAGGATACGCACGCCCAGGCCAGGGCCCGGGAACGGGTGACGGTAGACCATCTCCGGTGGCAGGCCCAGGGCCACGCCCAGTTCGCGGACTTCGTCCTTGAACAGTTCGCGCAGCGGCTCCAGCAGCTTCAGGTTCAGGGTTTCCGGCAGGCCGCCGACGTTATGGTGGCTCTTGATGGTGTGGGCGGTCTTCTTGCCCTTGCCTGCACTCTCGATCACGTCCGGGTAGATCGTGCCCTGGGCCAGCCACTTGGCGCTGGTCAGCTTGCCCGATTCGGCCTGGAAGACTTCGACGAACTCGCGGCCGATGATCTTGCGCTTGGCTTCCGGATCGGTGACGCCAGCCAGGTGGCCCATGAACTGTGCGGTGGCGTCCACGTGGATCACCTTCACGCCCAGGTTCTTGGCGAACATCTCCATGACCATCTTGCCTTCGTCCAGGCGCAGCAGGCCGTGGTCGACGAACACGCAGGTCAGCTGGTCGCCGATGGCGCGGTGGATCAGGGCGGCAGCCACGCTGCTGTCCACACCACCCGACAGGCCCAGGATGACTTCGTCGCTGCCCACTTGCTGGCGGATCGATTCGACGGCTTCGGCGATGTAGTCGGGCATGTTCCAGTCCGACTGGCAGCCGCAGATCTCATGCACGAAGCGGCCCAGCATGGCCTTGCCCTGCACCGTGTGGGTGACTTCGGGGTGGAACTGCACGCCGTAGAAGCGACGCTCCTCGTCGGCCATGCCGGCGATGGGGCAGTTGCCGGTGGAGGCCATGAGCTTGAAGCCGGCGGGCATATCGTTGACCTTGTCGCCGTGGCTCATCCATACCTTCAGCATGCCGTGGCCTTGGGCGTTGGTGAAGTCGCTGATGTTGTCCAGCAGCTTGGTGTGGCCGTGGGCGCGCACTTCGGCGTAGCCGAATTCACGCAGGTGGCCGTTCTCGACCTTGCCGCCCAGTTGCTCGGCCATGGTCTGCATGCCGTAGCAGATGCCCAGCACCGGTACGCCCAGTTCGAACACCGCTTGCGGTGCGCGCGGGGTGTCGCCTTCGGTGACGCTGTTGGGGCCGCCGGAGAGGATGACGCCGGCTGCGCCGTAGTTGCGCACGAACTCGTCGGTCACGTCATGCGGGAACACCTCGGAAAACACACCGGCTTCGCGCACGCGGCGAGCGATGAGCTGGGTCACCTGGGAACCGAAGTCGAGGATCAGGATTTTCGAATGCGAATGCGTGGACATGGGCAATGGGTCTGGCTACGTTGAAAAATGGTCTTCTGAAAAGATCAACAGCCCGACAGCCTGGCGTGACGCCGGTGGACTGTCGGGCTGTGGCCGCACCGGATATTACTCGGCGCGGTAGTTCGGGGCTTCCTTGGTGATCTGCACGTCGTGGACATGCGATTCACGCATGCCGGCGGAGGTGATCTCGACAAATTCGGCGCGTTCGCGGAAGTCGTCGATGGTGCCGCAACCGCAGTAACCCATGGAGGAGCGCACGCCGCCCACCAGCTGGTACAGGATGGCGACCACCGAGCCCTTGTAGGCGACGCGGCCTTCGATGCCTTCCGGCACGAACTTGTCGGCGGTGTTGTCGCCGTCCTGGAAGTAGCGGTCAGCCGAACCATCGGCCATCGCGCCCAGGGAACCCATGCCACGGTAGGACTTGTAGCTGCGGCCCTGGTACAGGATCACTTCGCCCGGCGCTTCTTCGGTGCCGGCGAACATGCTGCCCATCATCACGGCCGAGGCGCCGGCGGCCAGCGCCTTGGCGACGTCGCCCGAGAAGCGGATACCGCCATCGGCGATCACCGGCACGCCAGTACCCTTCAGGGCTTCGGCCACGTTGGCGATGGCGGAGATCTGCGGCACGCCCACGCCGGCAACGATACGGGTGGTGCAGATGGAGCCAGGGCCGATACCGACCTTGACGGCGTCAGCGCCATGCTCGACCAGTGCCTTGGCAGCGGCGGCGGTAGCGATGTTGCCACCGATCACTTCGACGTGCGGGAACTTGGTCTTGACCCACTTGACGCGGTTGAGCACGCCAGCGGAGTGGCCGTGGGCGGTGTCGACCACGATCACGTCCACGCCGGCGGCGACCAGCAGCTCGATGCGTTCGTCATTGTCCGGACCCACGCCGACGGCCGCGCCCACGCGCAGCTTGCCGTGCTCGTCCTTGCAGGCGAAGGGGTGTTCGGTCGACTTCTCGATGTCCTTGACGGTGATCAGGCCACGCAGCTCGAAGGCGTCGTTGACGACCATCACGCGCTCCAGGCGGTGCTTGTTCATCAGGCGCTTGGCTTCTTCAGGGTCGGCACCGGAGCCGTTTTCCTTGACGTAGACCAGCTTGTCGCGCGGGGTCATCTTGGCGCGGACTTCGGCGTCCAGCTCTTCTTCGAAGCGCAGGTCGCGGTTGGTGATGATACCTACCAGTGCCTTGCCTTCGACCACCGGGAAGCCGGAAATGCCGTGCTGCTTGGACAGCGCGATCACGTCACGGATCTTCATGGTGGGGGGAATGGTGATCGGGTCACGGACCACGCCGGACTCGAAGCGCTTGACCTTGGAAACCTCGCGCGCCTGTTCCTTGGGCGTCAGGTTCTTGTGGATGATGCCGATGCCGCCCTCTTGCGCCATGGCAATAGCCAGGCGTGCCTCGGTCACGGTGTCCATCGCCGCCGAGACCAGCGGAATGTTCAACGAGATGTTGCGCGTCAGACGCGTAGACAGGGTGGTATCTTTGGGGAGGATGTCCGAGAAGGCCGGGACGAGCAGCACGTCATCGAATGTGAGTGCTTTCTGGAGAAGACGCATAGTGTTTCCTATAGGCGCAAAAGCGAATTATACAGAAAAGCCCAGCTTGCGTCTTGCTCTAGTTGCGTTTATCCCTCCAGGCGTGGCAAAGACGCTGGATTCATTGAAACTCCGCCAAGGGGACGGCCTCTCAGGCCGCCGACTGTTCCTTGTGGATGGCGCGGCGACGGCGCGACTGCTTGGGATCGGCGATCAGTGGCCGATAGATCTCGATGCGATCGCGGTCACGCAGGACGGTCTCCAGCGGCTTGACCTTGCCGAAGATGCCGACCTTGCACACCGACAAGTCGATGGCCGGCTGCTCGCGCGCCAGCCCGCTGGCGATGATGGCTTGCTGGAGGGTGCAGCCGGGAGCGACATCCAGGTCTTTCAGGATCTGCAGACCGGGCGCGGCGTAGCAGATCTGCACTTGCAAATGCGCTACTTCAACCATATATCTGCTCGGCGCGCTTGCAGAAGGAATCGACGAAGCTGTTGGCGATCATGCTGAAGACCGGGCCGATGACGCCCTCCAGGATGCGGCTGGAAAATTCGTATTCCATGTCGAACTCGATCTTGCAGGCATCCTCGCGCAGGGCCTTGAAGTGCCAGCGGCCCTCGAAATGCTTGAACGGCCCTTCCACCAGGCGCATGGTCATGCTGGTGGGACGCTCATTGCTGTTCTGGGTACTGAAGGATTGCCTCAGGCCGTGATAGCTGATCTTGATCTTGGCTGTCAGGCTATGCTCGCTGCGCTCGGCGACCTCGACGCCGCCGCACCAGGGCAGGAATTCAGGATAATCCTCGACCCGATCGACCAGGTTGAACATCTGCTCCGCGCTATAGTTGATCAGGACGGTTTTGTGTACGACTGCCATCGAGGGTGATCCGTTTGATAAAATCGCAAAGGCACAATTTTAACCGACGAGACGAATTTTTAATTAGATGAGCATTATTGATAACAAAAAGGCCTTTTTCGATTATTTCATCGAAGAGCGTTTCGAAGCAGGCCTCGTCTTGCAAGGTTGGGAAGTCAAGTCGATCCGGGCCGGCCGCGTGCAGCTCAAGGAAGCCTATGTGATCGTGCGCAACGGCGAGGTGTTCCTGTTCGGCTGCCACATCAGTGCGCTGACCAGCACCTCCACGCACGTCCATCCGGAAACCTTGCGTACCCGCAAGCTGCTGCTCAATGCCGCCGAGATCAGCAAGCTGATCGGCAAGGTGGAGCGTTCCGGCTATACGCTGGTGCCGCTGAACCTGCACTACAGCAAAGGCCGCGTCAAATGCGACATCGGCCTGGCCAAGGGCAAGAAGCAGCACGACAAGCGCGAGACCGAAAAGCAGCGCGACAGCCAGCGCGAGATCCAGGCGGCCATGAAGCAGCACCGCCGCTGACCGGCATTTCCCGACACGTTCCACCCCGACGGCTGCCGCGTGCAGCCGTTCTCACATCTGCGTGAACCGCGCGCGGCAGGCCGCCGCCATGGCCTGCACCACCGGCGCCCACTGGCCCCGCACCGGCTGGCGGAACAACTGCAGGGACCGATACCAGTCGCTGCGGCTGTCTTGCCGGCCCCAGCGCCACTCGCCCTCCAGCCGCAGTGGCAGCCAGGCGGGCCCGCCGAGTGCGCCGGCCAGGTGTACCACGGCAGTATCGACACTGATGACCAGGTCCAGCGCACATATCAGGGCGGCGGTATCGGCCCAGTCGGCCAGTTCCACGGCATGCAGCCGCTGGCCGAGGGCCGCATGGCTGGCCAGGTCGGATGCCGGAATTTCCTTCTGCAGGCTCACGAAGTCGGCCGGCAAGTCCAGCAACGGCGCCAGCTCGGCCAGCGGCAGGTCGCGACTATGGTGGATGGTGGCGTATTGCCGCCCTGCCCAGGCGATGCCGATGCGGGGCCGGCGTGCGGGCAGCATGGCATCCAGTTGCGCGCGCCAGGCCTGCACCCGCGACGCGTCCGTGCGCAGGTAAGGTGGCTGCGGGCCTTGACCGGGATCCGGCAGGTCCAGCAGCCAGGGCAGACTCATCAGTGAGGCATGCAGATCATGCGGCCCGGCCTGGGCGGCTGTGGTCACGCCATGGATCGTGGGAAAGGACTGCGCCAGCAACGGCAGCAGCGCCGCCGGGGCACACAGCGTCACCCGTGCAGCGTGCTGCACCACCACGGCGATGTAACGCGCGAACTGCAGGGTGTCGCCCTGCCCCTGCTCCGCCCAGAGCAGGACATGCTTGCCCTGCAAGGCATCGCCGGGCCGCCAGGGCGGGCTGTCGGCCTGTATCGACCGGCGCGCCAGGTCGGCGATCTGGAAGCGGGATTCATGCTCGACCCAGCCCTGGCCGAACTCGCCTTGCATCAACAGCAAATGCGCGCGGCCAACACGCGCCTGGGCAAAATCGGGTTGCAGCTGCAAGGCGCGCTCGAAGCTGGCCTGGGCCGCCTCGACCTGGCCCATGCGCCAGAGGATGTCGCCGCGGTTGAAGGCGTGCAGCGCGGCTGCGTCGCCGTCGGCCGGCTCCACGGCTGGATAGCAATCCAGCGCCTCTTCGTGCCGGTTCAGCCGCAACAGGATGTCGGCGCGCAAGGCCTGCGCAGCCAGCGCCGTGGGCGCCAGCGACAAGGCCAGGTCGGCCGGTGCCAGCGCTTGCTCGGGTTGATCCAGCTTGAAGAGGGTCAGCGCCAGGGTGTGGGCGATATCGGCTTGTTGTTGCGAACCCGGGCCGACGTCGTCCAGCTGCCTGCGACAGTGATCGGCCAGGCTGGCCAAGGCAAGACGATGCGCGCGGCGGGCGTCGTCGAAATCGGGGGCGATGTCCAGGCAAGCTTCGTAGGCCGCGACAGCGGCTTCCCAGCGCCCTTCCTGCTCGAACAGGTCGGCGCGCTGCATCTGCACCGGAAGGAATTGCTCGTCCAGCGCCAGCGCCTGGTCCAGCGCCGCGAGCGCCGCATCAGGCTGGCCGGCACCGCGCAAGGCGATGGCCTCGCACATCAGGCCCATCAATCGCGCCAGGATGGCGGGGTCGGAAATAGTCATGGCCGGCAGCTTAGCATGCTGACCGGCCATCTCCCACGCAGGGTCAATACCGGATCACCAGATCAGGCAGTCGTATTGACCAGGTTGCCGGTCGTGTTGCCATCGGCCAGCTTGCTTTGCAGGGCTTGCAGGAAGCTGCTCAGGGAGGTCGTGCTCGACGACGCACCCAGCGAGCTGAGCAGGCTGCTGAAGGACGATTGCAGTGCGCTGACCGAGCTGTCGGTGGAGCTCGACGTGGAACTGCTGGTGCCGCTGGAATCCGTACTGCTGGAGCTGCTGGAGAGTTCCGAGATCAGGCTCTTCAGGTCTGCCTCCAGTCGTCCACCGTGGTGATGCGGATGTCCGGCATGGGTATAGGAGCTTGGCGTGGTGGACGAGGCTGCCGAGGTCGAGCTGGTATCGTCGCTGTCATTGTCGTTGCTGGCGGTGGACGACGAGCTCGAGGACGACGAACTGGTCGCCGTTGTCGACGTTGCCGCCTGTGCGCCCTGCGCTTGCAGGGTCGCCATCAACTGCTGCAGGAAGGCATCCAGCTTCGAGTCGACGTTGCTGGTCGTGCTGGAATCGGACGACGTCAGCGAGGTCGTGCTGGTGGCGCTGGTGGACACCGAATCCAGCGACACGCCCAGCGAGGACAGCACATCCTTGAGGGCGCCGATCAGGCCGCCACCGCCATCGCCACCACCGCGTGGCGGCGGTGGCGGTGGCGGGAAGTCAAACTGGGAATTGGCGCTGGTCGTGCTGCTCAGGCCGGACAGGCCCGAGAGGTCGGCCAGCGTGAAATTGCTGGAAGAAATGCTGCTGATGGACATGATAGACCCCCTTGTTGTGAATGGCGCGGCGTAGTCGGGCTCCTGCTTTTTCAAGTATCGGATATCGCAGCATGTTAAGTTCGCTCCAGCGTGGTAAATCTTGGTAAATTTTTGTTGGAGTCGGCTACTGGCGCGGGTTTGCGGGGAGCAACACAGAAAATAATTACTTGCCAGAAATCTTCGGATGTGCTGCGCAACGAAGGACAACTTTGGCTTGAAATGTTCGCCCCGACGTGGGTAAATGAATGTAAAGATGCAAATGTAAAGATGGTCTGAAACACTTCTGCAAAACCTTTTACGGCATATTACCGACTGCCGACGCCCGGCGGCATGAATGCAGGGCAACCCGAGAATGGAATGCAGCAATGTCTAAAGTGCTTTTGATCGACGATGATGTCGAACTCGTCGATATGCTCAAGGAATACCTGGAGCAGGAAAAATTCGAAGTCAATGTCGCCTACGATGGTGAGGCAGGTGCCACCGAGGCGCTCACCGGCCAGTACGCGATTGCCGTGCTGGACGTGATGATGCCGCGCCTCAACGGGGTCGACACCCTGCGCCGCATCCGTGCCAAGAGCAGCATGCCGGTGGTGATGCTGACGGCCAAGGGCGACGACACCGACCGCATCATCGGCCTGGAGCTGGGTGCCGACGATTACGTCCCCAAGCCCTGCACGCCGCGCGAGATCGCCGCCCGCATCCGCGCCATCCTGCGCCGCGCCTCGGCCGAGAACAGCGAACAATCGCCCTATTCGCCGCTGGCGGTGGGCGCCCTGTCGATGTGGCCGGAACAACGCCGCGCCACCTGGAACAACAAGCCGCTGGAACTGACCAGCAGCGAATTCAACCTGCTCGAAGTGCTGGCACGCAATGCCGGCAAGCCGGTCAGCAAGCAGCACTTGTCCGAACAGGGCCTGGGTCGTCCGCTGGCGCGCTTCGACCGCAATATCGACGTCCACCTCTCCAGCATCCGCCAGAAGATCGCCGCACTGGGCAGCGACAAGAGTTGCATCCAGACCGTCTACCGACTGGGCTATCAGTTCATCAAGGAATAAAGTGGGTCGGTTATTCTGGAAGTTCTTCTTCTTCATCGCCATCGCCCAGATCACCGCCACCTTCGGTGTGGGCGTGCTGTTCTGGATCGAGAACCTGGAGCGGACCAACCGCTCCTCGGAAATCGACCTGAGCCCGCCGGCCTCGTTCATGATCCGCTCGGCCGCTGCCACCCTGCAATTCGGCGGCACCGAGGCCTTGCGCAGCCTCATCAACGAGGGCCGTCCGCATCGCCTGCAATTGTATGCGGTCGATGAAGAAAACAAGGACCTCATGGGGCGCGACGTTCCGCCCAAGCTGGTGGAGGAAGCCCGTCACGTGCTGGCCACCGAGAGCGAGCGCCGGGTGGTCGAACTGGTCAAGGCCGCCAATGGCCACAGTTACCTGATGTTCATCCCCGCCCCCAACGACGAATTCGGGCCGCCCCCGGGTCCAGGCGGACCGGGGGGACGGGAACCCCGCCACATGCGTGAGCGTGGTCCGCAGCCCCTGTTCTTCCCGACCATGCCCATTGTCGTGGCCATGGTCGCCAGTCTGGTGTTCGCCTTGCTGCTGGCCTGGTATTTTTCCTATCCTATCCGTCACCTCAAGAACGCCTTCAACCAGGCCGCCAACGGCAACCTGGACCTGGAACTGGAACCGGTGATGAGCTCACGCAGCGACGAGCTGGCCGACCTCGGCCGCGACTTCGATGCCATGACCACCAAGCTGCGCACGCTCATGGAGAGCCAGCGCCGCCTGCTGCACGACGTGTCGCACGAGCTGCGCTCGCCGATCGCCCGCCTGCAGATGGCCATCGGCCTGGCGCGGGTGCAGGACAAGGACAAGCTGGACCTGACCCTGGAACGCATCGAACGCGAAAGCGTGCGCATGGACAAGCTGGTGGGCGAGCTGCTGACGCTCTCGCGCCTGGAAGCCAATGTCCCCGGCTCGATGGAAGAACCCATCGCCATCCAGCCCATGCTGGGGGAGATGACCAGCGACGCCAGCTTCGAGGCCGAGACCCTGGGCAAACGCATCGAAAGCCATATCGATTGCCGGGTCCAGATCAAGGGCAATCCTGAGCTGCTCTACCGTGCCATCGAGAACGTGCTGCGCAATGCCATCAAGCACACCGCGCCTGATACCACGGTGCAGATCGTGGCCCAGATCGACGAGATCAACAAGATGCTGCACCTGTCCATCCTCGATCGCGGGCCGGGCGTCCCGGAGGAGGAGATGAACAGCATCTTCGAACTGTTCTTCCGCAGCAGTCGCACCAAGAGCAACAGTGCCGGTCATGGCCTGGGCCTGTCGATCGCCAGGCGCATCGTGGAAGCCCACCAGGGCTTCATCCGGGCGGCCAATCGCAAGGATGGGGGCTTGCGGGTGGACATCACCCTGCCCTTCATGGCCGATGAACCGGCCAAGGGTGCCACGCTGGAAAGCTGACCCCACGCGGCAGGACGTCACCTCCGGGCTGGCTCCTTCCAGACAAAAGCCCCGTGCAGCATTGCGCTGCACGGGGCTTTTGATTTTCCCAGCCACCCAGAGGTCATGGCGGCAAGAGCAGGATTACTGCTCGCCCGCGCTCTCTCCGGTCGCGATGATGGCCCCCATCAGGCCGCGCTGCACGGCCACCTGGAAGGCCTGCAATTCGCTCACGCCTTGCTCCGGCGGATAGGGAATCGGCAAGCGATTGAACAACACCGCCCACGACCAGCCATCAGCGCGCGACTGCAGGTAGGCATAGGTGCCGGTGGTCAGGGCACCGCTGTGCGACAGGATCTCCACGCCACCCACGCGGGTGACCACCCAGCCCAGGCCGTAGTTGTTACCCGTCATGGCCAGCTTGTGCTCCTTCATCAAGGCCACCGTGGCGGGCTTGAGCAAGGCGGGCGCGCCGCGGCCCTGGGCGGCATCGGCCAGGCGTACCAGGTCTGCGGCCGTGCTGATCCAGCCAGCCGTCGCATCCATGCTGGCAAAATGCAGCCCGGCGTAGGATTCGGGGCCCTTGCTGCCGCTGCCATCCTGGCTGGTCACGGCCGGCCAGCGCGGATCGTCGTAGTAGACCGTTTCATTGGCGGCGCGCTGCAGGCGGGCATCGCCGGCGATGAGCGCGTCCTCGATGCCTGCGGGCTGCAGCACCAGCTCCTGCACTGCTTGCGCGTAGGGCTCGCCGGACTTGTGCTCGATGATGCGTCCCAGCACGTTGTAGGCGACATTGCTGTAGAAGAACTCGGTGCCGGGCGCGGCATCCAGCATACGCTGCTTCACCATGTAGGCGATCACGTCGCGCGCCGAGGCCGGGGCCGCCACCTTCTGTACCTTGGCGATATTGACCAGGTCGTATTGCGGATCGTAGTCGTCACCGCCCCAGCCACTGGTGTGCTGCAGCAGGTCGCGCAGGCTGATCCTGAGTACGCGCTGGTCGAGCGGCTGGGCAAGCTCGGGATAGGCCGCGTCAGGCAACAGGCCCTCGGGGCCGAAGACCTTGCGATCCAGCGCCTGCGGCAATTCGTCCTCGAACAGCTTCAGCACGGCCACGGCCGTCACGACCTTGGAGACGCTGCCGATACGCATGCGCGTGGCGGGCGTGACCGGCGTGTTCGATTCGGTCACGGCCATGCCGTAACCACGCTGGTACAGCAGCTTGCCCTGGTAGGCGATGGCGATGCTGGCGCCGGGGATCGGGTACTGGCCCAGCAACTGCGCCATCCGGGCATCCACCCGTGCGGCCAGCGCCGCCGCATCGGGCATCTCCTGGGCGCTGGCGGGTCTGGTGACCAGCAGGCCGGTCGTGGCCAGCAGCGCCGTGGTACGTGCGAGCGTGGAAAGGAAAAAACGACGGGAAAAAGACAAGTGCATCCCCTATTTCTGTTGCTTGACCACTTGCAGGGCCGTGGCGATCAGTCCCCCCATGTCCGACAGGTTGGCCGGCACAATGATGGAATTATTGGTCTTGGCCAGCTTGCCGAAGGCGTCCACGTACTGCTCGGCTACCTTCAGGTTGACGGCATCGGTACCACCCGGCTGCTGGATGGCAGCGGCGGTCTTGCGGATCGCCTCGGCACTGGCTTCGGCAATCGCCAGGATGGCGGCTGCCTGGCCCTGGGCACGATTGATCGAGGCCTGCTTCTCACCTTCGGAGCGGGCAATGGCGGCTTCACGTTCGCCGGTGGCGATGTTGATCTGCTCCTGCTTGCGGCCTTCGGAGGCGGCGATCAGGGCGCGCTTCTCGCGCTCGGCGGTGATCTGCGCCTGCATGGCATGCAGGATTTCCTTGGGGGGTGTCAGATCCTTGATTTCATAGCGCAACACCTTCACGCCCCAGTTCTCGGCCGATTCATCGATGGCGCTGACGATGGCGGTGTTGATGTGATCGCGTTCCTCGAAGGTCTTGTCCAGCTCCATCTTGCCGATCACCGAGCGCAGCGTGGTCTGCGCCAGCTGGGTGATGGCCGCGATGTAGTTCGACGAGCCGTAGGAGGCGCGCATGGGATCGGTGATCTGGAAATACAGGATGCCGTCGACCTGCAGCTGCGTGTTGTCCTTGGTGATGCAGACCTGGGGTGGCACATCCAGCGGGATTTCCTTGAGGATGTGCTTGTAGGCCACGCGATCGATGAAGGGCACCACGATGTTCAGGCCCGGCGCCAGCGTGGCGTGGTACTTGCCCAGGCGCTCCACTACCCAGGCGTGCTGCTGCGGGACCACCTTGACCGTCTGCACGACGAAGACGATGGCGAGGAAGAAAATGACCAGGGTAACGCTGCCCAGCATGGGATTCTCCTTGGAACGATGAAGAGGGATAGTGACAGAGGGATAGTGATTCAGCGCGGCGCCACGAACAGGCGACTGCCGCGTATCTCGCGGATGACATGGCTGCCCGGCAAGGGGTGATGGCCAGGCAGCAGCTCCACGTCCCACTGCGCGCCACGGTAAGGCACGCGCGCGGTATGGCGCTCGCCCTGTTCCTGCCAGGCCGCTACATCGACGGTGTGGCCGATATCGAGGATGAGATTGGGATCGTCATTGGCACTGCCCTGGCGCAGCCGGCCGAAGCGGCTGCGCCGCAAGCCCAGTACCGCCGCCACGCCGACCACGGCAGCCACCAGCAGCTGCCATTCCAGCAGCGCACCGCTCCATGCCGCCGCGCCACCGGCCACCAGGCCCAGCGCGATCATGAGCAGGTAGAAGGTGCCGGTGAACAGTTCGGCCGCCAGCAATACGCCGGCCAGTACCAGCCAGATGGCCCAATCCGTCATGAGTGATCCCCAAAAAAAATGCCTGCATCGTCTTCAGTATCGATGACAGGCGCCCATAAGTCTAACCCAGCTTGCCGGCGCAAAAACAAGGGCGCGGACATTTCTGCCCGCGCCCTCGTCATCCAGCCAGTCCAGCGGCTAGTACTTGCTGCCGCGATGAATTACTTCTTGGCCAGGTGCTGCCAGGTATCGATCACCGTGTCCGGGTTCAGCGAGATGGATTCGATGCCCTGCTCCATCAGCCATTCGGCGAAGTCCGGGTGGTCCGAAGGACCCTGACCGCAGATGCCGACGTACTTGCCCTTTTCACGGCAGGTAGCGATGACCTTGGACAGCAATGCCTGCAGCGCCGGATCGCGTTCGTCGAAGTCGGCAGCCAGCAGTTCCATGCCGGAATCGCGGTCCAGGCCCAGGGTCAGCTGGGTCAGGTCGTTGGAACCGATGGAGAAGCCATCGAAGTGCTCCAGGAACTGCTCGGCCAGGATGGCGTTGGACGGCACTTCGCACATCATGATGACGCGCAGGCCGTTCTCGCCACGCTTCAGACCATACTTGCCCAGCAGGCCGATGACCTTCTCGGCCTGGCCCAGGGTACGCACGAAGGGCACCATCACCTCGACGTTGGTCAGGCCCATGTCTTCACGCACACGCTTCATGGCCTGGCATTCCATCTGGAAGGCTTCGGCGAAGTCGTGGGCCAGGTAGCGCGCGGCGCCACGGAAGCCCAGCATCGGGTTTTCTTCGTCCGGCTCGTAGCGCGAACCGCCGATCAGCTTCTTGTACTCGTTGGACTTGAAGTCCGACAGGCGCACGATCACCGGCTTGGGCCAGAAGGCCGCAGCGATGGTGGCGATGCCTTCGGCCAGCTTGTCGACGTAGAAGGCCTTGGGCGAGGCGTGACCACGGGCCACCGATTCCACGGCCTTCTTCAGGTCGGCGTCGATGTTCGGGTATTCCAGGATCGCCTTGGGGTGCACACCGATGTTGTTGTTGATGATGAATTCCAGACGCGCCAGGCCCACACCGCCATTGGGGATCGACTGGAAGTCGAAGGCCAGCTGCGGGTTGCCCACGTTCATCATCACCTTCAGCGGGATCGGCGGCAGTTCGCCACGGGCCACTTCGGTCACTTCGGTTTCCAGCAGGCCGTCGTAGATCTTGCCTTCGTCGCCTTCGGCGCAGGAGACCGTCACCAGGGTGCCATCCTTCAACACGTCGGTGGCGTCGCCGCAACCGACCACGGCCGGCACACCCAGTTCACGGGCGATGATGGCCGCGTGGCAGGTACGACCGCCACGGTTGGTGACGATGGCCGAGGCACGCTTCATCACCGGTTCCCAGTTGGGGTCGGTCATGTCGGCCACCAGCACGTCGCCGGGCTGCACGCGTTCCATTTCGGCCGGGTCGCTGATGACGCGCACCGGACCGGCGCCGATCTTCTGGCCGATCGCACGGCCAGTGGCCAGCACGGTGCCGGAGCTCTTCAGCTTGAAGCGCTGCTGGGCGTCGGTGGCCTTCTGCTGCGACTTCACGGTTTCCGGACGGGCCTGCAGGATGTACAGCTTGCCGTCACGACCGTCCTTACCCCATTCGATATCCATCGGACGCTGGTAGTGCTTCTCGATGATGGTGGCGTACTTGGCCAGTTCCACCACTTCGGCGTCGGTCAGGGAATAACGGTTGCGCAGTTCCACCGGCACATCCACGGTCTTGACCGAGCGGCCAGCCTTGGCTTCACCGGTGAATTCCATCTTGATCAGCTTGGAACCCAGGTTGCGGCGGATCACCGGCTGCTTGCCCAGTTCCAGCATGGGCTTGTGGACGTAGTATTCGTCCGGGTTGACGGCGCCCTGCACCACGGTCTCGCCCAGGCCATAGCTGGAAGTGATGAAGACCACATCCTTGAAGCCCGATTCGGTATCGATGGTGAACATCACGCCGGCCGCACCGACGTCGGAGCGGACCATGCGTTGCACGCCGGCCGACAGCGCCACTTCAGCGTGGGTGAAGCCCTTGTGGACGCGATACGAGATGGCGCGGTCGTTGTAGAGCGAAGCGAAGACGTGCTTCATCGCTTCGAGCACGTTGTCGATGCCGACCACGTTCAGGAAGGTCTCCTGCTGACCGGCAAAGGATGCGTCGGGCAGGTCTTCGGCGGTCGCGGACGAACGCACGGCAAACGACATCTCGGCGGTCGAATCGGCCACCAGCTTGTCGTAGAAGGCACGGATCTCCTGATCCAGGCGCGGCTGGAATGGCGTGTCGATGATCCATTGACGGATCTCGGCGCCGGCCTGGGCCAGCGAACGCACGTCATCGATATCCAGACCTTCCAGGCGCGTGGCGATGCGGGCGGCCAGGGTCGGGCCACCGTCGGCACTGTGCTCCAGGAAGTCGCGGAAAGCTTGCGCAGTCGTGGCGAAACCGCCCGGCACGCGGACACCGGCGCCGGCCAACTGGGAAATCATTTCACCCAGCGATGCGTTTTTGCCACCGACGGACTCGACGTCCGTCATGCGAAGAGTTTCAAAGGAGGCTACGTATACTGCCCCCTGGGTGTTTACTGCGTTGGACATGACAACCCCTAGCTTGATGATAAGAAATCTTCGCGGGCGCGGCATGGGTCGGTTTATTTTTGTTATTCTGCGACGGTTGCGGCAGCAGTAGCGGCTTCGAGGGCAAGCCCAGAGACAGCATCAGACGCACGCAGGCACCGAGGACGTTTGCCAGTGCAAACATCGTCAGGAACTCGGTCAGGATATGCGGACGAAAGACGGTCATCAGGATGGACTTCTCGAATTGTTGCTAGGCATTGTACCGCGTGAAATCATTTTTGTTCGTCGCACCAAACTTTTTTTCTCTTCCTCCAAAGACCAGCCCATGCTCGACCCCATCCCCCTCCCGCACCCGGCGCCACTGATGGCCGCCAACCGTACCGTCTTCTTCGTCTCCGACGGCACCGGGATCACTGCCGAGACCTTCGGGCATTCCGTACTGAGCCAGTTCGAACTGCGTTTCAAGCAAGTGCGCCTGCCCTTCATCGATACGCTCGACAAGGCCTACGATGCCACCCGCAAGATCAACGAGGCCTACCAGGTGGACGGCAAGCTGCCCATCGTCTTTTCCACCCTGGTCAAGTCGGAGCTGTCGGCGGTGATCCGCCAGTCCAAGGCCATGCACATGGACCTGTTCCAGACCTTCGTGGAGCCGCTGGAGCAGGAGCTGGAGATGAAATCCACTCACACCATCGGTCGCAGCCACAATACCGCCGATTCGGAGGAATACCGCAACCGCATCGAGGCCATCAATTTCTCGCTGGCACATGATGACGGCCAGTCCAACAAGAACCTCTCGGAAGCCGACGTGATCCTGGTGGGCGTCTCGCGCTCGGGCAAGACCCCGACCAGCCTCTACCTGGCCATGCAGTTCGGCATCAAGGCGGCCAACTACCCGCTCATCCCCGAGGATTTCGAGCGCGACAAGCTGCCCAGCGGGCTGGTGATGCACAAGAAGAAGATCTTCGGCCTGACCATCGCCGCCGAGCGGCTCTCGGAGGTGCGCAACGAGCGCCGTCCGGGCAGCAAGTATGCGTCGCTGGAAAATTGCCGCTATGAAATCAACGAGGCGGAAAAGATGATGCGTCGGGAAGGCATACGCTGGATGTCCTCCACCGCCAAGTCGATCGAGGAAATCGCCGCCACCATCCTGCAGGAGATCAAGCCGGAGACGCGCTGAGGTCCGTCTGCCGCTGGTAGCGGGTCAGCACCCGGGTACGCTTCTTGGGGCCATTGATGAAGGTTTCCATGGTGAAACCTTCATCACCATCGAGGGTATAGGCGGCGTTGTAGCAATCCGGTCCGCACAGGTGATCGGCGGCGGGCGCCACCATGTTGCCGCGTAGCAGGTAGTCCTGATAGGGCTGACCGGTGCGCTCACCATCGGCAAACAAAACCTGCAGGCGCGCCGGCACATCCGTGCCGAAACGATAGTCGAACAGGCGGCTGAAGGCTATGGGACGCATGCCCGGCGCCGTCAGCATGCGCAAGTGACCACGCTCCTGGTAGATCAGCTGACCGGTCAGCTCACCATCGCGAAACACCGCTTCGCCCGCCGCTTCGGCCTGGGCATCCTCGCCACCTTCCCAGATGGTGCGGGTGAATTGCCACTGCCCCCGGAAGTAGGCGGCCAGATCCGGCATGTCCAGGGGCGGAAAGCCAGCCATCGACGCGCCTCAGCGACCGGCAGTGCGCTGGCGCACCTGTTCGAACAGGCAGACGGCGGCGGCGGCGGCCACATTGAGCGACTCCATCTCACCCAGGTGCGGGATGACCACTTCCTGGGTCGCGGCGTCCTGCAGGGCCGGAGAGACGCCCTGCCCTTCATGCCCCAGCAGCCAGGCTACAGGCCCGGAGAGGTCGCACTCATACAGGGTCTGTGCCGCGTGCGAGCTGGTGGCCAGCAATGGGATGCGACTGCTGGCGCACAGGGCGACCAGATCGACATTCTCGAAGATATCCAGCACGAAATGCGCGCCCATGCCGGCGCGCAGCACCTTGGGCGACCACGCGGCGGCCGTGCCAGGCGCGCAGAATACCTGCCTCACGCCGGCCGCGGCGGCACTGCGCAGGATGGAGCCCAGATTGCCAGGATCCTGCAAGCCGTCGAGCAGCACAGCCGACTCTTTCAGGGCCTTGGGCGCCACCGGATCGGGCGTTGCCACCAGGAAGAACAGGCCGACACCGTTCTCGACCGTACTGACGGCGTCATACAGCTTGTCGGCCAGCACCAGGCATTGCGCCCGTCCTTCTTCACAGCGCATCAGGATAGCGGCGACTTCAGGGTGAACCTGGGCACTTTCGGCCACCACGCACACCTGTGGCGCGCCGCGATGCTGCAGCCAGGCCTGGGCCAGATGCACGCCATCGAGCAGGCTCTGGCCGGCGCGACGACGCGCCTGGCTGCTGGAGGCCAGCTGCTTCAGGTCCTTGAAGAGCGCATTGTCCTTGGAGGTAATCAGTTTCATCGCATGGCTCCCCGATTCAGCCTCGCCCACCGGCCGACGCCGACAGCAGCGCCTTGACCGGTGCATACGAACGGCGATGCACCGGCGAGACGCCATACTGGCGCAGCATGTCCAGGTGCAAAGCGGTCGGATAACCCTTGTGACGGTCGAAGCCGTATTGCGGATAGGTCTCGTGCAAGACCATCAGCGCCGCGTCGCGCGCGGTCTTGGCCAGGATGGAGGCGGCCGAGATGGCCGGCACCTTGTCGTCGCCCTTGACGATGGCTTCCGAGCGGATGCTCATGACCGGGCAGCGGTTGCCATCGATCAGGGCCAGCGTAGGCAGGGTGGAAAGTGCCTCGACGGCACGTCGCATGGCCAGCATGCTGGCATGCAGGATATTGAGCTCGTCGATTTCCTGCTCGTTGCAGGAGGCGATGGCCCAGGCCAGCGCGTTTTCCTTGATCTCCAGCGCCAGGCTGTCGCGGGCGGCTTCGGAGAGCTTCTTGGAGTCGCGCAGTCCGCTGACCGGACGCGCCGGATCCAGGATCACCGCCGCCGCGAACACGGGGCCGGCCAACGGGCCGCGGCCGGCCTCATCGACTCCGCAGATGATCTCGCCGGAATAGTCGTCGAACAGGGCCAATGTCTGGGGCGCCGCCTTGGGCATGGGAATTTCCTTCTTCAATCTTCAAACCAACATCGCTGCGCACAGCCGCCTAGCGGCGGCGCGCACCGATGACTTCACATACGGCATTGGCGCTTTCGCGACTGGTATCGCGCAGCAGGGACTGGTGCATGTCGGCAAAGCGCCGCACCAGGCGCTGCTGGTGCGCATGGTCTTCCAGCTGATGCCACATGGCATCGGCCAGCGCCTGTGGCGTGGCGGCGTGCTGCAGCAGTTCCGGGACCAGGAATTCACGCGCCAGGATATTGGGCAAGCCCACCCAGGGCTGGTAAGCCATGTGGCGCATGATCTGGTACGAGGCCCAGTTGATCTTGTAGGAGATCACCATGGGCTTCTTGTACAGGGCCACTTCCAGCGAGGCCGTACCGGACGCCACCAGCACGGCATCGGCCGCTTCCATGGCGCTATGCGACTGGCCACGGATGACATTCAACGCCAGGTCTTCGTAGCGACCCGCGCGGATCTGTTCCTGGAAGAAGGCCATCTGGCGGTCACCCGCCATGGGCGCCACGAATTGCAGCTGCGGATCACGCTGGCGCAGCAAGCGCGCGGCGGCCAGGAAGCCTTCGCCATTCTGCTTGAGCTCGCTCATGCGGCTGCCCGGCAGGATGGCCACCACCCGCCCCGCTCCACCCAGGCCCAGGCGCTGCCGCGCTGCGGGCGTATCGGGTTGCAGCGGGATCACCTCGGCCAGCGGATGGCCGACATAGGTGACCGGCACGCCGGCCTGGCGGTAGATGTTTTCCTCGAAGGGGAAGATCACCAGCATATGCGACACGGCGCGCTGGATCTTCTTGATGCGCCAGCCACGCCAGGCCCAGATCTGCGGGCCGATGAAATGGATGGTCGGGATGCCGGCCTGCTTGAGCTGCTCTTCCAGGCCCAGGTTGAAGCCCGGGTAGTCGACACCGACGAAGACGTCCGGTCGGTCAGCCAGGAGCCTGTCACGCAGGTCTTCCTGGATCCCCTTGATCTCGCGATAGCGCGGAATCACCTCGAACAGGCCGCGCACGGTCAGCTTGTCCATCGGCCAGTGACTGGTGAAGCCCTGCCCGGCCATGTGCTCGCCGCCGATGCCATGCAGGCGTGCCTGCGGCAAGCGCTCGCGCAGTCCCGACAGGAGACGGCTGCCCAGCAGGTCGCCCGAACTCTCCCCCGCCACCAGTGCGATGCTCTGGCGGCGCGTCAGGTCAGCGGATGATGCCACGGGCCGAAGCCTCGATGAATTCGCGCAGCAGGCGGATATGCTCGGCCGAATGCGCCGATTGTGCTTCCATCTGCTGCAGCTCCTGCTTGGCTTCTTCCAGCGGCAGGTTGGCACGGTAGATCAGCTTGTAGGCGCGCTTGATCTCCATGATCTGCTCGCTGGTGAAACCACGACGACGCAAGCCTTCGCTATTGATGCCGGCCGGCACCGCACGGTTGCCGGCGGCGGTCACGAAGGGCGGCACGTCCTGGCTGACAGCAGCGGTAAAGGCCGTCATCGCATGGGCGCCGATACGGCAGAACTGGTGCACGGTGGTGAAACCGCCCAGGAACACATGGTCCCCCAGATGGACGTGGCCGGCCAGCGTGGCATTGTTGGCCAGGATGATGTCGTTGCCCAGCTGGCAATCATGGGCCAGGTGGACGTAGGCCATGATCCAGTTGTCGTTGCCGATGCGGGTGGCGCCGGCATCCTGGACGGTGCCACGGTTGAATGTGACGAATTCGCGGATGGTGTTGCGGTCACCGATTTCCACGGTGGTGGGCTCGCCGGCGTATTTCTTGTCCTGCGGCGCCGCACCGATGGAGGCGAACTGGAAAATCTCGTTGTCGCGCCCGATCGTGGTGTGGCCTTCGATGACCACATGGGGGCCGATGCGGGTGCCGGCCGCGATGCGCACGTCAGGGCCGATGACGGCATAGGCGCCGACCTCGACGCTCTCGTCGATCTGCGCGCCGGGGGCAATCACTGCGCTTGGATGGATCTTGGACATATCCTGTGCTTCGATTGAGGTTCACTTGAATCAATTGCAACAAGGCAATCATTCAAAGAATCAGGCCCGGCCCGATCTTGCCGATCGCCTGCCGGGCCTGCCTTGCAGCCTGTGGGTCGCCGGATCCGGGGATCAGGCGCTCTGGCTGGCGTCGGCCGCGCTGCGCATGGTGCACATCAGGTCGGCTTCCACCGCCACCTGGCCATCCACGGTCGCGACCGCACGATACTTCCAGATGCCGCGCGCACGGCGGGTGATCTCGACTTCCATCTTCAGCTGGTCGCCCGGTTCCACCGGACGCTTGAAGCGGGCGTTGTCGATCCCCACGAAGTAGACCACGGTGTTCTCGTCGGGCTTGCGGCCTTCGGTCAGGAAGGACAGCAGTGCGGCCGTCTGGGCCAGCGCCTCGATCATCAGCACGCCGGGCATGACCGGCTTGTGCGGGAAGTGGCCGTTGAAGAATTCTTCATTGACGGTCACGTTCTTGATCGCGGTGATGGTCTTGCCGCTCTCCCAGTCCAGCACGCGGTCCACCAGCAGCAGCGGGTAACGGTGCGGCAGGTACTGTTTGATTTGATTGATGTCGAGGCTATTCATTCTCTTCTTGATTCTCTGAATGCGGTGCTTGGCCCGCTTGTTCTTGTGTCAACGTTTTGAGCGTTTTTTCCAACGCCCGGATTTTCTCACGCATCGTGCCCAGATTGCGCACCAATGCAGCGGATTTTTCCCAATCGCGGTGTTCCGTGATCGGATAGAAGCCGGTGTACTGCCCGGGTTCCAGGATGGAACGCAAGGCCAGCGTGCCGGCCGAGACGTGCACCTTGTCCACGATGGTGATGTGGCCATGGATCATGGCCGCGCCACCGATGGAGCAATACTTGCCGATCCTGGCGCTGCCGGCAATGCCGGCGCAGGCTGCGATCGCAGTATGCGCGCCGATGTGGCAGTTGTGGGCGATCTGGATCTGGTTGTCGAGCTTGACGCCCTCCTCGATCACGGTGTCGGCCAGCGCACCACGGTCAATGGTGGTATTGGCACCGATCTCCACGTCATCACCGATCATCACGCGTCCAACTTGCGGGATCTTGATCCACTGCCCTGCCTCGTTGGCGAATCCGAAGCCATCCGCGCCAATCACCGCACCGGAGTGGACGATACCGCGCGCGCCGATCTCGCAGGCGTGATGCAGGGTCACGCGGGCGTGGAAACGGGTATCCTCGCCCACGCGGGCATTGCGGCCGATGAAACTGCCGGCATCGATACGGGCCCGGGCACCAATGACGGCACCGGCTTCGATCACCACCTGCGGGCCGATGACGGCATCTGCCGCCACGCTGGCCGATGGATCGACCACGGCGCTGGCGTGGATGCCGGCGGCCGGCACCACCTCGGCCATGGCCTGGAACAGTTGCGCGGCGCGGGCGAAATAGGCGTAGGGATTGCGCGTGACGATACGGGCGCCGCCATAGGCCTGCACCTGGGCATCATCCGCCTCGGACAGGATCAGCGCTGCTGCCTGTGTCTGGTCGGCTTGCGCGCGGAATTTGGGATTGGAGAGGAAGGTGATCTGGGTGGAACCTGCGGCATCCAGCGGCGCGATGCCCTGGACTGCGATGTTCGCATCACCCTTCAACTGCCCGCCCAAGCGCTCGACCAATTGCTCCAGCCGAATACTCATCTTGGCTTTCCGAATGATATGCGTTGCGTAGGATACCGGGGCCGCTCACCACCCGTCCGGGCGATGTGGCGGCCCCTGAAGCGACATGCGGGCGCCAAGGGCTTGCGCCCCGCGCCCGCACGGTCAGGAAGGGATTACTTCGCCAGTTCCTTCAGGACCTTGTCGGTAATGTCGATGCGCTTGCTGGCGTACACGGCCTCCTGGAAGACGATGTCGTACTTTTCAGCTTCGGCGATCTGGCGGATCACCTTGTTGGTGCGCTCCAGAACCACAGCCAGTTCCTCGTTGCGGCGCTGGTTCAGGTCTTCGCGGAATTCACGCTGCTTGCGCTGGAATTCCTTGTCCAGATCGGACAGGTCGCGCTGGCGCTTGGCACGGTCGGAGTCGGACAGCACGGCCGAATCCTTGTCCAGCTTTTCGGACTGGGCCTTCAGGCGTGCAGCCATGTCCTGCAGGTCGCGATCGCGCTTGGCGAACTCGGCTTCCAGCTTCGATTGCGCAGCCTTGGCCGGCGCCGCTTCGCGGAAGATGCGCTCGGTGCTGACGAATGCGATTTTGGAGCTTTCCTGCGCGTGGGCAGGGGCAAAGCTCATCAGGCAGGCAGCCATCACGACGGTCTGCAGGGACAGGAACGATTTGGTCATGAACTTCAAGATTACTCTCCGTATTACTAATCAATGATGCCCGCTTTAGAAGCCGGTACCCAGTTGGAACTGGAAGGATTGAGACTTGTCGCCGTCCTTGAGGTTCAACGGCTTGCCGAAGCTGAGCTTCAGAGGACCGATCGGCGACACCCAGCTGATACCCACACCGGTGGAATAGCGCAGGTCGTTGAACTTGATGTTCTGGCCATCGGCGAAGACGTTGCCGCCGTCGAAGAAGGTGAACCAGCGCAGCGTACGATCCTGGCCCGAACCCGGGAACGGGAATTGTAACTCCGCGTTGGCATAGAAACGAGAGGCGCCACCCATGGAATCGCCATACTGGTCCTTCAGGCTACCCAGCGAGGACGCTTCATAGCCACGCACGGTACCGATACCACCGGCGTAGTAGTTCTTGAACACCGGGTAAGGCTTGCTGCCGATGCCACGACCGTAGTCCAGCTCGCCGTTCAGGGCCAGGGTCACGGCCTTGCTGAAGAAGGGCTGGAAGTACTGGTGCTGGTAGCTGGCGCGGTAGTACTGCAGCGTACCGACGGCCGAGACTTCCAGGTTGGCGCGCTGGTAGCGGCCCATCGTCGGCACCAGGGCGCTGTCGCGACCGTCGCGCTGCCAGGCCACCGTCAGCGGGAAGCTGGTGGTACGGGCGCTGCCCACACCGCAATTCGTACCGGAAGTGGTATCGGTCACATCGCAACCTGCCGCGCCGGCGCCACCGAAGTCACGCACATACTGACGATACAGCGAAGGGCTGGTGGAGTCGGTGGTGACGTTGGTGTTTTCGATACCGACGCCGAAGAAGACGCGATCCAGTTCCGAGAACGGCACGCCGAACTTGATGCTGCCGCCCAGCGTCTTGACCTTGTAGTCACCGGTGGCATAGACCGACGGACGCAGGGTACGCAGGTAGATTTCGTAGGTACGGCTGATGCCGTCATCCGTGAAGTACGGATTGGTGGTCGACAGCGAGATGGTGCGATAGCGCGAGCTGGTGTTGACGTCCAGGCTCACGGTGTTGCCGCTGCCGAAGGCGTTTTCCTGCGAGATCGAGCCGGTCAGGCTGAGCTTGTCGGATTGCGAGAAGCCGGCACCGATCATGATGTTGCCGGTCGGCTTTTCCTCGACCTTCATGTTCACGTCGACCTGGTCGCTGCTGCCGGCCACTTCCGGCGTATCGATGGTGACTTCCTTGAAGTAGCCCAGGCGGTCCACGCGGTCGCGCGAGAGCTTGATCTTCTCGCCGTCGTACCAGGAATCCTCGAACTGGCGGAATTCGCGACGGATGACTTCATCGCGGGTCTTGGTATTGCCGGCGATGTTCACATGACGCACATAGACGCGCTTGCCCGGGTCGACCATGATGGTGAAGGCGACTTCCTTCTTCTCGCGGTCCACGTTCGGGTTGGCGTTCACGTTGGCGAAGGCGTAACCGAAGTTGCCCAGGCGCTCGCCGATCTTCTTGGTGCTGTCGGTGAGCTTGGAACCGGAATAGACATCACCCTTCTTCAACTGCACCAGCTTGGCCAGTTCCGGCTCCATGCCAAACATCTCGCCTTCCAGCTTGATGTCGGAGACGGTGTACTTCTCGCCTTCCTTGATGTTGACGGTGATGTAGATGTCCTTCTTGTCGGGCGTGATCGACACCTGGGTCGATTCGACCTGCATTTCCAGATAGCCGCGATCCAGATAGTAGGAGCGCAGGGTCTCGATGTCGCCCTGCAGCTTTTCCTTGGAATACTGGTCGGCCTTGGTGTACCAGGTGAACCAGCCCGGCGTGGTCAGCTTGATCTGGTCACGCAGGGTGCTGTCGGAGAACACCTTGTTGCCCACGAAGTTGATCTGCTTGATGCGCGAGACGTCACCTTCATCCACGGAGAAGGTAATGGCCACACGGTTGCGCTCGACCGGCGTCACCGTGGTGGACACCTTGGCGCCATACAGGCCGCGCGAGAGGTACTGGCGCTTCAATTCCTGCTCGGCACGATCGACCTGGGAACGGTCGAAGATGCGCGATTCGGCCACGCCGATTTCCTTCAGCGCCTTGCCCAGCTGTTCCTTGTCGAATTCCTTGATGCCGGAGAAGTCGACGCTGGCAATGGCCGGACGCTCGACCACCTGCACCACCAGCACGTCGCCTTCGGTCTCGATGCGCACATCGCGGAAGAAACCGGTGGCATACAGGGCCTTGATGGCGGCGGTGCCCTTTTCATCGTTGAAGGTATCGCCCACGCGCACCGGCAGGTAGCTGAAGACCGTACCGGCTTCGGTACGCTGGATGCCTTCGACGCGGATATCCTTGACCACGAAGGGCGTGACCGCCATGGCCTGGCTGGAGCACAGGGCAAAGGCGGCTGCGGCGATCAGGCGACGGGAGAATGTCGGGATGGGATGTTGCGCAGGGTGTAATTTCATCTATCGTTCATCAACAGTTTTTCGCCGCAGCACTGCCTGACAAGAGGATGGTAAGGAATTGAAAACGGATCCGCGATCCATTGCCAATTGCTTAACAACTGCCATCGGGGTTGGCCGGCAAATGTAAAAAATCCGGTCTTTCTCGCCGTACCGCCGATTTTCATCGACGGCGACGGCATCAGGCCGGATTCATCCTTGGAACATCAGTCGCACGATATCGTTGAAAGCCGCAACGAGCATCAGCGCCATCAGTATTCCCAGGCCGGCGCGCTGCGCGATTTCCCCAAACCGCTCGGAAACGGGCCGCCCTGTCAAAATCTCCAGCGCATAATACAACAAATGACCGCCATCTAACACCGGGATAGGCAATAGATTCATCACACCAAGGCTGATACTGATGAAGGCCATGAAGCTCAGATAGCTGACCAGGCCTACCCGGGCGGTCTGTCCGGCATAGTCGGCGATGGTGATGGGGCCGGTGATGTTCTTCAGGGAGACCTGGCCGATGATCATGCGGCCGATCATCTTGATGGTCATCGCGCTGGTATCCCAGGTACGCTGCGCACCCTTGGCCAAGGCCTCCAGCGGCGCGTCGCTGACGGTGGCCATCTCCGGTGCCAGCGGCACTTCGACCTTGATGCGACCGATACGCTTGGCGCCCTCGCCCTGCCCTTCATCCACCACTTCCGGGGTGACGCGCACATCGAAGCCAGTCGCACCACGCGCAACCTGCAGCGTCAGCGCACGACCGGCCGATTCACGGACCTTTTCCACAAAGGCCAGGCCATCCTGCACCGGCTGACCATCGATGGCCAGGATGCGGTCCCCGGTCTGCAGGCCGGCCGCCTTGGCAGGCCCCTCCATGATACGACCCAGCACGGCGGGCGGACGCGCCAGCGCCAGACCCAGCTTGCCCAGGAAATCGCCTTCCAGGTCATTGCCGTCGATGCCGGCCAGGCGCAGCGTCACGGTATTGAGCAGCTTGCCGCTGCCATTGGGATTGGGGCGCTCCACGTCCAGGCGCGCATCGGCCTTTTCCAGGACCAGCTGCATCAGCTTCCAGCGCAGCTCTGACCACACCTGCACCGGCGCACCATTGACCGCAGTGACGCGGTCACCCGCACGCAGGCCGGCCTGATAGGCGGCGCTCTGCTCTGCGCCGGCGCGCAGCAGAGGCACCGGCTCAGGCACACCGTGCATGTACAGTCCGGCAAACAGCAGAATGGCCAGCAGGAAATTGGCGATCGGGCCGGCCGCCACGATGGCGATGCGGCGCCACACCGACTGGCGGGTGAATTCGCGTGCAAGATCGGCGGCCGGGATATCCTCCACGGGCTGTTCGCGCGCATCCAGCATCTTCACATAGCCGCCCAGCGGCAAGATCGACAGGGCCCACTCGGTCTGGTCGCGACCGAAGCGGCGCGACCAGATCACCCGGCCCATGCCCACCGAAAAGCGCAATACCTTGACCCCGCACCAACGCGCCACCAGGTAGTGGCCCAGCTCGTGCACCACGACCAGGGTGCCGAGTGCAACGAAGAATGCGAGAAGGGTATGCAGCAGCGTCATGGTGAAATCAGGGTCTCGGCGCAGGCCCGGGCTTGCCTGTCCTGCTCCAGCAGCGCGTCGATATCGTCGGCTTGGCGGTTGGGGATGGCAGACATGACCTGGTCAATCAGGGGAGCGATCCTTCCAAACCCGATCCGGCGGTCCAGGAAGGCTTGCACGGCGACTTCATTGGCGGCGTTGAGGATGGCCGCCAGCGTGCCACCGGCACGCAAGGCATCATACGCCAGTTTCAGGCAGGGAAAGCGCTGGTAGTCCGGCTGGCTGAAGGACAACTGGGCGATCTGCGCCAGGTCCAGTGGCGCCACGCCCGAGGCGATGCGCTCGGGATAGGCCAGTGCATTGGCGATGGGCGTGCGCATGTCGGGGTTGCCCAGCTGCGCCAGCACCGAGCCGTCGGCATAGGAAACCATGGAGTGGATCACGCTCTGCGGATGGATCACCACCTCGATCTTGTCGGCCGGCGCACCGAAGAGCCAATGCGCCTCGATCACTTCCAGTCCCTTGTTCATCATGGTGGCCGAATCCACCGAGATCTTGCGTCCCATGACCCACTTGGGATGTGCCACCGCCTCCTCGACCGTGACGCGGTCCAGGGTGCTGACGTCGCGGGTCAGGAAGGGACCGCCGGAAGCGGTCAGGAGAATCTTTTCGACGCCATGGGCCGCCATCGACCGGCTATAAGCGGCTGGCAGGCACTGGAAGATGGCGTTGTGCTCGCTGTCGATGGGCAGCAGGCTGGCGCCATGGGCGGCCACCGTATCCATGAGCAGCTGACCGGAGATGACCAGTGCTTCCTTGTTGGCCAGCAGGATCTTCTTGCCGGCACGCGCAGCCGCCAGCGTCGAGGCCAGGCCGGCGGCGCCGACGATGGCCGCCATGACCATGTCGCAGCCGTCGGCGGCGGCGATGTCGCACAGGGCTTGCGGGCCGTAGGCCACTGCCGTGCCGATATCGCCCTCCCGCAGCAAGGCCTGCAACTCGGCGGCGGCTTCGGCCGAGCCGACCACGGCCACCTGCGGACGGAAGCGCGCGCACTGCTGCGCCAGCTCCGCCACCCGGGAATGGGCGCTCAGGGCGTAGACACGGTAACGATCGGGATGGCGGGCCACCACATCGAGCGTGGATACGCCGATGGAACCGGTGGAACCGAGGATACTGATGGACTGCATGGAATTTCCAGGAGGAAAGTGGCGGCTCAGGCAGCCGCCAGCCACAGATCGACCAGCGCTGCCAGCGGCAGCACGGGAATGAGCGCATCGATGCGGTCGAGCACGCCGCCATGGCCTGGCAGCAGGTTGCTGCTGTCCTTCATGCCGGCGCGACGCTTGAGTTGCGACTCGAACAGGTCACCCACGACACTGGCCACCACCATCACGCTGAGGACGCCCACGAAACCGGCCCAGCCCCAACGGCTGTAGAGCCGGAACTCGAAGGTCTCGCCAATGCCGATGGACATGACCACCGCCGCAGAAATCACCAGCACTGCCAGCCAGCCGCCGATGGCGCCTTCCCAGGACTTGCCCGGCGAAATCGTCGGCGCCAGCTTGTGGCGGCCAAAACCCTTGCCGGCAAAATAGGCGCCGATATCGGCCACCCAGACCACGGCCATGACCGACAGCAGGTACAGCGGAGCACGCTGGAACAAGTCGACGATGGCCACGAAGCAGCCCAGGATGGCCAGCATGTAGGTGGCATTGAGCAGGCGGTTGCTGAAGGCTTCCAGCTTGGGCAGGCCCAGGCCCAGGGCCGGCACGAAGCGCACCACCCAGAGCAGCACGCACAGCACGTACAGGGGGCGCACACTGGGCAGGCCGCTGAAGAACAGGATCACGCTGAAGACCAGCGTCCACAGCACCGCCCACAGCGTCGGACGCGGGCTCTTGAAGAGACGGAAGCATTCCCAGGCACCAGCGGCGAAGAACACCAGTGCCGCCATGGCAAAGGCCGGGAAGTAATCGAAATACAGGATGGGCAACAGGATTGCCAGCAGGATCAACGCCGTGATGACACGCGTCTTGAGCATCAGGAAGCCTTTTTCTGGTCCAGCACCTGAGCACTGGTGCGCCCGAAACGGCGCTCGCGTTGTTGGTAGGAAGCAATGGCTGTATCGAGCGCCTTGCCGTCGAAATCGGGCCAGAAGGTCTCGGTGAAATACAGTTCGCTATATGCCAGCTGCCACAACAGGAAATTGGAGATGCGCTGCTCGCCGCCGGTGCGGATGAACAGGTCGGGCTCGGGCGCGTAGGCCATGGCCAGGTAAGGGGCCAGTTCCTCTTCGGTGTAGTCGGTGGCGCCCGGCTTGTCCTTGACCATCTTCGAGACGGCCTGCATGACATCCCAGCGCCCGCCGTAGTTGGCGCAGACGGTCAGCGTCAGGCGGCTGTTGGCCGCAGTCTGGGCTTCGGCCTTGGCGGCCATCTCTTGCAATTTGGGATCGAAGCGACTCATGTCGCCGACGATCTTCAGGCGGATGCCATTGTTGGCCATCTTGCCCACTTCGCGCTCCAGCACCGTCATGAACAGGCGCATCAGCACCGAGACCTCATCGGCCGGGCGACGCCAGTTCTCGGAACTGAAGGCAAACAGGGTCAGGAATTCGATACCGCGCTCGGCGCAGGCCTCGACGATGGAGCGCACGGCATCCACGCCCTTGGCATGCCCTGCCACGCGGGGCAGGAAGCGCTTGGTCGCCCAACGACCGTTGCCGTCCATGATGATGGCAACATGACGCGGAACCGCGGAAATATCCGGAACCGCCAGAGTTGAGCTTTGATGCTTCATGAAAATAATTTAATGCATTTCAGTGCATTGAGGAACCGGGCCGGCACATGGTAGCTGCCTGGGCCGGCTTTGACAAACATTGGCAAACCGCCCGCGCCAACAGCCCCTCCCTGACATCACGCCCTCGCCCCCTCGCCGCACGTTTTCTTGTTGTTGCCTTGTTTGTGCCGCGCGGTGGCCATGGCCGCCGCGCGCGAGTGTTGCTGGTATTGCTACAGACGGGTCACACCGTCATCACTTCCTTTTCCTTGTCGCCGACCAGCTTGTCGATTTCAGCGACGAACTTGTCGGTCAGCTTCTGGATGTCATCCTGGCCGCGACGCTCGTCGTCTTCCGAGGCGACCTTGTCCTTGACCAGCTTCTTGAGGCCTTCGTTGCCGTCGCGACGGATGTTGCGCACGGCAATCTTCGCATCTTCGGCTTCGCCCTTGACCAGCTTGACCATTTCCTTGCGGCGCTCTTCGGTCAGCGGCGGCATCGGCACGCGGATCAGTTCGCCGTGGGTAGCGGGATTGAGGCCCAGATCGGCTTCACGGATGGCCTTTTCGATCACGGCAACCATCTTCTTCTCGTAGGGCTGCACACCGATGGTGCGGGCATCGATCAGGGTCAGGTTGGCGACCTGCGACAGGCCGGTCGGCGAACCGTAGTAATCGACCATGACCTGGTCCAGCAAGCCCGTGTGGGCACGGCCGGTACGAACCTTGGCCAGATTGGCCTTCAGGGTCTCGATGGACTTGACCATCTTTTGTTCACTGTTCTTCTTGACGTCAGCGACACTCATGCTGCTCTCCTAACTTGGTGCAATTACTTGACTTGTCTTGGTGGCAAATGCCTGAAAGAGGGGCATTGTACGCGGGAATCCCGGCCAGCGGCCGGTTTCTGCGCCGCAATTATCCTCAGACGTGGACCAGGGTACCTTCGTCAGCGCCCATGACCACGCTCTTCAGCGCGCCCGGCTTGACGATGGAAAACACCTTGATCGGCAGCTTCTGATCACGACACAGCGCAAAGGCGGTGGCGTCCATCACCTGCAGGTGCTTGGCGATGGCTTCATCGAAGGAAATCGAGGCATAACGGGTGGCCGCCGGATCCTTCTTGGGATCCGCAGTATAGACGCCGTCCACCTTGGTGGCCTTGAGCACGATCTCGGCGCCGATTTCCGAGCCGCGCAGGGCGGCGGCGGTATCGGTGGTGAAGAAGGGATTGCCGGTACCGGCGGCGAAGACGACGATCTTGCCTTCTTCCAGGTATTGCAGAGCCTTGGGGCGGACATAGGGTTCCACCACCTGTTCGATGCCGATGGCCGACATCACGCGGGCGGTCAGGCCAGCCTGGCGCATGGCGTCGGCCAGGGCCAGCGAGTTCATGACGGTGGCCAGCATGCCCATGTAGTCGGCGGTCGCACGATCCATGCCCTGGGCGCCCGGCGCCACGCCGCGGAAGATGTTGCCACCGCCGATGACGATGGCCAGTTCCACGCCCAGTTTGCTGATTTCTGCTACATCCGCGACCATGCGTTCGATGGTCGCGCGATTGATACCGTAGGCGTCATCGCCCATCAGTGCTTCGCCGGAGAGTTTGAGGAGTACGCGCTTATAAGCAGGTGTTGTCATTGCAGGGCTCCGTGTTCTTTCCGATATTGAATTACGTGTTGGCGTGTCCGCACTCGCTCCCGCCCTGACGAAACGGCGCGCTTTCGTCGCGAGGGTGATGCCTGGACACTGAAATGGGGTACTGCTGCGCCTTGCTGTTGCTGCTGATCGTGCCATCCTGCCGCGACCGCATCCCGGCACGCCTCGCCTTGATCCGCCTCTGCGAAGCAAGACCATGACTGTAGATGCGACCAACCCCGAAAGTTCCGGGACCAGCTTAAAAAAACGGGCCTCTCGGCCCGTTTTTTCTTACAACGCTTACTGAGCTTGTTTCGCTGCAGCCACTTGCGCTGCCACTTCGGCGGCGAAGTCGTCCTGCTTCTTCTCGATGCCCTCGCCCACCACGTACATGGCGAACGACTTGACGGTGCTGTTGGCAGCCTTGAGCATCTGTTCGACGCTTTGCTTGTCGTTCTTCACGAAAGCCTGGTTGAACAGGGAGACTTCCTTCAGGTACTTCTGCACCGAACCGTCCACCATCTTGGCGACGATGTCAGCCGGCTTGCCGGATTCAGCAGCCTTCAGGGAGGCGACCGAGCGTTCCTTCTCGATCAGGTCGGCCGGCACTTGCTCGGACGACAGG